>CBINDO010000506.1:0-1718 GCA_966249405.1 uncultured bacterium | reverse complement strand
GGAAATGTCTGTTTTTGAAACGGTGAAGAACGTTCAGGTTGGTCTCTCGTCGCTGCGTGCACCGGGTTGGCGAAAGACGTGGAGTCGTCGTGCGGCGGTGTTGGCGTTTGCCGGCGGGGCGACGTCCTTCGCGGGTTGTGGTTCGGTGGCTGGCCCGGAGTACACGGGCGAGGTGGGGTTGGAGTTGCGGGGTGAGGTCGTGTCCGTCGAAGGCTCCAGCGACGACCGCGTGCCGGTGCTGGCTTTCCTCGGGGAAGACAAGATGTATCTGGTGGATGGCCACATCACCGGCGAGTTCCCCAGCCAGTTTGCCTTTCGGGTGGACGAGCCGCCGCCCGCAGGCGCGTTGCGAAGTGTGGAAGGCGCCCCGAACGACGCCGACGTGGCCGTCGCGTTCCTCGTAATGGCACCGAAGGATCATCCATCGACGATGACGTTCGAGCAAGCGTTCTGGTCGAACACGACCGTCGATGAAGCAGGCGAGCCCGATCCGGACACTGGGATCTTCACGCGGACCAACACCATTTGTTCCGATGATGGTGACCAGTGCCAGACGAAGACCTATTCCTGCAAAGCGGAACCATGTGAGACACTGCTGGTAGCTGGTCAGTCAGAGCCGCAGGGTGGCGTCACGGGAGGCGGCTTCGAGTGCGTCGGGGACTCGTGTCTCACGTACGATCGATCCTGTGAGGCGGGCGCATGTTCCACCACCATCGCGATTTGTGAGGATGGCGACCCCGACGACGTCGTCTCATCTGACGGCACTATCGATCGGTGCACGCTCCAGAGTGTCGAAGGCCAATTGCCGCCCATTGCGACCCTGTCAGGAAACTTCGCCTTGGACTTGTTGGTGTACTTCTCCACGGCAGACTTCGCCAAGGACGGCATCGAGCTCCAGCAGGGCTACAGCCTAGTCCAGTCGGTCCGGGCGGAGAAGAACGTCTGGGCGGAGAGCCTGCTGTGCCGACTCGACGCTCAGGATGCGGTCTACGGCAATGCGGGCGACGACACTCCGGAAGAAATCGAAGAGCGCATCGACGAAGCCGAGGGCGAGTGTCCAGAAGCGCAGCGTTGGGAGGTAATCGCCAATCCCAGCGAGCGCCAGCTCACCATCTCACTCGGCGAGCCAGCGCCCCTTCCCTGAGCCCAGATCGAACGGTTGGAGTTTATTCGTGGAGCATCTTGGGACCAACGGAGGACGACTGAGCCTCGCCGACTGTTACGCGCGCTACGGCAGCATCGTGCTGCGTCGCGCGCGGGCGCTCTTGGGCAGCGCCGCCGAAGCGAGCGAAGTGCTTCAAGACGTGTTCCTGACGCTCCACGAAAAGCCCGACCAGTTCCGGGGTCAAAGTTCGATCGCCACGTATCTCTACTCGGCAACGACGCATTGTTGTTTGGCGCGCTTGCGCAACGAGGCCAACCGCAGGCGATTGCGCGCCGAGTTTTTACCGGACCCCGAGGATGACGTCGAGGTGCCGCGTGTCTCGCCGGAAACCGCCGTGCTCGCGCGGCGTCTCTTGGCGCGGCTGCCCGACAACTTGGCGCAGGTGGCCGTCTACACGGCGGTCGACGGGATGACGCAAGACGAGATCGCCGAAACCATGGGTTGCTCGCGACGTCGCGTGCGCGAGCTCATCGATCAACTCAAAGACTACATGCAAGACGAGGCCGCATCATGAATCAAGAGTCGTTACAAGCGTTGGGGAAGCGAGCGCTGC
>CBINDO010000505.1:0-2056 GCA_966249405.1 uncultured bacterium | reverse complement strand
GTTTTCCACCTCGCGCCAGCCATTGAAATCGAAGGCGTCGTCTTCCACTGGTACTCCGTGTGTCCAACGTTTGATGGGCACACCACCGGCAACCAGGTCCGTTTGGTAGGGAGTAGGGGTCGTCGTTTCCACGGTCGTGATTCCTTTTCGAGGGCGGAGGCCGCCTCTGCGGTTCCGAGTTTCGATGGCGCCAGCGTTCGAGAGGCGCGGGGTTGCGAACGAGCCTAGGAGCATGTGCCGTGCCAAACACGCTCGGGCCGCGACAATTCTCACGTAACTATATGAACTTGCACATTTTTTTAGATGAACAGGGTAATCCCGACAACGCCCCTTTGACGCGAAGACATATCCCAGCATCTCGGAACTTATCCAATGGTATAAGCCGGCGGATGAAGCCTCTGGTGGTCATCGGCATCCTGGGCTCGACCCTCGACACCGCGGGGCGCGGCCGCTGGAGTCGGTGGCGACCGACGGTTGACTTGTGTCGCCACCCCGACTTGCTCGTGTCGCGGCTCGAACTCCTCACCCAGCCGCAATTCCAGGAGCTCACCGACACGGTCGTTGCCGACATCGCACAGGTCTCGCCCGAGACGACCGTACGCACCCACTACCTCGACTACACGGACGCGTGGGACTTCGAACAGGTGTACGCGGCGCTCCACGACTTCGCGCTGAGTTACCCCTTCGACCCCGATCGCGAGGACTACCTCGTCCACATCACGACCGGCACCCACGTAGCCCAGATCTGCGAGTTTCTGCTCACGGAGTCTCACCACTTGCCGGCGCGGTTGCTTCAAACGGGGCCGCCCAACCGTGACAGCGATGTGGGCACCTATTCGATCATCGATCTCGACTTATCGAAATACGATCGCCTTGCGTCGCGGTTCGCCAAAGAACACGAGGAGGGCAATACCTTCCTCAAGTCTGGCATCGCGACCCAAAACGCAGCGTTCAATCGCTTGATCGATCTGATCGAGCGCGTCGCCATTCACTCGCGTTCACCCTTACTCTTGATGGGCCCGACGGGCGCGGGCAAGAGTCAACTCGCGTCGCGGATCTACGAGCTCAAAAAGCGGCGCCGTCAGGTGGAAGGCGCGTTCGTGGAGGTGAACTGCGCCACCTTGCGCGGCGACGGCGCGATGAGCGCGTTGTTCGGGCACCGCAAAGGAGCGTTCACCGGTGCCGTGAGCGCGCGCCGCGGTTTGCTCAGAGAGGCGGACGACGGCGTCTTGTTCCTCGACGAAATCGGCGAACTCGGCCTCGACGAACAAGCCATGTTGCTCCGCGCGATCGAGGAGGGTTTATTTCTGCCAGTGGGTGCGGATCGAGAGGAGCGCAGTCAATTTCAGCTGATCAGCGGCACCAATCGCGATCTACGTCGCGCCGTCGCCGAGGGGACGTTCCGGGAAGACCTGCTCGCGCGCATCAACTTGTGGGCGTTCACGTTGCCAGGTCTCAAGGAGCGTCCGGAAGATCTCGGCCCCAACTTGGACTACGAGCTCGAACGTTGGCGGTCGCAACACGGCGACCGAGTCACCATCAACAAGGAGGCTCGCACCCGCTTCCTCGACTTCGCCCGCTCACCGCGAGCGGCATGGCTCGGCAACTTCCGCGACTTCGGCGCAGCCGTCGAACGCATGGCGACCCTCGCCGCGGGCGGCCGTATCGCCGTCGAGGACGTGCAGGAGGAAGTCTCACGGCTCGAGTTCAGCTGGGAGCGGCCCGCCGACGATCACGGCCGCTTCGGGAGACTAGAGGCGTTACTCGGCAAAGAAGCCCTCCGCACCCTCGACCGCTTCGACCTCGTACAACTGGCGGACGTGGTCGAAGTGTGCGCGCAGTGCGCCAGTCTCTCGGAGGCGGGCCGCATTCTCTTTGCAGAGAGCCGCAAGCAAAAGCGCAGCAGCAACGACGCCGACCGCGTGCGCAAATATCTAGCCCGCTTCGCGCTCACTTGGGACGACATCTCGGGAGCGGTCGAGCAGCGTAGTAGCTAGACGACGAGGGTCTCGTGCAGGTTCTGGGAATCGATCTGGAGCGGGAACCCTATACCCCT
>CBINDO010000504.1:0-2193 GCA_966249405.1 uncultured bacterium | reverse complement strand
GTCCGAACGACTCCTCGTAGGGCGGACCAGACATGCCGACCTTCGGGTAAGCCTTCGTGTCGGCGCTGGCCCACGCGCGGAACTGCAGCGTGTACTCGTGACCTTGCTGCAACACCATCTCGCGGTGGCGGAACTGGACGTCCCAACGGTTGGTGCCAGCGGCCTTGACGTCCAAGCAATAAGCGCCGTCGCGCACCACCGATTCACCCTCGGCGGGTGCCGAGAACACGCTCATCCACGGTAGGCTCTTGCCGTCTTCGAAGGTCGAAGCCTTGAACAGATTCCCGCCGGGAGGAGGCGGCGCTTCGCCTTCGGCAGCGGGAGCTACCGCGCCCGCCGTCTCACCAGTCTTTTTACCGCAGCCCAACAGGCCGAGGCTCAGAACGAGCCCGGCAACCTTCGCCCTGTGCAATACCCCAAATCTAAACTTCTGCATAACCACTCCACGTCACTCGAATAGAAAGTCGATTGAAGCCAGGGATACAAGGGCCGAAGGCCCGGCGCATGGCGATCCATTGCGCTCGGGCCCTCGATTGTTCACTGGCTTTTCACACAGCTACCACTGGTGTTTCGTTACTTCGCGCCGCCCTCGCAGCCCGCGAACGCGACGTCGTCGACCCAGACGTCGTATTCACCCGGGTACTTCACCTGCCACTGCAACGCGTACATCTTGTCGAACGCGACGGTACCGGGACGCGGCGAGCCCCAACCCGGCTCCTGCTTCAACTTCTCGAACGGAATCGTGAACTTCTCCCACTCCTCCGAGAGTTTGATCTCGAGACCGAAGTCGTTGTAGCAGGCGGTGCACTGCTGACCGTCTGGATCGGTGTTGGCGTCGGGGATCTTGAAGCGCACCTTGCGCGAGCCATTGGGGCCACGCTTGGCATAAAACGACACGCTCTTGTAGCGACTGGCGTCGTAGGTGTCCTTGGGGTCGGTGAGATTCATACCCATGCCGGCGTAAACGATCGGCGCTTTGGCGATCGCGCCGTTCATGTGCAAGGCGTACTTGGAACCGTTGACGCCACCGGGCGTCATCTCGAATACGCCGCCATCGGAACCAGCCTTGGGCGTGATCGTGGTGCCCTCGGCATCCATGTACGTGTAAATGTAGCCGGCGCGACCGTCCTGAACGATCACTTGGTTGTTGGCGTCTTCGCCGTCCTCGACCAGCGCATCGGGGCCGCAGGGCGCGCCCTCGGCGGTCTTCTCCATGTCCGGCGAGTTGACGGCCGGACTACAAGCAAACGCCCCGAACGCGAGGCAAACCGTGGTTGCGATCTTCAAAACTCGTTTCATCTTCGTCTCCAGTTGGGAGCCCGTGGTCACACTCGGGCTCCAACGCAAGTCCATCTCTCGATATTGTCAAACTGTCGGGCGCTTCGGTTCGGCCCGCTCGAACACACGGGGCCAAGTCCTTCGGACTCAGCCCCTCGGTAACTCACCACCAGATGTCGGCGCTCACGTAGAACACGTGTTCGTGGGGCGCGGTCCAGCCGTTATCCGGGAACCCACCGCGAACCGACTCGACGTCAATCGGGCCGCCGCGGCGCTCCTTCGTGCCGGTGACGCCGGGGCGGTTGCCGAAACCTTCCGGTGCAATGGTGGCGTTTGGCGGCTGAACGCACTTGCGCAAGTCCGACCAATCCACCGCTGCTGACCCTTGCTGCGCGTGGTAGTTCGTGCACTCGCGCTGCGCGTACAAATAACGCGCGTAGCCGATGGAGATCTCTTCGTGGGTCGCGAAATCGCTGCGGAAGATCAGACGGGGAGCCAGAACCGTGAAGCTCTGCTCCGGGATGTCCGAACGCGGCTGGAGGCGGTCGAAGCGGAAGCCCGCAGCGAACCAGCTGAGCGGCCCCCACACCAAGTCCGCGCCGTACTTGAGCTTCGAGATGTTCTCGAGGTCGGGGTCGTCCTTGCTCTTGATCATGTTGAGCATACCGAACGCGGTCAGATCCAGCTGTTGTGGCAGCTCGATCAGGCTCGCGATGCTCAGATCCCACTGCAACGCCAAGGTCGAGATCGTGCCGTTGCCGTCGTTACCGCCGCCCACGTAGGCCGAGTCCCACGACTCACGCTCGTTCAAGAACTGGTGGGTCACGCCGCTCTTGAAGAAGCCACCACCGAAGGCGTGGATGACCTCGATCGCCGGCGCCACGGTGACGGCGTGGTTGGCGATGATGTGCGAAG
>CBINDO010000503.1:0-2406 GCA_966249405.1 uncultured bacterium | reverse complement strand
GTCGCGCCGAGCCGCAGTGTCGCGCCGAGCCGCAGTGTCGCGCCGAGCCGCAGTGCCGCGCCGAGCCGCAGTGCCGCGCCGAGTCGCAGCTCGGGGCCGAGCCGTAGTTTCTCTCCGAGCCGGAGTTCTTCGCCCCGTTCGTTTGGCGGAGGATCGTCCAATCGGTCATCGGGCGGCGGTCGGCGACGCTGAGCTCCCATTCGCGCCGCTGCTGCGCGCTCTCAGGAATGCCAGGGCCTCTCGGGAGCGCCGATCGCTCCCGGGCGCGTGTCAATGGGAGGATGTTGCGACGGCGCTTGCGCGAAGTTGCCGTTCCGTATTTGCAGCGGCGACGTTCACGCGTTTGGCCTCATGCGCCCCGAGGACAATTGGGGAGGCGCAGCGTAACGCGCGCTCGACGGTGAATACGGTGACGCACAGCGCGACGCAGCAGTCGTTTGCTAAACCTCGCCCGGCTGTTTTACCGTCCCGCCCGTGAAAGCGTGGTGGCCAGTGTGGTTGGCGTTCGGAGTGTTGGTGGCGTGTGAGCACCCAGCCTCCGAGGTTCGCTCTCTCCGTCCAGAGAGCGACGCATCCGACGGCGGGTTCGACGGCGCGACTCCCCTCGGTGAGACGACTGTAACGCCAGCCGCTTCGACGGAACCGCGAACGGGGTTGGATACGTCCCTCGGCCTGACACCGACGACGGTGAGAGAAGCCGGTGTCGTCGACGCGGGCGTTCGGCGTGCCGTGTCGTGGGGACTTCAGCCGGGCAGCCCCGGCGCCGACGCCGGCCTTGCCGAGGATACCTTGGCGCGTCTGGAAGTGCTCGCCTTGGGGTCGCGGATCATGACCCACCTATCGGCCGGTGAGCAAGACGACTTCGCCGAGATTTCACGCGCGCCGGGTGTTCATTGGATCGTCACGTTGTCTTCCGAGGCCTTCGTGGCCATGAGCGACGAGGCCGTCGCTGGCTGGCTCGAGCGAGTGTGGGCCTTGGGAGACTCCGTGCGGTTTTTGATCTTCGGGCAGCACCTGGAAGCCGACTTTGCAGCGTTGCCCTCTGCAGAACGACAGCTGCTCGCGACGCGACTCGAAAACGCGCTGCTACGCGCCAGGAATCATCCGGGCAAACCCACGTCGGCGAGCGTAGGGGTGGGGGTCACCACGATGGCCGCCGTCCCGACCGCCCTGGTGGTCGCCTCTGAAGTGCTGGCGCTCAGCTACTCCGCCGTGGAGGCCTCGGGCGAGGTAACCTTGCCCGACCTTGCATCCGACACGTTGGTCGAACGCGCGGCGCATCTCTCGGACTACGGCTTGCCTCTGATTTTCCAAGATCTGGCCTATCCCAGCGTCGACGAGCCGGACAATCAAAAGGCGTTCTTCTCCCGGATCCGCGCTTGGTTTTCGAGCCCGAACGCGGCTGACGTCAGGGCAGTCGTGGTCTCGTCGCTGAATTCGCCTGCTACTTCCGATTGTGAGAATTGGGCTCGGGATTGGCAGATCGAGGGCGGTGCCGAGGCGCGCTGTTCGGTGGGCCTGCGCGACGCCGCCGGCAACGCCAAACCGGCGCTTAGTGAAGTCGTCGAGCTCCTGGCCGAGTTTGCGCAGCTATGACTACCCTGGCCCTAACGTTACCGGCCGGGTGATCCGTCCTGTTGGCAACTTTGCACATCAAGGTTGCTATGTCGATGCAGCGGGGCCAGGCTTGACGCTGTTCCGACACGGAAAGCGCATGGAGGACGTGTGTCACTAGATCCAGGAGAACTCACCAGTCAAATTGCTCAACTGCAGGACTACGACTTGTACCGTGACCTTTCCTGGGAAGGGTCCTACGAAGAGTACCTTCAAGTCATTCGAGAGCGGCCACGAGTAACACGAAACGCCTTTCAACGCGTTTACGACATGGTCCTGTCCTACGGGACCGACGAATACGTGGACAACAAGAAGAAGTTGGTCCGCTATCGCTTCTTCCAAGACCCCATCGACAACGGCAAAGACGCGGTGTTCGGTTTGGACATCCCCTTGATGCGTTTGATGAACGTGCTCAAGGCGGCGGCCGAAGGTTACGGTCCCGAGAAGCGCGTGATCCTGCTGCATGGTCCGGTGGGTTCGAGCAAGAGCACGATCGCGCGGATGTTGAAGAAGGGCCTCGAAGCGTACTCTCGCACCCCCGACGGCGCGCTCTACACCTTCAAGTGGGTCAACCTGAAGGGCACCGGCCTCGCCAGCGGCAACGAAGACGAGTTCGACTCGCCGATGCACGACGAGCCTCTGCGCTTGATCCCGATCGCCTGGCGCGACGAGGCAATGAAGCGCGCCGAACTCGGTGACCCGGCGTACCACATCAAGGTCGAGGGTGATCTCGATCCCGCGAGCCGCTTCATCTTCCAGGGTTTGATGCTCAAGTACGGTGGGGACTGGGGC
>CBINDO010000502.1:0-2422 GCA_966249405.1 uncultured bacterium | reverse complement strand
GCAACCTTCGAGGGATTCGTAAAACTCCAGCTGCAGGAAATGAGCGTCGACCACAACCTATACGTACCGTTTTGGGTTCCATCGGTGGCTTGCGTTGGACTTCGAAAGTTGCTGTTTCCTGTGATCACTGCCTCCAGCAGTGGGACTCTCCTGGCTTATCGAGGTCTGGTCCAACACTTGCGAGCGTTGCCGGAACAGGCGTCTGAGCTAGCTGTTACCGCTGTGTTGTGGAGAATTGCTGCACTCAGCGATGGCCTGGCCCCAGATAGTGGAGGCACGCTTGCGCGCATCAACGCGCTTCGCTCAAGGGTGGCCGCCGACCGTTGCATCCACCCGTCAGAACGGGACCTCTGGAACCCGTTGACATCAAAGTTTGTCAATTGCCGTGACGCGCTGACGCACATGGTTTGCGACCGCGGGGAAACAATCAAGGAGCATTTCGCAAGTGCCGTCGACTTCGTCTACGCCGAACGAGACACCCTAGTCCCCGCTGCTACCGCGCTCGGTTTCGCAGTTCTTCAAGATGTCGCACTACAGCTCGTGGACGCTCCCCCGCCGTTGAGGTCGTGGGAGCAGGCTTTCCGCGAGCACAATTGGTTGGATGAACAAGCTGGCTGGGGTTAGCGTACCACACGCATCACTGCTCGATAGACTTCTCCGGGCGCACCATGGTTGGCAATACGTGCAATCCGTTCGCTACAACTCGTCATCCTCGACGGCCCCGCCCTGTTCTCCCCCGCCGGTCGCACCCCCACCGCGCCCCTCGAAATACATCGCCTTCAGCGCCGCATCCCGCCGCCGCCCGGCGTCAATCTCCGCCTGCGTCATTTGATACGACCACTCGACGCGGCCATACCGCACCCAATAGTGCGACCGGCACGGCAGCTGCCAACTTCCGACGGAGGGGTACAAGGAGACGGCAACTCCGTTGTAAACGAGTTGCCAGTCCGTCGGTGAAATCGGCGTCACCACCTCCGAGCCGCATCCACAGCAGCACAGGTGAAGCGCGGTGTTGTAACGCAGGGAGACGTACAACACGCCAGGCTCGAGTTGCTCCGGCGCGTTCTCCACGAACGCATGGCGCAGGCTCGCGATGCGGCTCACGGAAACTGCTCCCGCGTGTGCAGGCCGGTCGAGACCGCGAACGTGGAGTGATGTTCGCGCCGATCGTCGTGGTAGAAACCGACCAGCTTCTTCCACTTGAGCACCGCCAACGTCGCGTTCAGCGCGTTCAAGTCGGCGATCTCGATGTTCTGCGAATAGACGCCGTCGGGCGCGTCCTCCAGCGGCGCGAAGCCGCCACCAGAAATCGCGCCAGGAAGAGCCGCAGTACTAGTGGTCACCCGCAGAACTCCGGTCAGCTTGTCGTCCGTAACGGTGAGCCCCATGCCCACGTCGATGAGGGGGATCCCCGCCGCTGCAAGCTCACGGCTCACCACGCGACGCGCACTCCCGCTATCGACGCACAGGAACACGTAGTCGAACTGCCGCAACGTCGAGACGTTGGTCTCGTCGATGGCCACTTCGTGCGCAATCACGTGGCGATGCAGAACCGAGTAGACCCGTGCCAAGTAGCCCGCCTTGGTGCCGGCTGCGCGCAGCGCCTCCAGCGTGTGCGCGCCCGGCGCGCGAAACGCGTTGTGCTGCAGGAAGCGGTCCCCATCGAACAGATGGATCTCGCGGAGCGGCGTCTTGGCGATCAAGTCGAGCACGTACGAACCGGTACCGCCCAGCCCAACGATGGCTACCCTGAGCCCCGCAAACTTACGGGCCAACCCCGTGATGTTCGCGCGGCTCGCCGCCGTGTCCACGTACTGAAACGGCGAAGCGTCGTCCTCGTTGGGCGTCGGCGGGTACGTGCGCGGCGTCAGCGCGGGGTCAAGCGCCTGTGCCGGCCCCGAAAGGATGTTCGCGTAGGAAGTGAACTTCTCGTAGTGGTCGGCAAAGCCTTCTGCAGGCTTGTTCGAGAACGAACGATCGACGTGCACGCCGCCCAGGGTGGCGGGCCCCACCTGATGAAAGATCTGCTGGATCGGCGAGCCATCCGCGTGGCACGGCTGCTCTCCAGCAAAGTGAACGGTGTGACACGCCGGGCGCACCGTTTGGTCGCCCGCCAAAGTGAGCGCCGAAACCAACGTTCCGGTGCGCACCTGCCGCTGCCCATCGACGTAAGGCACGTCGCGTAGGACGAGGTACCCCTCGTGCACGGCGACGTCATACCCCTCGTCGCGCAGCCGTTTCAGATCGGGGTTACGACTTATCAGTGCGGACGACATGGAAGCACGTTCCCTTCTTGACGTGGACAGAGCCGCCTACCGCGAGCGTCCCCTCGTGCGGCGGTTTGCCTGCCGCCCCTTCGAAGGAGATTGTCCTGCCTCAGTCGAAACGTGACTTCTACCGCCTCCCGTGTAAGGAGGAGCAG
>CBINDO010000501.1:0-2427 GCA_966249405.1 uncultured bacterium | reverse complement strand
GGCTCACGCGGATGCAGGCCATCAAGTACCACTTTGGATACGTCTATTTGAAGAACTTGGAGCGTGCCTTTCAGTGCGTGATGTGTCTTTCCGGCTGTTTGACTGCCTACCGTCGCGAGGTTTTGCTGGAGCTCGAGCCGATCTTGGAAGACCGCAACCTGCTTGGGATACCAATCAAATACGGTGAGGACCGATTTCTCACGCGACAGATCGTCAAGGCTGGTTACCGCACCGTGTGCACGTTGGACGCCCAGTGTTGGACGGTCGCACCCCCAACGGTGAGCAAGTATTTTGCGCAACAGCTGCGTTGGCGCCGCTCCAACCTCGTGGACTTCTTCATGGGTGTGAGCCACGCATGGCGACTGAACCCGTTCGTCGCCGTGCATTACTACTCGCTATTTGCACTTCAGATCGTCTATCCGTTCGTGGTAGTTCAGAACGTGCTGACCGGCAGATTCTTCGAGTTGTGCTCTGTACACCTCGCGGTGCTAGCGTTGCTTGGGACGATCTACTTCTTCGAATCGAGGGAGATCCCGGTCGCCGAGAGAGTGCATCCGCTGTGGTTCTTGGGCTTGGGGCTCCTGATGCCAGTCACTTACATCGTACACAACGTATTGGCTATGTGGACGTTGGACTCCGGTAGCTGGGAGACACGTGGTCACCAAACAACCGTCGATCAAAGCGTCGCCGCAGGAGAGCCTACGGGGCATTCGGCAGGCTACGCAGTCCCGCGCGCGAGCTGAACGTTCAACTCCGGCCAATCCATACTGAGTATCTAGACTATGACGACTCCAAGTATCGAACAGAGAAAAGCAGTCCCGCCCGAAGGTCCGCCAGAGAGTGCGGTATACCTCCAGGAGAACGGCCGCGCGGTTCGCTCTTCTGGCATCGTGGAGAAGAGGTCGACGCCCAAAACGCAAGTGGGCGTGGCCGTAGCAAACTACCTTAACAAGACGTTGGTCGCGGCTTACAAGCTGGTCGGGTTTTCGCTGCTCGGTATCATCTTGTTTGGGTTGTTTACCTATATTGCGCTGAATGGACTGTTCTTCCTTCATCATGGCTGGGTTGCTCCCGCCGTCATCGCACCGTCCGACTTGCGCGTGATCGAGCTACGTGCGCGGCTGGCTCACGAAGTGTGGGACCGCCAGAAGGTGGAAGCCGAGCGCGCGCGTGTGGGGTCGGAGCTCAATCACGCGCGCCGTATCGTCGCAATGGAGGCGCAGTACCAAGAAACGTTCCAGACCGCAGTCGCCAAGAACGCCTCGCTGCAGCTGCGACGGCTTGGCGGCTTTCGGGAACTCAGCCACGAAGTGCGGCAAGCTCACGACAAGTTGGAGAAAGCCTCGGAAGGGTTTGCGCGTGAGCGAAGCCAATCAGTGGCCTCCGCCCACGCCGCAAACTTGATCGACAATGAAGCCAAGGCCACCGAGGACTTTCGGCTCGCTGAATTGGATGCTCGACGAGTCCAGCTACAACAGCAAGAAGCCCAGTTGAACGCGCAGCTGGCGCAGCTGTCTCAAGAGGCGAGCGCGTTGAGTAGTGTGGCCCGAGGACCAAAGGACGCGACGCCTGCGACCTTCGACGCGCTGCAGCTCAAACGCAGTTACCTCAACTCCATGCTGGAGAAGGACCGCGCCAACGACGAGGTGCTCGCTCTGCAAGCAGCGGAGCGCGCGCTAGCCGAGGCGCTCGAGGGTTATGATGCGGTGATCGCCATCATCCAAGAGTCACCGCTACTGATGGCTGCTTCGGGCGAACTAACGGTGGCCTTCGTTCCCTACGAAAACCTGTCCGAAATCAACGAGGGTGACCCAGTGTTCGCGTGTGCGGCGCGGGTCGTGGGCTGTCACAACGTCGGTTCGATCGGCAAAGTCGTCGAGGGCGAAGTCACGGCCAAACATCCCGTTTACGGTACGGATCTGCGCGGAAAGTTCGTTCGGCTCGCTCTAACAGAAGCTAAGTCGGCCGAAGAGGTCGTCCTCCATGTCAAGCGTCCGCCGCTGTTATTCTAAGCCGATGAAATCCTCATTCAAACGTTCGCTGGTCGTCGCTACCGCGCTGTGGCCGGGACTCACCTCCGCGCAAGTCGATCCGGCCGTCGTTCCGAGTACTGTATCGGCAGATGCGGGAGAGGTCTGGTTCCAACGAACGCAACGGCAGATCGACGCGGCGCGGTCCGAGACGACCAGGCTCGCGCGTGAAGAAGTCGCGGCCTATTGCGAGCATTCGAACGCGGCGCATGATTCGGAGGCCGCGCAGCTGCGGTCGCCCTGGGTCACCGCGCGGGGGATGACTCTGCAACGTGGTGAGGTCGGCGCAGGTGACCGTGACGTCAGTCCGCGGTTTCGCGCTGGGCTCGGTGTGAGCTTCAGCGACTGGTGGCGTGCCGGCTTGGTAGAGGAACGAGGCCGCAGCGTTTGCGCGCTC
>CBINDO010000500.1:0-2521 GCA_966249405.1 uncultured bacterium | reverse complement strand
GAATACAACACGCACCCTCGCGTCAGGTAAGCCGTGTGCTGGGCTTTGAGCGTATCGGGCATGTTGTAGCGCTCGAGTGGTTGGTCGGCGTTGTAGAAGAGGGCCGCGACACTGGCGTCGCCGGCCGTGTTTTCTAGCGTCAACGTGGAGCCTCGTTTGAGGACGCGCGACCACATCTGGCCGCCGCGCAGAGTTTCGGTGAGTACGACTACCTCGCTGGACATGTCTTCCCTTTCAATGGCCTCGACGCCGGAGCGTTCGCAGCCGCGTTTCGTGTATTGCGCCGGGTCGTCCCGGCCATGTCTTCTCGAGTCGCCGAGTCGTCCCGGCTGTTGCAGAGTTCGTTTCGCGAACCCTGAAGTGAGTTATTCGATGTGTTCCTCGTCGTGCGGGCGGTTGCCGTGAATGAGCTCCTCCAAACGCTTCTTGGTCGCCAAGAAGTGGCCGGTGAGAAGTTGTTCCGCGGAGCGTGGGCGCTCCACCGGCACCTCGATGATCTCTTGCACGTGCCCCGGGTGCGCACCGAGTACGACGATGCGGTCCGAGAGCAAGACCGCCTCGTCCAGGTCGTGGGTGACGAACAACACGGTGACGTCCTCTTCGGCCCAGATCCGAAGCAGGTGGGTCTGCATGCTGCAGCGGGTTTGCGCGTCCAGCGCGCCGAACGGCTCGTCCATGAGCAACACGCGCGGTTCGTTCGCCAGCGCTCGCGCTATCGCGACTCGTTGTTTCATGCCACCAGACAACTGAGAGGGGTAGTGGTCGGCAAACTTCGTCAGGCCGACAACCTCTAGCCAGCGCTCGGCAGCTTGTTTGGCGACGGCCTTCTTGACGCCCTTCATGCGCAGGCCAAACATCACGTTGCTACGGACGTCCAGCCACGGGAACAGAGTGTAGCCCTGGAACACCATGCCGCGTTCTGCGCCCGGATCGACGACGGGTTTACCATCCAGGCGCACTTGCCCGGACGTCGGTGCGTCGAGCCCCGCGAGGATCCGGTTGAGCGTGGATTTCCCGCAACCCGACGGGCCAATCACACTCACGAACTCACGGCGCATCACGTCGAAAGAGACGTCCTTCAACGCTTGAACTGGTCCACCGGCGCTTTGGAACATCCGCCCCACGCCGTCGATCTCGAGCACTTTCGGGCGCTTCTTCAACTCGGCTAGGCGCGCCGCCACCGCAGGTGGTGGCTCGAGGTAGCTCGGTAAGGTGAGCTGTTGAGTAGACATCAGGAGCCCTCTCCCTGGTGTGCGGCTCGAGTGACCGCTGCGGGAGCCTCGCTCGCGAGTGCACGGCGGGTTCGGCGCCGGACCTTGGCGAACAACGAGGAGCCCGTCTCCCACGGAAAGAGGTGGTGCCCGATCCACGCGAGGAACAAGTCGCAGACCAAGCCGACGACGCCGATCACGATGATGGCGGCGTAGACGTTGTCGAAGTTGCGATAACGTTGTTGTTGGTAGATGAACGCGCTTATCCCCGATTTCTCACCGATGAGTTCGGCGACGACGAGATAAGTCCACGCCCACCCGAGTAAGACCCGCATGTCACGATACAAATTGGGGAGCGCGCCCGGCAGTACGACTTGGGTGAGCAACTGGCGATTGCTGGCGCCTAGGGTTTGCGCCGCTTCCAACAGACCACGCTCCACTTGGCGCGTCGTGTTGGCCACCACCAACACCATTTGGAAGAACGTGCCTATGAAGATGATGGTGATCTTGGGTTCGTCCGCCAGACCAAATATGGCCACCGCGAGCGCACCGAAGACCGGCGCGGGCATGTAACGCACGAAGTCGACGAATGGTTCGACCAGCCGAGACGCCAGGCTGAACGTGCCAGCGAGGAGCCCCAGGGGCAAACCGAACACGGCCGCGTAGACGAAGCCCCAAAAAATGACCTGACAAGAGTGCCACAGACTCTCGTGCAGCCAATAGTCTCCGGTGCGTTGAGGGGCCGTGGTGAACGCAGTGACCAGCGCGCGCGCAATGTCGTGCGGCGGTGGCAGGTAGATCGGGTTGACGCGAACCCCCGTCGCCAGGCGAGCACCAGCGTTGCGGAGCTCTCGATTGCGCGCTTCGAACACCTCCGTGTCAACGCGTTGATCTACCCCGATGTACGCGTGGCTGCCGGCAACCGAGCTGTCTCCAGCGTCCAACACGAGCACCTGAGGGTGCCAGATGAATGGGATGTATGAGATCGAGCACCAGATCGCGAACGGCAGGACGAACGACATGGCCCCGAGCCATCCGCGATGACGAGCGGGTAACGGCTCGCGAACCGCGAACCAGCGAGTGCGAGATGGGGTCATGGCGGTGGGACTTTCGGAAGTCGCCGGGTCGTCCCGGCAAGGGCCGTTTGTCCAGGCCGGGTCGTCCCGGTGGGCCTAGGTGATCCGCGCTGTTTCAGCCGCGCTCCGAGTAAGATAAGGGCCGTTGCTTTCCGGATTGTTTCCGACTTGGGCCTCGCTGCGAAAAAGTGAGGTTGTCGGTTTTTTCGGCCCCGACCTGGACACCATCGACCG
>CBINDO010000499.1:0-2561 GCA_966249405.1 uncultured bacterium | reverse complement strand
GAACACCCCAGTTTCGGGACTGTCGGGCCGTATCACGCTTGCAGACCGACGTGGCCCTAGTGAACATTTGCCTTGCCCGAGAACTCTGGACGTGCCAGGCTTCGCCTGGGGCTGGTTTCTTTGGTTGTGAATCTCTTGGCGGGGTCCACGCGGCTAAAGCGCACATCCGTTGGACGGACCACGAGCGACCAGCGAATATGGCTCCTCGTTCGCAGAAACCGATGCGTCGCGCTATCTCATTGACGACACGTAGTCAGTCGGTTCAAGCTCCCAAGTATGCGTTTGCTGAATGTGAGTTGGCTTAAGACTTGGCTTTTCATGACCCTAGCTGGGGCGCACATATTCACCGGGTGTGGAGGACCCCCTAGCAGAGCAATCGAGCCCGACGCATCACGGAATGCCGCGTTTCAAGTGGGTCTCCAACAAGGCTCTGTGGCTATGCGCGACCA
The DNA here is from genome assembly GCA_966249405.1 of uncultured bacterium. Classification (GTDB taxonomy): domain Bacteria; phylum Myxococcota_A; class Polyangia; order Polyangiales; family Polyangiaceae; genus SZUA-265. The sequence continues at coordinate 2,112 of CBINDO010000499.1, read as the reverse complement.
GCGGAACAGTACCCGTGTCATCGTAACCGACACCGGTGGCGTAACGCTTGGGTCTGAAACCGACAAGTTTGGTTTTGCTTTGGCAGCTAAACCACCGCCTGGGTGGTTTGATGAAGAACTGAAGCTCCTAGCACTCACGAGCGAGCTATTTGGCAAAGAAATCTACCGAAGCGAGGGCTCTTTTGATGTCTCACTGGCAGTCGCTGGGCAGGCGACAAAAGGAGCCTATGCGCAAAAGCGCTACATTATCATCTACGAGTGGTCTGGATATGGAACCATCTCAGTCAAGGAACAACCAGCCAAGTTCTCCGTTATAAAAGGAGACTATGGCTTTGCTGTGCGACTCGTGCTGGACGTAGAAATCAGGGAGACGGAGGCAACTGCAAAGCTTGCTCTTGGGCCTGGCAATCTCGACGCAGCTCTTGCTTTAGGAGTCGCAACTGTCTCAGCTCGGCTGCAAACACTTGGGACTACTGCATCCTTCCTTCCAGACCAAGACATTGACATTCGTTCTGCGACGGATCTGACGGAAGCAACACAGAGGTTTCATGCGGCTGGTCAACGCCTGGAGCGTAAGCTCGCAGAATGCGGAAAAGTGGTCGCCTTCGACCAAGTTACACACAAGCAGATCGACCCAGTGGAACCGCCCCCGGCGTTCTGCGGCACGATTGCGAAGCCCGCGATGCTCGCGTACGTATCCTTCGGCGACGGGATCGGTGACCGCCTTCGCGAGTACCAGCTCATCAGCGCCGAGTGTAACGCGTACCGCGCCAACTTGCAGGGCCTCGCTATGAAGCGAGCTGCTTCGAAAGACGCAGAGTTGTCCGACAGCGAGACCAAGCAAGAGGAGTATCTTGAGTGGATATTTGCAGATTGCGGTAAGCGGTTGGCTTCGTTGGACAAGAACGCCACCGAGGCTGAGGCTATGGCTGAGGCCAGCGCCGAGGGTAAAACTGAGGGAAATGAGAAGACCAAGTGAGGCTCGCCCCTCAGGTGACACTATGATACTCACAAGTGCACCACCAGTACCTTGTTCAGGTTCCACGAGAAGGTTCGTCTTCGAAGCCCTAAACCCGAAGCCGCCCAACTCACGCTTCTCACGCTTGCAGACCGACGTGGCCCCTGTGAACATTTCGCCTTGCCTTAGAACTCTGTAGGTGCCAGGCTTCGCCTGGCTGCTTTCTTTGGCCGGGCATCTTTTGGTGAGGGCCACGCGGCTGGAGCGCAAATCCGTTGGGCCGATAGCAAATGCACAAGCTTCAGCTTTTTCGAGTCAAACTGATTGAGCCCGCCCAGAGATCGCTGGCGTTCGGTGGTCCTCTCGATCGAGAGAGAGTCCTGCGAGACGCAGTGGCGTCGAAGCCAAGCGCGGAACTTCGTGCAACCCACCATTGGCATATAGGAAATATCTTCGAGCTTGATGGCCTTGCCGAGTACTTCGCCCTTGGCCGAACCACAAGCACGACGCTCGAACTATATGACGTACAAACGGGCAACTTTGTGTCTGCGAGCGTCGACAACGCCCCGTTCACTCACGTTGTGCTGGACTATCACTTGCAGGTGTGCGCCATCGCCCACAAGCCACGCCTTTCTCCGACGGTAGTAGGAATCTCGCGCCAACTGGCCCGGCTGCTGAAATCCAGCCCTTCTGTCAGAGAACTTGAGCTAGAAGTTCAAATTGATCCCCTCCGCAATCCCAACGAGTTCATACGAGATCTTGAGTTGGCGCATCAGGTCGTTCGATTCGGTATCGATTTCTCCCTGCCGAATCCCTGGGATGTGGAAAAAGACTTCCAGCAGCCTGCCCAACGCCTGCTAGCGTCCGCTCATGGCACGTCTGGTAAGACGACTATAGTCGGCGAGGATCTCGCGAGAGAACCGCTGATAAGGCTCGCAGAAGCTGCTGGAAGGTCTGGCAACGACGCGCGCGCCGTCTTGAAAATGGAACAGGGGGGGCCGAAGGAGCATCGGACATTGTTTGGGACCCGCCTCGAACTCACTGTTGAAGAGGAGGACGATATTCGCGCTATACGGGGGGAGTACTGGAGCGAATCCGCACAATGTACAAGTCTCTCCACAGTCGTATGGTGCGGTCGTGAAATACTGGAGCTG
>CBINDO010000498.1:0-2583 GCA_966249405.1 uncultured bacterium | reverse complement strand
CGGTGGGACTGCTACATTGCAGAGTTCGGTTCAACTGAACCGAACTCTGGGGTTAATCGCTCGCCACGCTAGCATGGGCGCGCGCCGCGCAAATACTTCCAACGCGGCGGCCGAACAAAATCACTATCTCGAGCTAGGCGGACTACGGAGTGCGTGTAGGTCGTTCATGGGCAGCACTCCATCGCCTGGCGTCGAAGCAACGAGCGCGCACATTCACCCACGACGTCGACTGAGGCGTTTGGACGCGGAGGAGCAAACGTACCTCCACGCACGGCAACCCGAGCGGGAACAGGCCGCGCCGAGCCTTGGCGGATCCACCTGGTCAAAAGCGGGGCGTTGACGGTTGGGTCGAAGTACCCCAAACCAACTGAAGACGCCGTCAACCCCGAGGCCAACGATATGTACGTCGACTGCTTCATGACGCCCGTACCTAGGGCAAACCGCGGACAATACGAGCACCTGGCCCGCGTGTCTTCGAGCGTGGTCCGCGAGTACGGCGCGCTGCGAGTCGTAGAGTGCTGGCTCGACGAAGGAGGCGACGACGCGTCGAAGTATCACGCGGAGACGGCTCGCCAGACGCCGGAAACCTACGGTTCGTTCCTGAGCGCAGCGCGCGCAAGAGACGGTGAGACGGTGGTGGTGTCGTGGATCGAATGGCCCGATAGAGCGACGCGCGATCTCGGGATGCCCAAGGTGATGGCCGATCCGCGCATGCAGTTTGGCGACGAACCAACGGTCTTCGAAGGCGCCAGGCTGGTAGCGGCCGGCTTCGTCCCCATGCTGGACGATTCGGCTACGTGAGCGGCGGCTCCTGGCCACCCAAGGCAGCGCTTTCCGCGGAGGAACGGGCGGCGCTTCAGTCGCAAACGGCGTTCGTGTCGTTACCTTGACAAGCGCTGCAGTTCAGCCGTTCGGCGATGACGTCGACGGCGCACTGGGGAAGCGATGGGTTCTGTACGATGGTCAGGTATTGTCCCGAACTCAAGGACTCGAGTTCACCGATGTCGCTGAGGACTGCGTTGTCCGCAATCGTGAGACTATCCACGGCCTCCAGCTTCGAAAGGCTGATGGTCTCGAGGTCCGGGTTGCTAGTCAGGATCATGCTCATCGCCGTGGTCAGGGCGTCGGCAGTGAACAGCGTGAGGGCCTCGTTGGCCGCCAAGGTGAAGTTGCCGACGGTCGCGAGTTTGGCGAGCTCCAGGCGTTCCAGCGCCAGGTTGTTGGTAACGGTGATGGCCTGCAAGCTGGTTACGTTGGCGAGACCCGCAACAGTGGTGAGTTTCGGGTGGTCCGCCACGACGATCGAGTCGACCTCGTCGACCCCGGACAACCCCTCCAAGCTGACCAGTTCCGAGTTACCGGCAAGAGTGAAGGATGCGCGCGCGAACGTCGCTCCTTCCAGTGCTGCGAAACTCTGAAGCGCGGTGTTGCCGGTCGCAACGACACCTCCAGCCACGTGCCGAACGGCTTCCAGCGCGTCCAACGACACCAGCGCTGCGTTCTCGCTCAGCACCAAAGACCCACCGAGGTGCTCCAGGGCGTCGAGACCCTGCAACGAACTCAGGTTCGTGGTCGCCGTCAGGCTCAAGCTACCGGTGATGACTCGGATCGTCTCGAGGCCTACCAAGCTCGTGACCCCCTGGGTGATCGCGACGGGTCCGTCGAGCACGACGCAGTCTTGCTCCGCAAGCTCGCTCACGTCGGCGTCGCTCGCGAGCGAAATCCCCTCCAACGCCGTCCTGCACACCCGCACGCACTCGTCAGGAAGAAACGGCGTGGTGGTCTCTCCCTCCGCGCAGCCGCCAGCGTCGCAGCCCCCGCCGACACAAGGGGCGGTCGAAGGCGACGTCGTTGCTTCACTGCTGGACGCCGTCGGCACGCTCGAGTCTGCGGCCGTCGGCGCCGAGGTCACGGCTTCCCGAGTCGTGTCGTCGGGCTCCGCGCTGCTCGTCTCCGGTTCTTCCGGTTGGTCCGTGGATGCTTGGTGCGCTGATTCCGTCGAGGCCGCGGGCTTCCCCCCACCTTCCGAGTTGGCCTGTTTACCCGTATCATTCCCGGTCGACTTGCTCGCGCACCCCAAAGCCAGAATCAACGCGCACGCGGACAAACACGGGTGTTTCATGGGGAGGAGTTAGCAGGCAACGGGCTCCGTCGAGCAAGGCCGATGTGTAGAGCGAGGCCGCGTCGCCAACTCGCACCACCCAGCGGCCGGTAACCGCTGCAGCGACGCTACAAACCAACCTCGAGACTGCCAATTTCGTGAAACCGTCGCGCGGCGATCACTCGGGAGACGCACTGGGAACAGGGCGTGGGGTATACAGGCGGCTTCGGATGTTGCGCTGGGTGTCTCGGCTGTGTTGGTTCGCAAGCTGGTGTTTCTTGGCCGGGTCGTGCTGCCGTTCAGCCTCGGACGCAGCGGCTGCCCGAACTCGACTATTGGCAGACAACCGAGAACGAGCCGAGCCGCTCATGCGGATGGCCGCGGAGGCGAATGGGGCGACGCTCTTACCCGCCTTGCCCTCGCGCGTGATACGTGCCGGAACGTGCGTTCACCCGACACGGCCGCAAGCGCAGATGTGTACG
>CBINDO010000497.1:0-2642 GCA_966249405.1 uncultured bacterium | reverse complement strand
CTTCGAAGTCGCGTTGCCCCACCGAGTCGTCAAAGACCTGTGGGAGCAGCAAAAACCCGCCTGGTACGAAGCACCACGCGTGGGCCCCCTGGAACCCGAGCGATTCGTGGCTCTGGCGCTCGCCGAGCCGCTGGAATCGGCGACGGCGCAATACGGCTATTGCCTCCGCGCCGCGTCGGGGAACCATAAGCCGCCGGAAGTGATCGCGCTCACGTGGATCACGGCCAAAGACGGCGACGAGCGACAACGCATCCGCGAACACTCGGCGGCCAACGTTCGCGACTTTTTGGCAGAACCGGGGTTCATCTCGATCGTCACCGGCTTTACCGGCCTGCGCGGTTTCACGGTAACGGCCTGGGAGGACGAAAACTCGATGCAAAGGGCGCTAGCCAAACATCACGCCACGGCCATGAACGAACTGTTGGGAGAACCCTTCGTCGCGTCGGTGTGGACGAGCGTCTGGACCCCCACGCGAATGAATCGCATCTGGGTGCGGTGTGTCGAGTGCGGTTCCCTCGAAAACGTGAACGACGACCATCGAACGTGTCTTCGCTGCAACGCCCCGCTGCCCGAGCGCCCGACGTTTTGGTAAACTACATAATCGAAGGAAGTGATCCCATGAACATCGCATTCATCGGCGCCGGCCAGGTCGGCGCCCCGGTGGCCGCTCGTCTCGCAGCGGTGGGCCACGACGTCGTGCTCGCCGAAAGTAAACCCGGCTCCGCCACCGTTGCTGCGGCCCTCGACCGCAACAGCCGCTTGACGGCGCGTCCAACAACCGAAGCCGTAGCCAAGGCGGACGTCGTCTTCCTCGCGACGCCGTTCGCGTCCAACGAGGCGATACTGCGACCGCTCGCGAGCGCGCTCGCCGGCAAGGTCCTCGTCGATTGCACCAACCCCGTAGGGCCTGGGCTCAGCCACGGCCTCTCGAGCAAGACATCTGGCAGCGAACTGCTGCAGTCGCTCGTGCCGGAGGCCAAGGTGGTCAAGGCGTTCACCATTTACGGCTACGAAAACTTCGAAGACCCTTCGTACCCCGGGTACGGCGTCGCCCCGGCGATGTTGTTCTGCGGCGATGACGAGGCCGCCAAAGACCTCGTGCGCCCACTCATCGAAGCGTGTGGTTTCGAGCCCGTCGACGTCGGAGGGCTAGTGCAGGCCCTGCACCTCGAACACATGACGTTATTGTGGGTGAGGATGGTTCGCGCCGGCGGCCATTCGCCGCATCTCGTGTGGGGGGCGCTGCGCCGCTGACGCGAATAGGTCCGTCACGGCTGCGGTCACTGCAGCTGCACGAACTGCCGTTCGACCAGCTTACGGTACAGCCCGTCGGACGAACGCATGAGGGCATCGTGCGGACCCGACTGCACGATCCGGCCCCCGTCGATGACGACGACACGATCGGCGCCGACCACGGTGGACAGCCGGTGCGCGATGACCAAGGTGGTACGGCGTTTGGTGAGCCGTTCCAGCGCCTCTTGCACCAGATGTTCACTCTCGGCGTCGAGCGCGCTCGTGGCTTCGTCCAAGATCAGGATCGCCGGATCACGCAGCACGGCGCGCGCGATGGCGATACGTTGCTTTTGGCCGCCCGAAAGTTGCACCCCGCGTTCACCGACGGTCGTCTGATAACCGTCGGGAAAGCTCATGATGAAGTCGTGAGCGTTGGCGGCTCGCGCTGCCGCTTCGATGTCCGCGGCACGCGGTACGGTGTTGCCGGCACCGTACGCGATGTTTTCGTAAATCGTCGTCGAGAAAAGGATCGGCTCCTGGCTGACGGTGGCGATGTGACGGCGCAGATCGGAAGGGTCGAGCTCTCGAACGTCGACGCCGTCGATGGTGATGTCGCCAGCCCTGGGGTCGTACAAGCGCGGGATCAACCCGGCGATGGTCGACTTACCACCACCCGAAGGCCCCACCAACGCGACCACCTCACCTGCGTCGATCTCGAGGTCGATACCGCGCAATACCGGGATGTCCGGACGACTGGGGTAAGTGAACTCGACGTCGCGAAACGCAATCTTGCCGTTGATCGCGGGCAGCACCTTGCCGCCATGTAACGGGATTTGTGCGGTTCGATCGAGCAAGTCGAACACTCGGTCGCCCGCGCCGGCGGCGCTCATGAAGTCGGACCACAAGCTCGCCAACGTGCCCAGGGACATCGCAACGCCGGTCGTGTAGAGCAGGAACGCCGTGAGCTCACCCACCGTCATCAGGTTGTCGAGCACCAGCCGCCCCCCGTACCACAACACCGCCACCAACGCCCCCGAGCCGAGCGTCGTCACGGCGGCCTGGAATAGGCCGGTCACGCGGATCCGCTGCTGCGACACCTCGAAGGCTTTGCCCACGGCGGCGGCGTAACGCGCCGTCTCCTGCTGCTCGCGGGCGAACAGTCGCACGGTGCGCACACCCGAGATGCTCTCCTCGGCGACGTTGCCCGACGCAGCCAATGCGTCGCTGACCGCGCGTGACTGACGCCGCACGACGCGACCGAAAAGCACGGCGCCGATCGCGATCGGCGGCACCACGACGAGCATCAACAACGTCAACTTGGCGGAGGTGTATGCCAGCAGCGCGAGCCCTCCGATGACCCCGACGACGTTGCGCAGGGCCATCGAGATGTTCACGCTGACGGCGTTCTG
>CBINDO010000496.1:0-2881 GCA_966249405.1 uncultured bacterium | reverse complement strand
GCGGAATCCGGACACGGAGCGACCCGGGTGTCTTCGGCGGTTGGTCTCCAGTGAACGAGACGCACGCCGTCCACTCGCTCGACGTTCACGAACACCATCGCCGGGACGTACGCGCACGGGACGAATCCCAACTCCAACATCGTCCGTTGCATCCGCGGCGCGCTCCCGTGGACGTCGACCTCCACGTAACGGACGTTCCACTGACCGGCTCGGTCGATGACCCAAGCCAACAATTGTCGCACCACTCCTTCGTCGGAGAAGACGAGCTCGGTGATCTTGACGCTGTGCTCGACGGCGTCGTGCAAGTAACCGATGGCGCCTGCAACGTCGCCACCGAGCGCACGTTTGGCGACGGCGTAACGTGCGCGGTCGTGCGTGAGCTTGAAAAGTCCTTGGGCCAACGTCCGTGCGCCGAAGACTTCACGTTGCCTGGTTCGCCCGCGTTCGATCCGCAGGAGGGGTGAAAAGTGGTCGCCGGTGAACTCGTCTACGCCAAACCCCTCACGAACGGGATACGGCAATGCTACTTCATCGACGACCGCGTCGTCCTCGAGCCCGCACGCCGTCAGCGCCCAATGAGCCAACGGTTTCACCTCGGGTACGACACGCGGGTTGTTGCGCCGCATCTGCAGCGCCTCGCCGAAGTAGCGGACCCCGAGCACGACGGACTCTGGCACGCGCAAGAGGTGCTTTTGCGGCAAGAACCCGACTGGAGCAAAGCCGTGTCCAAACGCAATGCGTTGAGAGAACGCGTGGGCGGTGCGCCCCTCGACCAGAGCGACGTGCAGGCGCTCACCAGCGGCGGTGAGTCGAGCCTCCATCAACGCGGCCCCTACCCCCTGGCCCCTGGCGTCGGGATGTACCGCCAGACGTCCAAACTCGCCCATCAGGTCCGAGTCCGCCCCCACGTCGAGCACGATCGAAGCAGTGCCGAGCACACGTTGCGTGTCCGTCTCCTCGGCGACGAACATCAAGACCCCCTCCGAATAGATCGAGCGCTTGAGCCATTCGGTGTCGAGGAAGTGCCGGTACGGGTATTCGTCGCGGTAACTGGCGATGAAGATGTCTCGCACCGCGCCGAGGTCACGTTCGGCGCAAGGCCGTACCGTCACGCTCACGACGTTGCTCCGGCGGCGCGCGCATGCCGACTCGCGACTCGTGCCACCTGCGCGAGCCATGCGGCACCAGCCGCCAACGCGCGTTCGTCGAAATCGAAACGACTGCTGTGCGCAGGCTGGTTTTCGAGCCCCGCAACCTGCCCGCCAATCCGGACGTAGGCGCCGGGCACGTGTTGCAGGTATTCGGCGAAGTCCTCGCCACCCATGTTGGCGGTGTGGAGCTCGACGACGCTGTCCTGCCCCAGCACGTCGGCCGCGGCGGCTCGCGCGAGCGTGACCATCGCTTTGGTGTTCAGCAAGACCGGCGTGCCCCTTGTAAACGTTACGGCGACCTTTGCACCGTGCAGCTGACCAATGCTCTTGGCGATGCGATCGATGGCTTGATGCAAATGTGCTCGCGTCGCCTCGTCCTGAGTTCGGATCGTACCCTCCAGCACGGCCTGTCCGGCGATCACGTTGGGCGCGGTGCCCGCTTGGAAAACCCCCACCGAAACGACCGAGGGAAAAGCCGGATTCACCTCGCGCGACACGATGGTTTGGAGCGCGGTCACGAGCAAAGACCCTGCCACCACCGCGTCCAGCGTCTCGTGTGGACGTCCTGCGTGACCCCCTTTGCCGCGGATCTCGATGCGGAACACGTCGGTGGCTGCGTTCACGGCGCCTTCGCTGATGGCGAGTACCCCTGGCAGGTAGTGTCGGTCGAGATGTCCGCCAAAGATGAACGAGACCCCATCCAGTACCCCGTCACCGATCATCGCGCGAGCTCCGGAAGCGGTCTCTTCGGCCGGCTGCCAGATGAACCGGACGGGACCCTCGGCAGGCTCGGCGTGTAGCAGCGCCAACGCGCCGAGCAACATGCTGCTGTGCCCATCGTGACCACACGCGTGCATGCAGCCTGGTGTCGAAGAAGCGAACGGGAGCCCGGTCTCTTCGAACACCGGCAGCGCGTCCATGTCCGCGCGCAAAGCAACGAGGGGGCCCTCGGCAGCTCCCGCCAGGTCTGCGACGATCCCGAAGCCTCCCACGTTGCGCCGCACGCTCACGGGGAATCGCTCCAGGCGAGCGGCGATGCGTTGCGCGGTCGCCTCCTCACGTCCGCTCAACTCCGGAAATTGGTGCAGCTCGCGACGCAACTCGACCATCGCCTCGAAAACTCTGCGCGAAACCGTTCGATGAAGGGCATCCATGGTTTGGTCCAAGATCGTCATTCAACGAGCGTGCCAGCGCTCTTGGACTTCGTTTCCCGGCCAACGGAAGTAGCGAAATCATTCAAGTTCGGGCTTGGCGCGGCGTTCTGACGGTTCGCGGAGAACCATTTTTTCATGTCGGCACCAGACTTACCCCTAGCGAAACTGATTGGCGCATTGAGCTACGCGCTCGATATCACGGAGGGCCAACCGCCAGGCCACTGCGTCCGCTGCTGCCTGATCGGGATGCGACTCGGCAAGGCGGTTGGACTTCCGCCCGATTCGATGTGGGAGCTCTACTACACGCTCCTGCTGAAGGACGTCGGCTGCAGCAGCAACGCTGCGCGAATTTGCGAGCTCTACATGACCGACGACATCACGTTCAAGCGCGACTTCAAGTGGCTCGACGGCAGCTTTCCACAAGTCGTGCGCTTCGTTCTCGATCACACTGGGCTCGGCGCCAACTTGCTCGACAAGTTCAAAGTGCTCATGAACTCGATGGCTACACGCGAGGCCGCCGCGCAAGAGTTGATCACGACGCGTTGCCAAAGAGGAGCGTCGATCGCTCGTCGGCTG
>CBINDO010000495.1:0-2921 GCA_966249405.1 uncultured bacterium | reverse complement strand
GGGACCAGGCAAGCTTGGGTAGTCCCCGGGATGCACACCTTCTCGCCGGGTACCGACGTCGGAGCTCCCGGCGCTGCAGGGGCCTCCGCCGGCAGCGGTTCCGTCTCACCGGGCGGGCGCTTCAGTTCGAGCGGCGGAAGTTGGCGACCACACTGAACGGTAAGCTCTCCCTCCCAAAGCGCTTGCCCCTTCGCGGGACCGGTGGAGGACAGGTCGGAGTCTTTGACCAGCGTTTGCTCGGGGCCGTTACTCAGACGACCGAGCTCTTGATATTCCCCCCCACATTGTTCCTTGGCCTCCGCCTCGCAGTAGTAGAAGCGCTTCCGGCAAGTGACGCGATACTGCTCCGGTTCCTGCTCCGGATTGAGCCTGAAGGCGTGCGCGCTCGTGGCGCACCCAACGAGCGTGCCGGTGGTGCAGGCGCCGCCGCACGCGAGCCCAAGCCACGCCAAGCCTCGAACCAACCCTAATTTGAAACCGAACATCGTCTTTGATCCTCGAAACGGCGCCAGTTACAGCGCGACGCGAGCGGGTTTATCGGCCCAAAAGGCGCTGTACAACCAAAACCGTGGAGCTCTGCGATGGCTTGGACTAAAGGCCCCGCCTCATGAGTTCACGCAAGTTGGCGGTCGTCGTCGAAGGTGGGGGTCTGCGCGGAGCGTTTTGCGCCGGCGCGCTCCAGTCCCTGGCGACGGTGCTGCCGCGACCGCCGGACTATGTCTTCGCGACGTCGTCGGGTGCGCCTTCAGCCGCGTTCTTCGCTCTGGGAAACATCGATCGCGCGATCCGACTTTGGGAGCACTGGACGCACGCGTCCCACTTGATCAGCCCCCGCCATCTGCTGCACGGCCGGCCAATCATGGACGTCGACAAGCTCGTGAGCCGCTTCCGCGGGTCGGAACCCTTGGAGGTCGAGCGGTTTGGCCAAGTGCCGACCGAGACGTTCGTCGCGGTGACGCATTGCCGGGCCGGCCAAGCTGAGTACCTCAAATTAACGCCTCGCACGGCGTTCTCGGTCCTGACCGCGACGATGGCGCTGCCGTTCGCGTATGGGAAGGTGGTAACCATCGATGGACAGCCCTACATCGACGGCGGAGTTTGCGCGTCGATTCCCATCGAACCCGCCCTCGAGCGCGACGTCGACGACATCATCGTGCTCCTCACGCGCCCCGCCAACTACCGCAAGAACCCGCGCCACATGTCGCCGGCGTTGCTGCGGTTGCACTTCCCGGGTTATCCCGACCTGATCAACGCGATCGGTCAGCGGGCGACTCGCTACAACGCGGCTCTAGACCGCATCTCGCGTTTGGAAGCGCAGCGTCGCATAACCGTGATTCGGCCGACGGAAACGCTCCCCGCATCGCGCATCACGCGCGACAAGGAGCGGATCATGAGTTCGATCGACTTGGGACGTAAGGCGGTGTTCGAGTGGGCGAACGGGCCCGGTTCACTGCTCTGCTCCGGCACGCGTGCGTGACACCGCCGCAAGCTCGTGCTCGGTTCGTCAGGCTTGCGTTGAAAGCCTGTCAGGCTTTCGTCACAAAAGGCCCCAACGTCGGCAAGAGTGAAACACGGGTGATACACTTTTGAAGAGGCACCTGTCGTGCCGTCAAAGGAGTATCCGTGCCCGACAATGTCTCTCCCCTACCCGCGCAGCGCTCTGGCTCGGCGCCGGATACGTACTCCGCGAGCGAGAACGCCCAAACACGAGCGCGCGCGATCGATTGGCGCAATCTCATCTTCTTGGTCGTGTTGCACTCGGTCGGCGTCGCGGGTCTGGCCGCCTACCTGACGACCCGCAACCCGTCATCGGTCGCCGCCGTGCTCCTCGTCGCGGGTTTTGGGTTGACGACGTTCGGTATTTCGGCTGGCTACCACCGTTTGTTCGCCCACAGCAGCTACACGACTGGCCCCGTCGTCAAGGGCCTGCTCCTCTTGCTCGGGGCCGCCGCCGTCCAGAACTCCGCCCTGACGTGGGCAACCAAACACCGCCTGCATCATCTCCACACCGACACCGACCGCGACCCCTATAACGCGCGGCGCGGCTTCTGGTATTCACACATCTTGTGGGTGGTGTTGGAAGACCAGGAGGACTCGTGTGATACGAGCGACCTCAGCGCCGATCGGTTGGTCCGCACTCAACACCGCTGGTATTTGCCGGTCGCGATGTTACTCGGCTTTGGGCTGCCCACGCTCATAGGCTGGTTTTTTGGCGACGCCTGGGGTGGCTTCCTGTTCGGCGGCGTGTTGAGGCTGCTGGTTTCCTATCACGCAACCTTCTCCATCAACTCCGTCGCGCATTGGATCGGCTCCCAACCGTATTCGACCAAAGGCACGGCGCGCGACAACCTCCTGGCCGCCGTCGTCACGATGGGCGAGGGGTATCACAATTTCCATCACACCTTCCCAGGCGACTATCGCAACGGAGTGCGCTTCTTCGACTTCGATCCCCCGAAGTGGGTGCTCGCTGCGCTCGCGCGGGTGGGCCTGATCCAAAACGTCCGGCGCACGCCAGGTCACGTGATCGCGTTACGTCGACTCAAGACGGCGCGCCTACGCCTCGAACAAAAGGCGGCGCTCGCGGCCACCGAACGTCAGGTGATGGTGGAACGCGCCGACAAACTCAAACAGCTGCTAGCCTCGTGGTCGAAGGCGAGCGTGTCTCACGCGGCCGAAGTCATGACGCCGCCTCAGCAAGTTTCGAGCTCTCGCCGTGCATTCTGGAAGGCGTTCAACGCGTGGGAAGCCGACGTGATGTCGTGACCCGATCGCAGCGTCAGCGGCTACACTCTTTCCAACACGGCCGCGGCGCCGAGGCCCCCGGCTGCACAAATGCCCAACACGGCAAACTCGAGTGACAACAGCGACAGCTCGTTGGCCATGGTGAGCACCATGCGCGCGCCCGTCGCGCCGAATGGATA
>CBINDO010000494.1:0-2978 GCA_966249405.1 uncultured bacterium | reverse complement strand
CGACTGCGTCGCCGAACGTTGTGGCGACGGGATAGTCCAACGCGGCGAAAGTTGCGACGACGGCAACGAAAAGGGTGGCGACGGCTGCAGCGCGACGTGCGCTGAGGAGTTCTGCGGCAATGGCGTGCTGGAGGGGCTCGAGGAGTGTGACGACGCCAACCTCACGACGGGTGACGGCTGCTCCGCGGGCTGCGGCATCGAGGCGTGTGGTGACGGGGTGGTTCAAGCCGCGCTCGACGAGCAGTGCGACGACGGCAATCACCAAGATGGTGACGGCTGCTCCGAGAAGTGCCTGTTCGAAGACGGGGACGACGACGGTGTCGTCGACTTGGTGGACCGCTGCGACGACACTGTAGACACCTTGGTCGGCACCGACGGGTGCAGCCTGGAGCAACGTTGCCCGTGTGACGACCCGTGGGAGAGTCAGCAGCAGTACATCAGCTGCGTCGCCAACGTGCTGGACGGTATGTTTGCCGCCGAGCTCATCGACGCGGACCAGCGCGCCGCGCTCCAGCTCGCGGCCGCCGAGCGCGACTGCGCCGAATGAACATCAGGCGCCTGGGTGGGCGGTAAGGTCAACACAGCCGAACCGTGGGTTTAGTCAGGGGACGCCCGCGTCGCCAGAGCTCGATGCGACGCACTCCACCCGTACCGTGGCTTCATCGGTGCAGTGTGAAGACGAGACCACGAGACTGAGCGTGGTAACGCCGGGTTGGTAGCAGGTGATCTCGGTCTGCGCGTCGCTGTCGTTCTCGGTGTGTGTGAACGCACCAATCTCGGTGTCGGAAGTACCCCAGACGAAGCGCGTGTCGCCATCTGGAGTCGCGGTTGCGCTGGCGTGCACGCTCGCGCCGATCGACTGTCGGAGCGGTCCGACCACTAGGGCTTCGATGCCGCAGCCTGCGTCCGGACTTGGTGGCCCGGGCGGAGGTGTGTCCGGCCACAACCCGTCGCAATCGAGCGTCAGCGGGAAGGTCGTCTCACGCAGACGGATCACGTCGAACTTTCGGAAGCCTTCGCATTCGAGCGACACACCGCGCCTGCCTTTGCGAGCCAGCGCGTTGACCGACAGCACGTAATCCGGATCTTGGGGGAGGACCAATCGCAGCGGCTCGAGCTTCGGGGTCAACGTTCCAAAGCGGACGGGATCACCGTCGTCACTCGTTACGAGGTACGTGCCGCCGAGCGGCACGACGCCGCGCGGCACGCGCAGCTCGACCACCACGGTGCCATAAATCGGCAGCGATTCTGGGGTCGAAGAGCAAGCGATCGTCGACGCGGCGAGCACCACGACCATGCCATGCACCGCCGCATCGAGACGGCACCACCCGCGCCCCTGCATCGGCTGAGCCGAGCTCCCCGGACGGCGCGAGTGTAGTTGTGCTGAGTTACCGTGTGTCAGTCTGCCTTTCCAGCGCCGCTTCGAGATGGCTCGGACCACGGTCGGAGGTGCGTGGCCAAACAGCGGGCGGAAGAGGTGGCGTCGAACCTGGGTCCACATGGCGACGTGGTGATCTACCTAGGCTGTTTCGAAAACTCACTGACCATAGTCGTGCGACACTCGATCTTCACAGGAGCGACACTCGATCGCTGCACTCTCACTTCGTTTGGTTCGGCGCCGCGGTCGCTGGCGCAACGGCCACTTGCTCGCAGTAGCCGTAGCTGCAAACTTGCGTCTCGGTGCATTGCGTTGCGTTGTCGCAGGGTGTGCAGGAAGTGGTGCCGTTCGTGGCCTCTTCGTAGGCGCAACCGCACGGTTGCTCCGGAGTGAACGGTGACGTCGGGCCGAGTTCGATGGTGCGCGTCACCTGCATGGCGCACTGGGGAACGAGTTGTTCCTCCGCTTGCAAGGTGATGAGGTCCAGTCCACTCGGCGGTACGCGCGTGCCAGTGAGGTAGTGAATGATGGTCTCGGCTCTCGGATCGGTGGGACGCCGGTTCTCGTCGACCGTCGTCAACAGGTGCAACGGACCCCAGATCTCGTACTCGCCGTTACGGACGTTCGCCTTTTCGTTGGAACGCGCCGTGCGGTTGGGCAGTAACGCGCAGGATTCGCCGAAGTGTTGATACGCGAGCGCACGCAGGGTCGAGCGGTTCTGTTCCAAGTGCGAGCTGCTCAAGATGCCGATGGTATTGTCCGCGTTCTCTGCCGGGATACCGACGAGTTTGGAGAGCATGTCGGTGCTGCCCGTCGTCATCGTCCCGCGCCAGCGCACGCTAGGGACGCCGATAGCCGCCGCTACCATCGCCTGCGTGCCGGAATCCGGCGAGCGTTGGAAGATGAACTCGCTTCGAGTCCAAGGCTCGACCTGCGATTCGTCCCCGAAGCCGTAGATCGCGTAGGCCGCCTCGGCGCTGATAGCGGTCTGCGACGAACCCTGGGGCACGGCGAATACCATCGACTGGACGGGGCCCAGGAAGTCTCCGAGGTTGGACGGTAAACCGTTGGGCAGCGATAGGCAGCTGCTCGGGAAGACGTCGGAGATCCCGATGTCCGAGTCGATGGGCGAGGCCGGAGTGCACGTCGATTCGGCACCGGTTCCGTCCCAGTACGTCAGGCTCTCCAACGTCAGCGGGGCGCCGCGCACCACGGCTTCGACGCCGGCGCAGGAGCCGAGACCAGCGTAGACCAACGGCGGGGTCGTCCCGGGTTCCGCCGCGGCAAGGATCTTTCCCAGCTCACGGACCAAGGTTCGGGCGGCGGTGGAGCCGACCACGACCACGCTGTCCGTCAATGGTGGACAGTCTTGCGCGAGTGCGTTTTGTGTAACGAGTAAACACGCGGTGGTGATCCGGAGACGGAGCATGTCAGTTGGCAGGGGTGGTGGGGGGCTGAGGCAGGGGTGGCAACGTGCCGTCTGGCCGCAGTAACTTCACTCGTGAGTTGTCGAAGCCTTCACACTCTGCGGCGGGGCTCGACGAGACTGAGTCCGTAGTCCCGGCGTCCGGCTCGGGCGAGGTCTCGATGGTGGGTTCAC
>CBINDO010000493.1:0-2989 GCA_966249405.1 uncultured bacterium | reverse complement strand
CACGTGGTCGGGCTGTACGTTGAAGTCTATCGTGTATTGGTTGATCTCGCCGCCCAACGCCAAGCCGAACGCCGAGGAGAACATCTGTCGGAGCTCCAGACGGGCGTCGAACGCGGTGCCGAGCGACTCGGGGAACCAATCGGCAGATTGGAGTTGAGCTGCCTCCGTCCCGAAGCCCAGCAGGTAACGGTAACCCAAACCCAAACGGGCCGAAGTCGACTTGCCGAGCGCCAACTGGGCGAGCAACCCGGCGCGAATGAACTCGGCGTGGAGATCTGGAACCGCGACGGCCGTCTTCGAGCCGTCGATCGCGAGGGCATCGAAGCCGTATCCGCCGATGATGCCGAGGGTGAGTGGGTCTATCGGGATGCGAATGTGCAGCCCCGCGTCGAACGACTGGAGCGTCGTGTCGCGCACCTTGTCGTTCGGATCGCGGGTGACGTTTTCGACGTTGGTCTCTCCGAGCAGCGACATCGCGTAGTTGAGCTGGATGCCGATGTGTCGCACCAGATCCTTCGTGAAGAACGCGGCCGGGAACACGAGCAGTCCCGCGCGGAAACCCACCGCGGGCACGTCGTGTGCGGGCAACAACGCGCCGTCGTTGGCGTTGGTCAGCGGGTCGTTGATGGCCCAGCTACGCAGCGTCAGGTTCGGGCCCAAGGTGAGCGCCAGGGCCTCGGTCTTCTCCAGCGAGTCCCGCCGTTGCCGGCTCTCGTCGGGGCCCAAGTCGAGCTCCGCCGAGCCTTCCGCGCTCGCCTCGTCGTCAGCGGCATCGTCGTCTGCTGGCGGCAGCTCGTTCGGATCTTCCTGTGCCTTCTTCTCCTCGAAGAACGAATCGTCCGCAGTGCTCGACGCCGGCTTCGGCGCGGGCTCTTCAGCCGTGCACTTCTCGAACAACGGCATCAGCTCGGTGACCAAGTTCTCTTTGTATGCCTTTTGCAAGCCCTTGTAAGACTTGCCGGTGAGCGTCGCCTCGCCCACCGATTTGCCCGTCGCACCGTCGCGGACAGTCACGGTCGAGCGCCAGCTGGTCTTGGTGAGACCCGTGGTCACCAGCACGACCGCCACCGCGTGCGACTCGCGCGCGGTGCGCACGATTTCGTATTCACCCGAGTCGCCAGACAAGGCTTCACCGCCGGAAGCGACCGTAAAGCCGTCGGCCTCCAACAGCTTGACGGCGAGTTCCCTGAGCCCCTGTGGTTTGGAGCCTTGGAAACGGCCGACCAGCACGGCGTTGCCTTCGGCCATGGCGGGTTCCGTGCTCGAGAAAATCGCCACCGCGACGATGGCCGTGAGCCAGATGCGCCAGGCGAGGCGGAGCAGAAGTCTAGAGTGAGCCAATCCAATCCTCCAAACAGTCGATTTGCGCTTGAGAGATCGCGCTGCGATCGGTCGGCATCGCGTTGCCGCAGCCCGTCGGCTGTTCGCCTCGCACCTTCACCAACAGGTAGCTGTCTTGCGGGTTGGCGAGATCGACGTAGAGCTGTGACGGGGCGCCGTCGCAGCCCGTCATGGTCGTCGTCAACAGTGTGAAGAGGTCCCCACCCGTCGCGAAGTTCGGGTTCAACTGGATGGCGCCTCCGTAGTGACAGACGTCGCCAGAGCAGCTCGTTTGAAACGTCTGGATCGCGCACTCGGGGATCTGGGCCGCGCCGGTATCGCCGGTGCTGCCGGCGGACGTTGGGTCGGGCTCGGAAGTGACTGGACCCGCCGACGTACCAGGCGCCGACGTGACGTCGGATTCACTCGTGGCGCTGGGCGGGGCCGAGGTCTCTTCCGCGGACGTGCCGGCCGGAGTGGTCGGTTCGCTTCCCGACGTGTCGTCGCTGACTTGCCCGCCGTTCGGATAGTGTTTGTCCAGCTGTCGGCGCAGGTACTGCTCCTGACGTTCGTCGAGTTCACCCGCTTGGCAGCCGAGACTCGACAGGGATTGCAGCGCAGCGACGGCAGTCAGCTGCCAGGTGCCACGCAGCCAACGACGGTGGAGCAGGGGAACGTGGTCTCGCCTCCCCCGGGCGTCAGTTTCATCGTGCATAACGTCGGCCGACCCTAGCAGGGCTAGCCCTTTGAACCAATTGCGTTTTTGGGTGTACGGGCCAAAACGACGACAATGTAACAGTGCAGTGGCCTCGCGGGGACGTTGCGCGTATAAACCGCGGCCCCGATGGCCGTTTCCAAGAAGACTTCACGACACGTCCGGATAAAAAAACCGCCCGTCCTATTCGACAAAACCCAGAAGATTCTTGGCGTCATCGAGAAGGAGTTGGGGTACCCGCTGATCGCGTACTGGACATCGCCGTCCGGATCGGTTTGCGACAACGACGTGCTCGCGTTGTACGAAATCCTGAACGTCCTGGGGCCGCAGCAGAAGGTCGCCTTGTGCATCAAATCGGACGGCGGTTCCGGCGAAGCCGCGTTGCGTCTCACCCACTTGCTGCGGCAATACGCCAAGCAGGTCGTCGCGTTGATCCCGCTCGAGTGCGCCTCCGCAGCGACGATGTTGGCGTTGGGCGCCGACCAGCTCCAAATGGGTCCGCTCGCACACCTCACGGCCGTAGATACGTCTCTGCGTCACGAGCTGTCGCCCGTCGACGTCGACAACGAGCTCGTCAGTGTCAGTCAAGACGAGCTGCTGCGGGTCGTCAGGTTGTGGCAGAGCAGTGCGCGCGCCAAGGTCGCCGGCTCGAAGGAGTCCGAAGTGAACCCGTACCAGGCGCTTTTCCCGCACATTCATCCGCTGGTGATCGGGGCCGTGGACAGGATCTCGTCCTTGTCGATCAAGATCTGTCGCGAGATCTTGTCTTTCCACATGAAGGACCAGGACAAGGTCGAAGCGCTGAGCCGACACCTCAACGAGAGCTACCCGTCTCACTCGTATCCGATCACGTTGCGAGAGGCCAAGCGCATCGGGCTCAACGCGGTGGAGCTCACGCCGACCTTGAACGACCGCCTGCTCGAGCTGAACGCGCTCTACGCCGAGATGGGGCAG
>CBINDO010000492.1:0-3094 GCA_966249405.1 uncultured bacterium | reverse complement strand
TCCAAGGGGTTCTTCTGGGTCGCGGCCAATCCGAGCGTTGCCTACGAATGGGCGCACGCGGGCAGCGTCAGTGAGGTCAATGCCAGCGGCTTGTGGCTCGCGGCGACGCCGAAGCACGAGTGGGGGGAATTCGACGGCTGTAGTCCAGACGCAACCGACAGCTGGGACGAGCGTTTCGGCGACCGTGAGCAACAGCTGGTTTTCATCGGCACGCACCTCGACGAACGTGGCATCCGGTCCCGATTGGACGAGTGTCTCTGGGACAGTGAGTCGGCAACGCGAGACCTCGCCGAGTGGCCCGAGTTGCCGAACCCATTCCCAGAGTTCGAGGCCCCGTCAGACCCAGCCGCGTGAGTTGACACCGTGGCCTGTTTTTCCCCATAACCCCCACACGTTTTTCGCCCATGCGTTATCTGCATTCCTCTTCATTCCGATCTTCTCGAAGCCTTCGACTGGCTTTCATCTTTACCGCTGCCGGGACGACCATCGCTTGTGGAGAATCCTCCCCGGTCGAAGACGGCGCCGGCACGTTGCGTGTGCTGATCGAACCGGAAGACACCATCCTGGATGGCTTGGAGCCAGGCGACGGGGTCGAGGACATTCGTGATGGCTGGAAGGTCACGTACGACAAGTACGTGCTCGCGCTCGGTCACGTTGCGGTCGACTATGCGACGGATCGGGGCGTGACGGCGGAAGACGAACGCACATTCGTCATCGACTTGACACAGGTTCCGGCAAACGGCGAAGCGCTGTGGAAGATCGAGGGGCTCCGACCGGGCCGCTGGAATTTCGGTTATGAGCTCGCCGGGGGGGCACACGGCGCCAAACGCCACGACAGCGTCGACGAGAGCGACTACGAGCGCATCGTCGACGACGACCTCACGTATTTGATTCAGGGCAAGTTGACCAAGGAAGACGGGGTCTCGTGTCCACCAGCCAAATACGCTGCCGACGTGACCGCTGACGCGACCGATGAGGACGCTGCTGGTAATCCCTGTTACGCCAATCCTGCCATCGAGTTCGAGTTCGCGGTGACGGTCGAGACGGCGTTCTCCAATTGTGAGCTCGATGGTGTGGCCGGCTTTGCAATTACGGACGGAGCGACCAGCACCGAGGCGATCACCATTCACGGTGATCACCCCTTCTTCAACGGCTTTCCCACCGGCAGTGAAGGCGGCGTCTTGCGCTTGGCGCAGTTGTGGGCCGACGCCGACGTCGACGTCGACGGCAAGCTCGACGTCGACGAGCTCGAAACGCAGCTGATCGCCGACCTTGCCCAATGGGACGATCGCTATCAGCTCGGAGGCGCGCCCGAGGTTGGCGACCTGCTCACGTTGAAGGACATCCTCATGGCGCAACTCAAGACCCAAGGCCACATGAACGGTGAAGGTGAGTGTGAGGTCGACGGGCAAGCACACGACCACGAGTGACGTCCCTGGCCACGACGCGCAGCCAATGCGTAAAGTGGTATGAGAAATGCGACATTGCCGCAGAGGTTTCGCAGGGAGACTCCAAGCTAACGAGCTAGGGTGTGAACGTTCCGTTCGGACCACCCAAGGAGTCTGCGATGTTCTGTTACCAATGCGAGCAAACGACCCACGATGATAGTCTAGGTCTCGGTTGTGCGAGCCGAGTCGGCAATTGCGGGAAAACGGCGGAGACGTCGGACCTGCAGGACGTGTTGGCTTACGCTGTCAAGGGGATCGCTCAATACGACGTAAGGGCTCGTCGCTTGGGTGCTGGCGACGACCGCGCTGCCGCCTTCATCTTGGAGGCGATGTTCACGACCCTGACGAACGTGAACTTCGACTCGAAGCGATTCACGGTCATGGTGAATGAAGCGCGTGAACACCGCGACCGCGTAAAGGCGAGCTACCTGGCGGCTTGTGCTCGCGCCGGGACGCTGCCGGAGACTGTTTTGGGGCCCGCCGGCTGGGAGATCCCGAACGAACCACAGGCGATGTTGGCAAAGGCGGAACTCGGTGCCATCAAGCTGGGGGTTGCCCGAGTGGGCGAGGACGTCGTGGGGCTCCGCGCCTTGGTGCTGTACGGGTGCAAGGGCGTGTGCGCGTACGCCTACCACGCATTGATGTTAGGACAGCAGGACGAAGCTATCTACGCCGACATCGAAGGGATGCTCGACTTCTTGGCGGATCAACCGACGGATGTCGACGTGCTGCTCGCGAAAGCTCTGGAGGTCGGGCAGATCAACCTGCGCGTCATGGCACTGCTGGATCGCGGCAATCGGGAGCGCTTCGGCGTACCCGAGCCGACGCAGGTACGCGTCACACCGGTCGTGGGCAAAGCGATCCTGGTTAGCGGACACGATCTGGCCGACCTAGCGGCGCTGCTCGAGCAGACCAAAGACACTGGCATCAACGTGTACACCCACGGTGAGATGTTGCCGGCGCACAGCTACCCCGAACTCAAGAAGTACTCGCATTTGGCCGGCAACTACGGCGGCGCTTGGCAAGACCAGCAGCGAGAGTTTTCCGAATTTCCTGGCCCGATTTTGATGACCTCCAATTGCATCATCGAGCCTCACGCGAGCTACAAGCGGCGAATCTTCACCGCCGGGCCTGTGGGGTGGCCAGGCGTGAGACACTTGCCGGGTCACGACTTCGGCGCGCTGATTCAAGCCGCCAAGGCATTGCCTGGCTTTGCTTCGACGGAGCCGCCGCGCACCATCACGATCGGGTTCGGCCGTGAGACGGTATTGGGGGTAGCCGACCGTGTCATCGAAGCCGTCAGAGCCGGCGCCATCAAGCACTTCTTCTTGGTCGGAGGGTGCGACGGCGCGGCGGTCGGTCGCAACTACTACTCGGACTTCGTCGCCGCAACTCCCGCCGACACCGTCGTTTTGACGTTGGGTTGCGCGAAGTACCGCTTCAACAAGGAAGACTGGGGCAGCATTGGCGGTATCCCGCGGCTGCTCGATCTGGGGCAATGCAACGACAGCTACTCGGCGATCCAGATCGCCTCCGCCCTGGCAGGTGCATTCAACTGCGGTGTCAACGAGCTGCCACTATCGCTGGTCGTCTCTTGGTTCGAGCAGAAGGCTGCGGCCGTGTTGCTATCGCTCTTGGCGCTTGGC
>CBINDO010000491.1:0-3154 GCA_966249405.1 uncultured bacterium | reverse complement strand
CCTTTCGGCGGGACTTGCACCCGCAAGACAGCGCCCATGCTGGGCGCACCAAAAAAAGAAGCCCTCCGCTTTCGCGGGGGACTCCTTTTCTACGGGACCGCTCTTCGTTTCGACGTTGTCCAACGTTTTGGCGTTATGACGCATCATCCAGTCCAAGCGGTCCAATAGCCTTACAGCGCGAGAACGAGCTACGACGCCGCTTAATTCGTGGTGCTCCAGTTGTGGGGTGGCGGATTCTTCTCCGCCTCGGTCAGTTGTACGCGTTGTGCGGTCCGTTCTTGGCCAACCGTCACATTGACGCCGGGGATCGAGGAAGGGCTCGCGGGCACCGTCTGGGGTACACCCTCGAGCTTCTCCAGGCGGTTCGCTAGCTTACGAATCAACGACTCGTAAGCCGCCATGTTTCGCTGGTACACCAGTTTTTCCCACGTCGAGACGACCAACGTCGCGACCGTCAACCCTACCAGGAACACGATCGACGCACCGAAGTAGGCAAACAGCACGACACCGGTCAACAGCACGAACGCGCTCAGGAGAGCTCCTCGCGTGCGCCTCGGCGAATTGCCCTCGTGAAACGCGTCTTGCAACACGCGCCGCTCGTGACCACTCAGATCCTTGATGTCGGTATTCAGCATAGGTTCATCCTCATCTGGTGAAACATCTACGTCGCCCTTACTAGCGCAACGATTGTCGCCTCAGAGTAACTAGGGCTCCGCGTCACCGTACGTCGACGAGTAGAGCAACATCAGTGCCAACGGCCGCCACGGCGAACCACTGCAAAATCGCGCGTCAGCTGGTTCGCAACCGACGCCGTTTGTCACGCACCCACTAAACCGCCACGTCGCAACTGCGCGCCGAATCGCCGCGTGCCGCGTTCAGGCGTGCATGGGGCTAGCTGCTCTCGAGTTAAAACGAAGTCGACCGTCAACGGCCACGCGCCGTAGCGCCGCCCGGCAGGCGCAGCAAGCCAGCCCTCAACCCACGGCGGCTAGGAGCACGCCAGCGCAACGTCGCCGAACAGTCGGGTGGAGAACGGATCTCGAGGCCGCTTGCCAGGAAGGTAAAGGCGCACCCGCAGCAGCGGAGACGTGTTCGCCTCCCCCGGCTTTTGCCACCCGATTTCTGATCGTTCACCTGTTACGCTGGTTTACGGCTTTCCGGTTTGGCCGACACCCGCTCTCGGGGGTCGCTGTCTTGTCCGGCTGTGAGGCGGCGTTCTGCCGCTCCACAACCGGTATCTCGGGATGCGGCTCGTCGAATGGCAAAGTCGTGGGTCCGCCGGAGCGCACCCCAACACCTCGAGCGCCGGGTTACACGGCGTCGCGGTGTTCGCTCCTCGGCCGTGATTCGTTCGCGCCTCCGCGCTCTCGCCGAAGATTACTTGAGGTTCCCGCAAGCCGCCCCACGTCGGCAGGTGCCAGGCGGCGTTCGCTGGCTGCACTCAGCGCGGCCCACGTGAAGCATGGCGACATCGCAGGCGCCTCGACGGCCACGCATGCTATCTCCCGGCGCGACCCAGCGACACGCCACATGTCTCACGAGTATCGCCGATCGGGCCGCCCACTCCCTCAGTAGCCGTTGACGGCCGCGCATGCTATCTCCCGGCGCAACTCAGCGACACGCCACACGTCTCACCAGTATCGCCGATCGGGCCGCCCACTCCCCTGAACCCGGAGTTCGGTTCAATTGAACCGAACTCCGCAATGTAGCAGTCCCACCGGCTGATAGTTTGCCGTACGAGTCGCGATTCGAACGCCCTCACACCTGGGGCGGGCGCAATCGCGGTAACAACACAGCCGAACCGTGGTTTAGAGCGGGTCTCAAAACTGAGACCCGCGACCAATGTAACAGGTGAGCGATCGAAAAGCGCGTGGCAAAAGCCGGGGAAAAACGACCGCCTCATCCAGTTGGGCGGGCGTTTTTCCCATCGCAACCGGGTTTTAGATCTGCTCTTAGTAGCCGTCGACGGCCACGCCAGCGTCGCTCTCGCCGAGCACCCACTTGGCGTCGAGCGTGTCGAACTGTCCGCAGTCGCTCTTTTCGTCGAGCAGCTTGGCGTGGAGCGTTTGCTCGACGAGCACGTCGTTGCCCACGGACACCGAGAGGTTGACTGCGCCGTTCGTCCACAAGTCGCAGACGATGGCGTTGGACGCGACCGTAGCGTCACTCTCAATCGTGGTGCCGCACGGGATGTGCGCTGGGGCGTCGCCGACGTCCGCGACCGTGACGCAACACGCGACCTCGCCCACTGCGGCAGTGCCCACTTCGTACGTCTCGGACTGCGCCCCGCCGAACTCGACGCGTAACGTCAACCCGTCGGGGAGCGGCGTCTGAACGGCGGTCGTGTGAAAGCGGAAAGCCGGCGTCGGAGCGCCACACGGCGGAGGCGGGTTCGGGTTGCCGGTGCAACCGAGCGGGAGGGCGAGGGCGGCGGCGCCGAGCGCAGCGAAGGCGCGCGGCCAACCGAGGCCAGGGCGTGCCGCGACGGGAGGCGCGTACACGCGCCGAAACAGCGAGGTCGCGCGCGGCGGCGGCGCGGGTTGCGGCGGTGGGCGGGAGCCGTTGGGCGTCTCACGGAGCTGGGCCCAACCCAGAAAGCTTCGCAGCTTGCTCTCCCTCAGCAATGACGCGCGCTCGTTCGACATACGGATACCAACGACGAAGGGCCTGTTAGTTTCCCAACTGGCCCCACTTTGTGTCCCCACGGCCTGCAGTCGTTCAAGCGCTGATTGTGTTTGCCGCGACTTAGGGCGCAACGCCGGCCAAGGGGCCATCGCAGCACATCGCTGTTTTGGTCTGTCTGAAACCGGCGCCGCGCTCGGCAACCAGCCGGCAACATTCGAGCTCGCCCACGGAACGCTGCCTTCGCTGCCTTCGGTTGACACCAAACTCACGCTCGGTCTTGGTCCGGCAACGGACGTCAATGCTGGGCGGATGCTCGACGGAACGAGTCGTGGGCCGCTGACTCGCCGCGTGAGCCAAGCGGTGACGTTCGCCCGGGGCGTGGGGCCGCGACGCGAAAAGGCCAGTTGGAAAAACCAACTGGCCTTTGTCGGGGCGTTGGGGCGGGCCCCCCGGGCCCGCCCACGAGTGTGGCGCCCGACGACACAGCACTAGCCCCCCCCCCCCCCGGCAGCGGCGGCGCCCCGGTCGG
>CBINDO010000490.1:0-3183 GCA_966249405.1 uncultured bacterium | reverse complement strand
CCCTCCACAAAGCACCACGCGTCGAAATCTTGCCCCAAGGTTTCAGCATACAGGCGCAACACATGTGCACGCGCTCTGACATAACGCCGAAGCGTTCGTAACGCGGGCTCGGCATCGGATCCTAATATCGCGAACGCTTCGTCGAGTTCAGCACTCAGCAAATCAACCCCAACTTCAACACACACAGCCTCGAGATACCTGGCGTCCAACGCCAGCTCTTCGAACCGCTGCCAGTCTCCCAGCTCACGCCAGTGGTGCAACCCGTAACGCAACGCATAGTCACGCTGGAACCCTTCCGAACGCTCCGACCAGCGACAAAGATGTTCAGCCAGGTGGCGCGTGCACTTGTTGACCCGCCTCGGTCCAACGATCCCCAGAAAAAAGGCACGCAGGATGTCATGGTCAATCGCAAACGTCTCGAGTTCGCGCACGGCGGTTGGCCGCATGAGCGGAAGCATGACGCTTCGAAACTCGTCCACGCTCCACTTGGGCACGTCCCCACACAGCTCTTCGAGCAGCTCACTGGGCAAGCCGTCGCGCGCTGCACACAGATACCCTAATCCTGCCCTAATCCGGTTCCACAGCTCCCGATCGCCCACGCCAGTAACGCGCTGGGCCCACCACGATTCGAACACGCCGTCCAATCCACGCCTTGCTGCTTCGAGGAGTGCCTCCACGGGCAACCCGCTTGCAGCTCCCAGCATGGTTTCGCAAACAAGGAACTTCCCTTTGACGGCTTCGCTCACCCGTTGCGCGACATCGGTCGATCGCCCCAGACTCAACAGGTACTGCCGACACGCATCCTCGCTCGATTCTTGCAAGCTTTGCTCGAAGTCCAGATCTAGCACCTCACGCTTCTGATCCGCAAACAGCGTCAAGTGTGGGTCGGCGCGCCTCGACGCAACTACGAAGGTCACCCGCGGCGGCAACGGGCACGGCAGGCACTTGCTCAGCGGATTCTCGCCTGGGAGCGCCACAAGCTCATCCAAACCGTCCACGACGATTGTGAGCCGTCGATCTTGGGGCACCAAAACCTGACGGGAAACGACCTCGAGAAGCGGCCGGAGCTTCGTTCCAGGCGGCATCTCGTCGACCTCTGGGAATAGCCACCGCACCTGATTCGCCAGGTTATCGTCCACATGCTCAGGTCGATCCCATCCTTCGCCCTTGCCCCGGCGAATGAAGTGATGTGGAAC
Organism: uncultured bacterium; assembly: GCA_966249405.1. Classification (GTDB taxonomy): domain Bacteria; phylum Myxococcota_A; class Polyangia; order Polyangiales; family Polyangiaceae; genus SZUA-265. Next base: position 1,987 of record CBINDO010000490.1, on the reverse strand, counting down.
GGATCCGGTTTGCTCTAGCTCTTGGAGGAAGTAGTGCATCACCGCGCTTTTGCCGACGCCCCAAGAACCTTCGAGGATGACCCAGCCGTCGAAGCCACATAGGTCGCGCAACCGCGTGAGCAGGTCCTCACGCCCGAAACGCCGGCCGTGGCGCGCCCGCTCCGTCGAAAAGTCGATAGCGTTGGCGTGGCTCGGTCGCCACGCGACTCGATCCAACTTGATTCCGCAATGCTTGCCGTCCAGGAACCGCTGCAGTGCTTCAGCGTAACGGGCTCGAGAATTGCCCGCCGTTTCGCCCCCCAACACGAGCATGCCGATTGCAAGTTGCTGGCTGACATCCTTCGAAGGGCTCAACACTCCGCCGCTGTAACCGCCCGGAATGCCGCCGTGCACCTGAACGTCATTGTTGGTGTTCGTCAGCCACGACAACCCGTTGCAGTAGCCGAGCTGCTTCGTCTCCACGTCGTAACCCACAGCCCGCCAGCGGCCCCCGCTCAGCCACGCCTTGAGGGATGGCTCGTCGAGCCAGCGTGCTGGGCGCCCCACCAACGGTTGTTCACTGCGTAACAAAGCGAGGTCCGAGTCCGCATCGACGTCGCCCTGATTGGGCGTAATGACCACGTCCGAACCCACGAGGCGAACCTCCGCATACACCGGCCCCTTGCCCCTTTGGGTCGCCACCACATGGGCGCAAGTCAACAGGTGATGTGGCCCGATGATGATCGCGCTGCCGCGCTCACGCGCTTCACCGCCGGGAGTTGACGCGGCTTCAATCGCAACGACGCATCCGCTTGCCGTCCCACGCGTGTCCCCAGGCTCGTACATTGGGCGGCAGACTACACTCACCGGCGCTCGCCGTGCCAGCGAGACGTAAGGCGAAGCCAGCCGCAACTTCAGTCTGCGTCACTTTCAACTGCCCAGCGGGGGAAACGGCAACTCGGTCGAACCGGACCTACCGGCTTCCGCGGCTGCAAAGGCCGCCGCGCACACGATTGGAGAACGCTATGAAACGCTCGCGCTCATTGAACATGACCTTACTGCTGTTCGGATTTTCGCTCATTCCCCTCGGCTGTACCCGGTATTGTCCCGCAGGTAAAAAGTCGCGGATCACCGAATGGACCACTGGCCCGGTCCTTCGTTCCACGGCCGTGCTCACCGAAGCGAATCCGATCCTTTGCTACTACGGTCCTGACGAAGACTGGGCTGAACCTGGAGCAGAACCCTTCAATTTCGCAGGCAACCGAGTGCGGCTCTTCGTATCATGTGGCGCCACCAACACGAACCTACGCATCACAGAGGTCGACGGAGGGTTGTACGGCAAGACCTCCAATACCAATTGGGACACGGGCCTGGTCAAGCCCAGCTCAGGTTTGTGTGCCGAGCGCATCGGGCCTGGGCCGGCGGAAATAAGTGTGACCCTCGAAGTTTACCTCCCTGTGTCGAGCTGCGCTTTGCCTGGTCCCGCGCCTATGCAGACAATCAGCGGTGGTGCGCCATCACCAACGTGTGAGCCCGAAGGCGCCATCACTCCTGGGCCAATCTTCTCGAACGAGTATTGCGGCCATGGTCCTCTGCAAGGGTCGGAAACCGTAACGTCTTCTTGTGTGGCAGTTGGCCAGACGTGCAGCGGCTCTTGCCCGATTTCGAGCTGCCAGACTTTCGCCTGCGCTGGACCGGACCAGAATTGGTGCCGGGATGAACGCTTCCCCCTTCCGTGCCACTGCATCTGCGACTGACACGTCGAGGAGCAGATTCGGTGCCCGTGGGTCAGCGCTGGAGGTTCTCACCGAAGGTTTCGGGGTCGGACAATGTCACGTGTCGAATTCCTAGGAACGAGGGGTTCGGCTTAGCCGGCAGCAGAGGGCGATAGCAACGCGTCGCGTCACCCCACCCGTTACGCCCCCACGCGAATCACCCCCACACCCCCCCGGACCGCCCCACCCCCCCCCCGCCGACCTCCGAGTTGCACCCACAGCGCCCGACCCCC
>CBINDO010000489.1:0-3199 GCA_966249405.1 uncultured bacterium | reverse complement strand
TTCTACCGTCTTCTTGCCCAGACGTTTGATGGCGTAGGCGAAGTCGAGGTAGACGCCGCGTCGAACGCCGGCGACCTTGGGCCCCACGCCACGGCCCTGATCGCACATGTCCTTGGCGCGCCGCGAAGCGATGTCGCGCGGCACCAAGTTACCGAAACTCGGATAGATACGCTCGAGGTAATAGTCGCGGTCTGCCTCGGCAATTTGACGCGGATCCTTGTCGCAATCCCCGGGGTTCTTCGGAACCCAGACGCGCCCGTCGTTCCGGAGCGACTCGCTCATCAGGGTCAGCTTCGATTGATAGTCGCCACTGACCGGGATGCACGTCGGATGGATCTGGGTGAAACACGGGTTTGCGAACAGCGCGCCGCGACGGTGCGCGCGCCAAGCGGCCGTTACGTTGCAGCCCTTCGCGTTCGTCGAGAGGAAGAAGACATTTCCGTAACCGCCCGTGCAGAGCGCGACCACGTCGGCGGTGTGCGCCTCGATCTTGCCGGTGACCATGTCGCGCGCGATGATGCCGCGAGCGACACCGTCGACCACGATCAGGTCGAGCATCTCGGTGCGCGGGTACATGCGCACCGTCTTGGCCTCGATCTGCGCTTCCAACGCCTGATAAGCGCCGAGCAGCAGCTGTTGGCCGGTCTGGCCGCGGGCGTAGAAGGTGCGGGACACCTGAGCACCACCGAACGAACGGTTCGCGAGCAAGCCGCCGTATTCGCGGGCAAACGGCACGCCTTGAGCCACACACTGGTCGATGATGTTCACCGAGAGCTCCGCGAGACGGTACACGTTGCTCTCGCGGGCGCGGAAGTCCCCGCCTTTGACGGTGTCGTAGAACAGGCGGTAGATGCTGTCACCGTCGTTCTGGTAGTTCTTGGCCGCGTTGATGCCACCCTGAGCCGCGATGCTGTGCGCACGGCGCGGGCTATCTTGGTAGCAGAAGCAGTGAACTTGGTACCCCTGCTCGCCCAACGTTGCGGCGGCGGCACCGCCGGCGAGTCCGGAACCCACCACTATGACCTTGTGGCGGCGGCGATTGGCCGGGTTAACCAACTTCATGTTGAATCGATGGCGCGACCAGCGCGTCTCGATGGGACCAGAGGGAGCACCACTCTTTAGTTCCACGTGTCAGTCCTTTTCGTCAGTCAGTGTTGCAGCGGGAGAACGGTTGTGGCCTCATTCGATCACGCCGAAGAGCACGCACAGCGGCATCGCGACGTTGCCCACCGTGATGATCATGGCGACGCCCTGAGCGATGCGGGCGCGCAGCGTGTTGTAGCGCGGGTGAGACAGCCCCAAGCTTTGCATCAGGCTCCACGAGCCGTGGTAGAGGTGCATCGACAAGAACAGGTTGGCCACCACGTACACGATGGCCACCCACGGGATTTGGAACCCGTTGATGAAGTTGCTGTAAGCGTCGGTCGGGCTGTGCTCGTAATCACCTAGTGCCAAACCTGGCGCTGTGAAGTGCAGAATGTGAAACACGATGTACGCCAGCAAAAGAGGCCCCGTGTATTTCATCGTTGCCGACGCGTAGGTGGACTTGACCGGCTTCTGGAGCCGATAACCCACTGGGCGCGCGCTGATCGAGCGGTTGTACAGCTGGATCATCATCGCGACGTGTACGACGAGTGCCGTAGCGAGGGTCAGCCTCACGCCCCACAGCAATGCGGCGTTACCTTTCAGCACTTCAGCGTAGTGGTTGTAGACCTCGGGACCCAGAAACACCTGGAGGTTACCCAACATGTGTCCGAGGACGAATCCGAACAGAACCAAACCACTGACGGCTAGGGCCGCCTTCTTACCAACGGTGGTGTCGAGTAAAGTCAGGGCTTTCTGCATAGTTGAACTCTCGAAAGTCGACGCCACCCGCAGATGCGGAGCGGCTCAAGTGCATTTCGGACGCGCGCTATAGAACAGAGTCCGGAGGCGCTCAAACTCTGATTCGTGTTTTGCTCATCAATTTTTGGGTCGTCCGTGTTTCGCGCCAAGGCCCCCCTCGAACCTCGGTAACGCATCTGCTCACACGACCGCCCAGTGCCCCAGGCAAACCTGGGAAGTGGGGGGCGATCGCAGCCCCCCACCACGCTCATCAGGCTTTCAGATTCTTGGCGACGAACTCCCAGTTGATGAGTTTGTCGGAGAAGACCTCGAGGAACGTGTCGCGGCGGTTCTGGTAATCCAGGTAGTAGGCGTGCTCCCAGACGTCCGCGGTGAGCAGCGGCTTGGCTGGCGTGGTGAGCGGGGTGCCCGCGTTGGGCGTCGCCACGATCTTGCCCTTGCCGCCCTCGAGCACGAGCCAAGCCCAGCCCGAGCCAAACTGGCCCATGCCGGCCTTGATGAACTCCTCACGGAATTTGTCCCACCCACCGAAATCGCGGTTGAGCAAGTCCGCGACGTCGCCCGCGGGCGGAGCGCCGCCACCGCCGGGCTTCATGCCGTCCCAGAAGAACGTGTGATTGTAAACCTGCGCCGCGTTGTTGAAGACCGCTCCGGAAGACGTCTTGACGACCTCTTCGAGGCTCTTGGACGCGTCCGGGGTGCCCTCGAGAGCGGCCTTGAGCTTGGTCATGTAGCCCTTGTGGTGTTTCTCGTAATGGAACTCGACGGTCTTGCTGCTGATGACCGGTTCCAACGCGTCTTTTGCATACGGCAGAGGTGCTACTTCGAAATTCATAATGGCTCCTTCTCGATCTCTGATTGGGTAGTGCCCCCGACGCGTCGCAACACCTCGCGGCGAAACCAACACGCTCGATGGCGTTCCCAAGTTTCCGAGCAGTATATGCAGCCCACTTTTTGAGCAGCAACCCACGCCCTCGGTTAATCACGCCACTCCGGTCTTGCGGCTGGGAAGCGAACCGACTACCGCGGTGGCGCTGTGTCCGAACCCCCCGCCACTTCGTTTCGTTTGGAGCTCTCCCTGTCTCCGACGCAACTCGGTGAACTCTGGTCGAAACACGTGGTGCTCCCGGAAGACGCGGGCCGAGCGGCGTTCGTGGAGGCCGCCCGTTCTCGTCCCCATTCGCGGTGCCGCACTTGGTCGCACCGCCTGCTCCGAGGATGGATGTCGGACTATGACGTCAACGGGCTACTGGGCATGTACCCGATGTATCTCCTCGGCACCGAGAGCTGGGCTCGACTGCTGCAGCAGCCGCCCCGGGGCATCCACGGCTTCTTCAGCTCGCCGATGACCTTC
>CBINDO010000488.1:0-3272 GCA_966249405.1 uncultured bacterium | reverse complement strand
TGAACACTGCCGGAGTGGTCGTTGCTCACGAAGAAGATCGCTGATCCGTAGGCGTTGACCTGATTCTGCTCAACCTTCGTCCCGCACAGCGCGAGGGTCATGGTGTTGCCGTCGTTGTAGATGGCGCCCCCACTGCCGCCGCCAGGAGTGCCCTCCTCCGCCGGGTTCCCTCCGCGCCCAACGGCGCGGTTGTTGGTGAACACGCTGTTGAAGATGCTCCAAGAAACGCCGATGCTGCTGAGCGCACCGCCGTTGGCGCAAACGTTGCCCTCGCCCGCCTCGCCACCGAAGGTGCTACCTACCACATACACCGGCCGGTTCTGGTGTTGAGAGAGCACCCTCAGGGCGCCACCGCCTACGTCGGGGCCCTCGTCTGCACATTCGTTCCTTCGGAATCGCGAGTTGATTATCTTTACCCGGCCACCGCGAACCCACACCGCACCCCCGCCGTCGTATTCCACCTCGGATTTGGAGTTGCCGTCCTCGAAACCCAAGTTCTGAATCGAGAGCTGCGGAAATTCCTGATCGTCGCAGTGGTCGGTAGTCCACACTTGGTTTTGGTCGCAGGTGTTCATGTAGAGGATGCGCCTCGCTCCTCCGCCGCTCAGAGTGATCAGCCCACCACCGTCGATCACGACGCGGTCGCTGGCGTCATTGACGACTTTTGCAGTCTCGGTCAAGACGATGGTGACGGGCGCTGGCCCGCAATCAAAGGTGATGACGCCGCCCCTGGCGACCGCATCGACGAAGGCCTGACTGGTGCAGCTCTCTTTGGTGCCCAACCCGACCACGTGGTCCGGCTGTGAGACATCCTCCAAGGCCGCCTCGTCGGGCACCCCGCAATTGCCATCGGGGTTGCCAACCGGATCCCCCCCAACCCCGCCCGGTGCGGGCGCAGGCTGCAACGGGCCCGGTGTTCCGCCGAGTTCATCATCGGTTCGAGATGGTCTAGGCTCGACGCTACCGTCTTCGGACGCGGAGCTCGCACACCCGCACACTCCCACGCCAAAACTCCAGAGCACCAGAGTCGCCCCGACCACGCGTACGCCATTCATGTGCACGTTAGTCTTGCCTGTAACGAGCCGAATGGCCAGCGACAGTCCGCCAACTCACGACTACCGATAGCGCTTTGCTCGCCGCACGGCGGTCTGGCATCGTGCGTCCGTGACCAAGAAGCATTTCTCGGCGTGGCGCGCGCTGGCCGCACTCTCTTTGGGGTGCGGCTTGTCGACTTCCGGCAGCGCGCAACCCGTAGCAGCGCAGGGAGATGCAGGGCCCATGCTCCAACCGGTGAGACTGTACGCGGACACGTTCACTGTCTGGATCTACAAAGATCCGGCGCGCAGCCGGTTTCCCGTGGGGTATCTGCGCGGAGGCCAGTCAGTGGCGCTGCGAGGAGCCGAGCCTCGTGGTCACAGCCGGTGTCCAGGCGGTTGGTTCGAGGTTATCCCAGCCGGCTTCATCTGCCTCGAATCAGGAGTGAGCGTCGAACCCACCCGCTACAATTTGGCGATGCAAAGCTTGGCGGCGAGGAGCGGCGCGTATCCGTTCGACTACGGAATCTCGCGAGGCATCACGGCATTTCGTCGGATACCCAAATCGGGTGAAGGGCTCGGACTGTCCCAGCGTGGCCCGCTCGATGCGACGTTCATCGATACGGACATGTTGGACGCGGCCGGCCTTGCACCCACACCGTTACCCTGGTTCCTCGAAAACGGTGGCTCCGTGGCACGCGAAAACGAGGAGCGTCTGGTTCGTCGCGAGGTCCCGATGGGGACGTTGCTCTCCCTAGTTTCTCGGTTCGATGCGGACGGCGCGTCCTTCTATCAGGCGGCAGATGGTACGATCGTACCATCCACCGGCGTCGAGTTGCTGCGTCGCTCGGCGTTCGCTGGTATTCGGCTCTCCGCCACTCGTTCTTTGCCGCTGGCGTGGCCTCGTGCGAGCTCGTCGGTGCTACGTCTCACGGAGACATGCAGACAGAAGCTCGCTCGAGACATGCCGCCAAAGGTCGTCGGAAGATTATCGGCGCCAATCCACGTTCGGCGAACGTGCTTCGAAGCTACGCCAGACGAACTACCAGCTCGGTCACCGATTACCTTGACGGGCCAAAGAGTGGTCGTCGACGGTAAGCCGCTGTTGGAAACCGAGGACGGTGGCTGGGTGTCGAGCTCCAACATGTACCTTGCCTTGGCAGAGAACCCGAAACACGCGTTGGCGCACGCCGCCGACAAGTGGATTCACTTTTCCATTCAGCAAGGGACCCTGGTTGCGTACGAGGGCGAGCAGCCTGTGTTCGCCACGCTCGCGTCCCCGGGGAACGGCGAATCCAATTCGGACGGTCGACGCCGACTCACTCCGAAAGGCACGTTCCGGATAAACTTCAAACACCTCGCAGACGACATGAGCCGTGAAGAGGGTGAGCACCGTTCGGAGTGGAAGGCGGACGTCCCGTTCGCGATGTATTTCAAGCACCCCTACGGGATTCACGTCTCGTACTGGCACGAACAGTTTGGCGAACCCATGAGCGGGGGCTGCATAAACGTCTCACCGTTGGATGGGAGAACATTGTTCGATTGGACGGACCCGCCGTTGCCGGAAGGTTGGTTTGGCGTGGGCAGCTCGAAGGAGTTCGGCCTAGGCACCGTCGTCCACATCTCGGATTAGCCGTCTGATCGGTGTTTCGGGTCTAGCTGAACCTCGCGCATGCCCATGTGTCCGTAGCGGTGGTAACGCGTCGAGACCGCCTGCTCGCGCAAGTAAGCCGTCAACTCCAAGCGCGGCAACGCGCTCGGCTCACCACTGATCACCGCGACGTTGCGTTGGTTCGCCGCCGCGGTGACCCCGTCGTCGCCACTTCCGAGGATACGCAAACGCTCGGGCCGCGCTGTATCCATGTATTCGGTGAGCAGCGCTTCGGCCTCGTGAGGCGATATCACGCGCATATGGAGTGCGTCGGCGAGTCCAGCCGGTACCGCGCCTTCCGTCACGAACCACTTGGCTGGACATCCGCAGGTCGCCACGGCGACCGCCAGGCAAGCGACCTCGAACGCCGTCGCGCCAGAACGAATCCATACCCCCAACTCGCGCAGCGGCCGATACCGGAGCAGGTTCTCCTCTCCTATGATCAGACTCACGTCGCGTGGGTTGGAGAAGTGCTCTTCGTAGGCCTTTTGGCACGCCAGCGCATACCTCGACCACCGTGACCGCTCAGCCACGGGTCCGTGCTCGGCCAGGAAGGAGTTGGCCACGCAGTTGAGCGCGACGCCGCC
>CBINDO010000487.1:0-3320 GCA_966249405.1 uncultured bacterium | reverse complement strand
CTTCGGCTTGTGCTGCCAGGTTCTCACTGCCACCGTCGCGACTATCCCACGCGTCCGCCCCGTATTCCCCGAGGAACATGGGCTTGGTGCTGAGTTCTCGCCATTGCGTGAAGAGTGCTGCGTGGTCTTTGCCGCGGTAAGCGTTGATCCCCCAAATGTCGACGTCGGGCATGTTGTCGATGGCAGCTTCGATGTCGCCGAGCTCGCCATAGATCGTGGCGATGGGATGTTTCGGATCTGCGGCTTTGATCAGGGCTGCAGCTTGGTTCAGCTTGTCTCGAACCTGTTCGTTGCTCAACTGGCCGTCGCTATACAGTTGATTGTAGTTCCACTCGTTGCCCAGCACCCAAGCGAGTATCGCTGGATGATCTTTGGCTGCGTCGACGCGTGCCGTGACCACCGAAGCGTCGTCTTGCCACCATCCCAACACGGTGGAGAAGACGTAGATGCCCGCCGCGTGGAGCTTGTCGAGCACCACGGTGTCCTCCAAGCGCTCGTACGTGCGAACGGCATTGATCCCCGCTGCCTTCATGAGGGCGATGTCCTGGTCCGCATAACCCGCGTAGTCGAGGCCGTCGGGGTGTCCGTCGCCTTTGCCCACCGGATTCCAGTTCACGCCCTTGATGTGAAACAGTTGCCCATCGATGAAAATCGAGCGGCCCACGATCGTCACCCCACCCGGTTTCACGTTCTCGGAGGCAGTGTCGACGCCCGACGTCACGTCGCCCCAGTCGCTCGACTCATTCAAACCAGCAGAGGTCGGCGAGTCCGTGGGCAGCGATGTCGTGTCCTGGTCGGTCTTCGACGGGGCAGCGGGGCCTGGGGAGCTCTGCTCTCGAGGCTGCGAGCCATCGGCGTCCGTCGTGTCGACACTGGGCGACGAGGCAACGCCATCCGGCGCTCCCGTCGTCGGCATCGACGCCGATGAGTCGTTGGCAGATGGAGCCGGTGGGGACCCCGCCGTGCCCGCGTTCGAACAACCCAAGACCAACGCTGCTGCGCCAACGAACCGCCCACTGCGTCTCGAACACATGCCGTTTTTTTAGCGCATTTGCGGTCGCGCACGGTCCAGCTGTCCGCGAAGGGCTGAAATTGCCTCGCGCTCCCACGGCGGCGTGCCAAACGTGGACAATCTTCCCTCACTCCCCGATCGCAGACTCCGGCTTGGGGAAGAACGGCTACAAACCGCGAGTAGAAGGAAAAAGGACTGGGATCGTCCCCAAACTCGGTGGCCGCCATCGAGTATCCAAACCTGGTACGATGGTGACCCGCCCTTGTGCTCCGTCTCCGACTGAGCCAGGTTGCCCAATGCGAGATCGGTTCGCGGCGTAGTCCGTCGAAGGGTCGATGCCGTCTTTCTTCGCTCAGGAGCATGTCATGCGCTCGAACACCCAGAAAAATTGCGCGTCGGTAAAGCTCGGTGTCCACGTTGGCGTGACTCACCGGCGAATTGGCGGAGGCCGCTGGTTCATCGGCGCGTTGGCGGTCCTGCTCACGGCCTGCGCCTCCTCGACGGCGGTGGCACCTCCGCCCGCGGTACCCTACGCGAGCTCCGAGGTGCCCGTTGGCATCTCGGACGCGCCCGCCCCCGCGGCCCCCCTCACTGTGAGCCAAGAGACGTCGCCCACGGTCGAGGTAGTGCAGACGGTGAACGTCGACGTCGACGTTCCAATTCACCAAACCGTCGATGCGCGGCAGCCGGAGCCTCGTGGCCCATACTTTGCGCAGGTGGTTAACACGCCCGCGCCGGTTGTGCCGCCCCAGGGGCCGAGGACCATTTCGTCGTCGCCGAACCCCGCGCCTGCGACTAGCCCTGCCCAAGGCACCAATCCCGGGGCGGGAGCTGCTCAGCCTTCCCCCGATGGCGTGGCCAGTGAAGAAGAAGTCGTGGCTACGATCAACGAAGCCGGCCAACCGGAGGTGGCTCCGGTCGCGAACGCTGTGCCCGGAGCCACCGTCTCACCGGGCCCGAGTGCTGCAGTCGCGCCCGACGTTGCGCCTGCACCTAGTGCCCAAGAGCCCGCAAATGCCGGCGTCGCCGAACAAGACATCCCCGCGCCCGAAGGAGACGAGTTCGACGACCAGGATCCTTCGGCGCTCAGCGACTTCAATCCGTACCTGCGGGACCAGGGCATGTGGGTGGAACATCCGTATTACGGCACGGTATGGGTCCCCGCGCGCAACGTCGTGGGCCCCAAGTTCGTTCCGTACGTTACCAACGGACACTGGTCACTCACCGCCGACGGTGACTGGGTTTGGGTCAGCGACTATTCGTTCGGGTGGGTCACGTTCCACTACGGCCGCTGGATTTGGACGTCGGACTACTCTTGGGTCTGGATCCCCGGCCGCACCTATGCGCCCGCTTGGGTGCGCTTCCGCACGTTCGGACAGCCGTACATCGGATGGGGGCCGTTGCCGCCCACGTTCATCTGGCGCGGCGGAGTCGCCATCGCGCTAGGGGTCGCCTATCCGGTGCCGTATGTGTTCTGTCCCTACGGCTATGCGTTCTACCCCGGCGTTTCGACCTACATCATTTGGGAGCGTTATCGGGTGCGCGAACTCGTTCGTCGTTCACGGCCGCTGCCGCCCCACCGTCACCACGGTCACGGTCATCGGGCCCGCGTCGCGAGTCCGCCAGTGCGTGATATTCCGGAGCGCGCACGTCCCGCCGAGCGAGTCAACCCGAGCGCCAATGCTTTGGCATTGTCACGGCGCACCTCTGCGGCAAAAGCTAGGACCAAGCCGCTGCCGACATATGGCGGACTTGGCGGGGCCAAGCGCGGCCCGATGCTCGGTTCGGGTGTAGGAGCGGGAGCGGGTAACCCGTCCAACCGTCCGCCGGCCGCCTCGCCCTTGCGCCAGGGCCGTGAGGGCGCGTCATGGCCGCGTACTTACCAAAACCGTGGTCGCACCACCACGACCGGACCAATTCCTGCGCCCATGCAGCAACGCGCCGGTGCTGCTTCAGCGTTCTCCAACACGCAGCCGCGACCTCGCGGGTTCGAGCAACCGTCGAACGCCGCACAGAGCCGACGCGGCGCGTGGGACACCCGACGCCAGCCTGAAAATCCGCGCCTGGATAGCGCACCACGACGACCTAGCGCACCGCAGTTTCAGCCGAACGCGCGAACCCGGCCCAACACGCCGAGGGCAACTCCGTCGGCCCCACGAAGCGGCCCGAGCCGCAGTGTCGCACCGAGCCGCAGTGCCGCGCCGAGCCGCAGTGCCGCGCCGAGCCGCAGTGTCGCACCGAGACGCAGCGCCGCGCCGAGCCGCAGTGGCGCGCCGAGCCGCAGTGCCGCGCCGAGCCGCAGTGTCGC
>CBINDO010000486.1:0-3461 GCA_966249405.1 uncultured bacterium | reverse complement strand
GGACGTCGGTTTTTAAATCCGTCGCACCTGGAGCTCCCGTGCTCAGCCACCGGCACGTCGAGACCGGCAGGTTGGGAACGGTCGGCGAACGCGTGCAGTTCCATTGAAGGGGGGCACACGCGCCACCGAAATTGGCTCGCGTTAGCGGCACACGTGGTAATGCCGGCGCCACTATGTCCGCCGCTGCCGCACAACCCGAACGCGTCGTAGTCGCCATGAGCGGCGGCGTGGATTCGTCCGTGGCAGCAATGCTGCTTCACGACCAGGGTTTCGAGGTCGTGGGCGTGACGCTACATCTTTGGGACTACCCCGACGATGGCAGCGTCAAGAGTCGCTGTTGCGCTCCGGAAGACATCCACGACGCTCGGCGCGTGTGCGATACACTCGGTGTGCCGCACTACGCCTTCGACCGCCGCGAGTTGTTCTATTCGGAGGTCGTGCAGCCGTTCGTCGACGGTTATCTCGACGGCACTACCCCGAGCCCGTGCGTGCGCTGCAATCGCGGGGTCAAAGTGAAAGAGCTCTTGGCCATCGCGACCAGGCTGGGTGCCAAGCGGGTGGCCACCGGGCACTACGCTCGCATCGCCGAAAGTGATGGCAAGGCCGAGCTGCTTCGCGCCGCGGATCCCGACAAAGACCAGAGTTACTTCCTGCACATGCTGGACGCCGCCACGCTGGCTCGCTTCATGTTCCCGCTCGGAGAGATGTCCAAATCCGAGGTGCGCGAGGTCGCGCAGAAACGCGGCTTGCCCGGAGCAAACAAGGGTGAAAGCCAGGAGCTGTGCTTCGTGCCCACGGGGCGTTACGACGCGTTCGTCGAAGAGCGAGCGAAAGACCGGTTGAAGCCGGGGACGCTCGTGGACGAAGGTGGCAAAGTGGTCGCGGAACATGCCGGCATCCACCGCTTCACGATCGGACAACGCCGTAATCTGGGTGTGGCGGTAGGTAAACGCGCGTACGTGGTCGGACTGAACTCCGAAACCGGCGAGGTGACGCTCGGGGACAAAGATCAGCTGCTCTCGGACGGTGCCGTGCTCGAGGAGTTCACCTTGAACGCGGGCGTCACGCTGCCCATCGATTGCCAAGCCCGCGTTCGATACCGCGGCACGCTCTACCCAGCCCGTGTCGAACCGGAAGTGGCCGCAGGGAGCGCACGCGCCGTAGTGCGATTTGCCGAGCCGGTGTCAGCGGTGGTACCCGGTCAATTCGTGGTGCTCTACCAGCAGGATCGCGTGGTTGGTGGCGGTCGTATCGCTCGGCCCTTGTCCACTTCGCGCCACCACTTGCCGTTGGTTCTTTGAGGTCTCCCGAGGTATTCGATGCGTCAACGCGTGGACCAACAGTTCATCGACGAGGCCGAGCGTTTCGCCTTGCGCGCCAGCTGTGAATCTTGCGCGCACTACGCCGAAGCGACGCGCAGTTGCGCCGAAGGTTACCCCAACCACGAACACCGCCTCCGCCCGCTGCGCGTCGGCGACGAGTTCGTCTTCTGTAAAGAGTTCGAGTTGTGCTAGCGGCTCCGGGCAAGCGTCGGCGCGAGCCCGGCCTTGCGACGGTGGTGCGCCGGACGTTGCTGGAAGAGTGCGCGGTGGACGCTGGGCAGGGGTTGCTGCTTGGGGTTTCCGGAGGCCCCGATTCCATGGCGCTGCTCGGCGTGATGGCGCATCTTGGGCCGGTTTTGGGTTTACGCCTCGTGGCGTGTGGCGTCGACCACGGCCTGAGGGCGGAGGCGTCCGCCGAGCTGGACCTCGCCGAGCGCTGGGCGACGGGAAACGGCGTTGTTTTCGTCCGTCGCCGCGTGCGCATCGAGGGCACGTCCAACCTCCAGGCGCGCGCGCGTGAGGCGCGTTACCGCGCGTTCTCCGAGTGCGCCGGGGAGCACGCTTTGGACTACATTGTCACCGCCCACCACCTCCAGGACCGCGCGGAGACGGTGCTTTTGCGCCTGCTCAGGGGTGCGGGACCAGACGGGTTGCGTGTCTTGCCGCCTCGACTGGGCAATCGCCTGCGCCCCATGATCCACGCCTCGAAGCAGCAAATCCACGCGTTCCTGGCGGCGCGGCAGATCCCCTTTGCGACTGATCCGTCGAACGCGAACGACCGCTTTTTGCGCGTTCGCGTGCGCAACGAGTTGTTACCGCTGCTGCGCGAGCTTTCGCCTGGGATCGTCGAACACTTGAATAACCTCGCCGATGAGATCGGGTGCGCGTCATTGCCTCGACTCGTCGACGAAAACGGAGAGGAGATTCTGCTCAATCGCAGTCAACGCGCACAGCTGCGCAACGCCCTCGAGCGCGGCGCCAAACACGCGGAAATTTGGCTTTCCGACGGTCGGGCTATCGTCATCGATTCGGAAACAATGCTGCCCCGTGTGGTGACCCGAGTCGCCCCCGACCGCTAGCGGCCCAAAATTCAACGTCAAGGGCTACCAAAAGCTCCAAAAGTCATTAACTCAGTCTATAGTTTCTGGTCCAGGGGTCCGTCCTGCCGGGTGAGCCACTGGATGAGTGTCGTGACTGTTCTGCGGCCCTAAGCAAGGCTCCAAGTAAGAGGTATAGAAAGTGAAACCACAGAGTAAAACGCTCCTGGCCTGGGTTGTCCTGATTGTCGCGTTTCTGGGGATCTACCAATTTGTTAACCCCGGGGACACCAATCGCAAGCCCATGGCTTACAGCGACTTCGTCGCACTCGTGGAAGCCCCGCGTGATCAGAAGCACGTAGAAGCGGTCGACATTCAGGGCCGAGAGTTTCGGTTCGAGATCATCGATCCGGCGATAAAGGGCCCGAGCCAACGCGGCGTCGCGTTGGGCCCGGCCGAGAGTGACAACGCTGCCGATCTGCTCCTCAAGAACAAGGTGAAGGTGAAATACCTCGAAGAGGAGGGCAGTCCGTATTTGGCGACGACCCTGACGTTCCTCCTGCCGATGGTGTTCCTGCTGCTCATGTTCTACTTGTTCATGCGTCAGTTGCAGGCGGGTGGCGGCAAGGCCATGAGCTTCGGCAAGAGCAAGGCTCGGATGTTGAGCGAGTCACAGAACAAGGTGACCTTCGCCGACGTCGCTGGCGCCGATGAGGCGAAAGACGAAGTCGAGGAGATCATCGCGTTCCTCCAAGACCCGAAGAAGTTCCAGCGCCTCGGCGGGCGCATCCCGAAGGGTGTGCTCATGGTCGGGCCGCCCGGTACCGGTAAGACGCTACTCGCTCGCGCAATCGCGGGTGAGGCGGGCGTGCCGTTCTTCAGCATCTCTGGTTCGGACTTCGTCGAGATGTTCGTGGGTGTAGGCGCGAGCCGCGTCCGCGACTTGTTCGAGCAGGGCAAGAAACACGCGCCGTGCATCATCTTCATCGACGAGATCGACGCCGTAGGCCGTCACCGCGGTGCCGGTTTGGGCGGCGGTCACGACGAACGCGAACAGACGCTCAACCAATTGCTCGTCGAGATGGACGGCTTCGAGGCCAAC
>CBINDO010000485.1:0-3465 GCA_966249405.1 uncultured bacterium | reverse complement strand
GCTCTCGAGCATCAACCCAATTTTCGTGTTGCCCGGCGTGATCGCCGAACGTGGCAACGAGATGGCTGCTGAGCTGTTTGGCTCGTGCGCCATGGGCGCCGGCCAGTTCTGCACGAGCCCGGGCGTCAGCATCGTCATCGATTCACCCCAGACCCAGGCCTGGATCGAAGAGCTGAAGAAGCAGTTCGCTGCCGCGCAGCCGGGCACACTGCTCAGCGCGTCTGCCCCCAACAACCTCGCGAGCAGCGTGAGCGTGCTCCAGCAAAGTGGGGCCTCGGTGCTGGTGGGTGGTAAACCCAAGACCGACGGGCCCTACGCTTTCGAAAACACGCTCCTCCAAGTCAGCGGCGATCAGTTTTTGAAGCAACCGAACGCGCTGCAAACCGAGGCATTCGGTACCGTGCACCTGGTGGTCGTCGCGTCGAGTTTCGAGCAAGTGTTGGCCATAGCTGGCGCCCTCGAAGGCAACTTGACGGCGTGTGTCTACACCGCCAAGAGCGGCGCGGACGACGCGAACTATACGTCGCTCGAGAAGGTGCTGCGTTACAAGGTGGGCCGGCTCCTGAACGACAAGATGCCGACGGGCGTCGCCGTATCCGATGCGATGCAGCACGGCGGTCCGTTCCCTTCCACCGGTCATCCTGGGTTCACTGCGGTAGGCATGCCGTCTTCGATCCGTCGTTTCGTGGCCCGCCATTGTTACGACGCGGTGCGCCCCAACCGACTGCCCCCCGAGCTTGCGGACGACAACCCGCTCGGGATTTGGCGTAACGTCGACGGTGAGTGGACGCGCGCCGCGATCGGTGGCTGAGCTGCCGAGCGCAACCCTGCAGGCCGTGAGACGGCCACTGCGGTGCGGCAATAACACTGCGGTGCGGCGACAGGGCGATGCAGCAACGCGGCGGGCCATCAACACTGCGGTGCAGCAACCAGTAAAGTGAGGAGGAGCGGGTTTGGCGGTGCCAGACCCGCTTTTTGCCATCCACGACGATGGCGCAAAAGAGATCCGAAAAGTCGAGGCACAAGTGAGCAATTCCAACGTCGAAGCGAGTTCGTTGACGGCAATATTGGGCAGCGGCGCCGTGTTGGCCGAGGTGCGCCTGGAAGGGGAGGGCCCGAGCGGCCAGCTCCCGATCACCGAGGACAGCCTGTTGCGCAAGCCGAGCGGGCATCTGTTCGGCCTCACTCAGAATGCCGGCATGGGGTGGCGCGCAGACGCGGTGTTGCGCGACCCGTACTTGATCTTGAGCACCTTGGGCGGGGTGCGTAAGCCGAACGGCGAACCGTTGGCTTTGGGTTATCACACGGGCCACTGGGAGCTCGGCTTGATGGTAGAGGAGGCCGCGCGCACGTTCACGGCCTCTGGTAAGTTGCCATTCGCGGCCTTTTGTAGCGATCCGTGTGACGGTCGCACGCAGGGCACGGTCGGCATGTTCGACAGCTTGCCGTACCGCAACGACGCCGCGATCACGATGCGGCGTTTGATCCGCTCGTTGCCCGAACGTAAAGGTGTGCTCGGCATCGCCACGTGCGACAAGGGTTTGCCCGCGATGATGATGGCGCTCGCCGGCTGCTCGCACTTGGCGTCAGTGGTCGTGCCGGGTGGCGTTACTTTGCCAGCCAAACACAGCGAAGACGCTGGTAAGGTGCAAACGTTGGGCGCACGTTACGCCCACCAGCTGGTGAGCTTGGAGTACGCCGCCGAGATGGGGTGTAAGGCGTGTGGTTCGCCGGGCGGCGGTTGTCAGTTTCTGGGTACCGCGGCCACGTCGCAGGTGGTGGGAGAAGCGTTGGGCCTCACCGTGCCGCACGCGGCGTTGTGTCCGTCGGGAGAGCAGGCGTGGCTCGACGTCGCCAAACGTTCGGCGTTGGCCTTGATGGGTATGGCGACGGCAGGCGCGGTAACACGTGACGTGCTCACCGACGCCGCCGTGCACAACGCAATGGTCGTGCACGCCGCGTTCGGCGGTTCGACGAACCTCTTGCTCCACATCCCGGCAATCGCACATGCAGCAGGCTTGCGTGCACCGACGGTCGCCGATTGGACGCAGGTCAACAAGCAAACGCCGCGCCTGGTGGACGCGCTACCGAACGGTCCCGTGGGTTATCCGACCGTAGCCGTTTACATGGCGGGAGGAGTTCCAGAGGTCATGCTGCACTTGCGGCGCATGGGCGTACTCGAGCTCGGCGCCAAGACCGTAAGTGGCCTCACCGTGAACGAGGTGCTCGATTGGTGGGAGCAGAGTGAACGGCGCGCGACGTCGCGCGCGCGTCTGCTCCGCGACGGCATCGATCCGGACCGCGTGATCATGAGCCCGGAACGGGCGCGCGCCGCTGGGCTGACCAGCACGGTGGTTTTCCCGACGGGTAACGTCGCGCCGCTCGGTGCGGTCGTCAAAGCCACGGCCATCGATGCGTCCTTGGTCGACGCGGAGCAGCTGTATTACCACCGCGGTCCAGCGCGAGTGTTCGCGAGTGAACATGCCGCCATCGCCGCGATCAAGGGCACTTCGGGTACGCCGGTGCAGAAGGGCGACGTCGTGGTCGTGATCGGCGCGGGGCCGATGGGTACGGGCATGGAAGAGACGTACCAGCTCACCTCGGCGCTCAAACACATCCCGTGGGGCAAATACGTACCGATCGTCACGGACGCGCGCTTCTCCGGCGTATCTACGGGAGCATGTATCGGTCACGTCGGGCCCGAAGCTTTGGCGGGCGGACCGATCGGCAAACTGCGCGACGGCGACATCATCGAGCTCCGCATCGACCGCAACTCACTGCTCGGCAGCGTGAATTTCGTCGGAGTCACGGGGCAAGAATTCACACCGGAAGTGGGCGCGGCGCTGCTGGCGTCACGCGCGGTTCATCCCGAGCTTGCGCCGCACCCCGAGTTACCGATAGATACCCATCTGTGGGCGTTGCTCCAGGCCGCCAGCGGTGGGACATGGGCAGGCTGCGTCTACGACGAGCAGAAGATCCGCCGCGTGTTGGAGGCAGGACTTGCTGCTCTCGCGCAAAAGGAATTGGTTGACTAGGACATGAGTGGCGCAGAAAACCCGGTACTGAGAGGCTTCAACCCCGACCCTTCGATCTTGCGGGTCGGTGAAGATTACTACATCGCCACCTCCACCTTCGAGTGGTACCCGGGCGTGCAGATTTCGCATTCCCGCGATCTCGTCAATTGGCGCGTCGTGGCGCGTCCGCTCGACCGTTATTCGCAGCTCGACCTGCGCGGCAACCCGAACTCCGGCGGCATCTGGGCGCCGTGTCTGACCTACGCGGACGGGTTGTTCTACCTCATCTACACCAACTCACGTCGTTGGACAGGCCCGTTCAAAGACGTGTACAACTACCTTGTTACCGCGCCGTCGATCACGGGGCCGTGGTCGGAGCCGATCTACATGAACAGCTCCGGCTTCGATCCGTCGCTCTTCCACGACGATGATGGCCGCAAGTGGTTCGTGA
>CBINDO010000484.1:0-3478 GCA_966249405.1 uncultured bacterium | reverse complement strand
GCTCATTCACAAGGGACTCGCCAAGCGACCAGACGAGCGGTGGCAAAGCATACAAGAGTTTGCCCGAGCAGCCTCGAAGTGGCTGCTCGCTCGCGGAGTCTCGTGTGACATTTGCGGGGTCTCGGTCGAGTCGCGGTGGCTGCGGCCGTCAGCGGCGTCTACGTTGGGGACGACCCTCGGTAGTGGTGAGACGCAGAGTAGTCCGGCGTGGTGGGAGCACGTGCCGCCTGCGGCGCCGCGCCCGCGACTCGACGCGAGACGCCGTAAAGTGTTGGCAGTGAGCGTGCCCCTGTTGTGCATCGTCGCGGTCGTGGGGGCGACCCGCGCGGGCGCGTGGCTCTTCGACTCGCAACCGGACGTAGCTGCTGGCGCCCTCGAAACACCGCGCGAGTCCCCGGTCAAGGCTAGCGGAGCGGCCTTGGGGTTGTCGTCGACGGACGTCGTCTCGTACATTGCGCCACCCGCCGACGCAGTCCTGGCAACGGCAACCGTGGACGCAACCCGAGCTCGCCCGGCGCAGGCGAGTATGGAGACGCTATCCAACGCCCCGGCTTCGAGACGCTCGAACCGGGAGGCGCCTCCACCCACAGGGAGAATTTCGAAGACGGTCGAGGCGGCGTCGTCGCCTCCCGACGCGTCGGCTGCAGGTAAATACGTTCAGGCGGGTTCGGAAGCAACGAGCGTAGCAGTTACCCCGCAGCCGACCGATGCGAAGCTTCCACTGCGACATGCCGCACGCGCAGCACAGTCCGCCGTCCCCCGGGCAGCTGCGCCCAAACCCGCGATCGTTCCTCCTCGCGAGGCGTTGGACCTGATGGATCCCTATTGAGGGATCGCGCGAACACGAGATGCAATGAACATTGGAAAATCCCGCCGCACGTTGCCTACCCCAGAGTTCGGTTCAGTTGAGCCGAACTCTGCAAAGGCGAGGTCAACACAGCCGAACCGTGCGTTTGAGTCCTTCCTGTCATCGAGTTCGAGCGCGCTCGTGGCGCTCTCGATTTCCACATCCTGGATCTGCACCGCAACACTGGCAGTCGCCGCCAACGAAGCCGTCGACACGGAAACGCGGTCACGCGCACAAGACGGCACGGAAACCAAGGCGGAGCGGTTGGACCCAGAACATCGCGCAGAAACGCAATACGAGCGCGGAGTGCAGGCTTATCGTCAGCAACGATTCGAAGATGCCATTAGGCGGTTTCTGGCTGCGGACGCATTGGCACCGCGTCCGGCGTTGGCCTTCAACGTCGCTCGGGCCTACGAAAAGCTCCAGGAGCCGGGGCGAGCCCTGCAATACTACCGCGAGTACTTGCGCCGGGGTGCGGACGCCAGCAATCGCGACGAGGTCGAGCGCCGTGTTGCCGAGCTGCAGGCGGACATCGTGGAGCAAGGTCTGCAGCAGGTTACCATTCGTTCGAAGCCCGAGGGGGCCAAAGTGTTCATCGACAAAACGTTGCGCGGAACCACTCCGTGGACCTCCGAGTTGTCGCTGGGCAAACACGAGCTCCGACTGGAGCATCCCGGCCACGACTCGGCGCGTGTGCTCCTGACCCTCGATTCCCGTCGCGCTCAGGACTTGGACCTGGCATTGGCGCCAGCGGACGGCGCCGGCGCGGTTCCCGAGAGCACTCGAGCCGGTGGTGAGACGGTCGAGAATTCGGAGGCGACCGAGGCGGGCGCGAGCGGGCTCCAACCGTGGCCTTGGATCGCGGTTGGGGCGGGTGGGGCTGCGTTGGCGGCCGCTGGCGTGTTCGAGCTGTTGCGGCGCGACGCGGAATCGGACGCCGAGAGCGCGCGTTACCAACCGGAGTACTACGAACATCGCGACCGCATGAGTTCACGCCAGTCTACGGCCCGCGTGTTGCTCGGCGTGAGCGCCGTGTTCGTCGTGAGCGGAGGGGTGTTGGCGTTGATCGATGGCGCTCAATCGGACGTCGAACCGGGTCCAGTTGCCGTTGGGTGCGACACGACGACCTGCCTAGGCACCTTCAAGGGGAACTTCTGATGACGCTCGAGCAAAAACGAACGTGTGCCCTCGCCTTGGCCACGCTGCTCACAGCGTGCAACAGTACTCTGCGCGACGACCCTCGCGGGCTCCGCTGTGATCCGCAACGCAGTCCGCCGTGTGCGAACGGGTTCGTTTGTATCGATGACATCTGCGTTCATCCGGCGGAACTTGCCGAAGGTGGACTGCCTCCGCAGAACAGCGGCGCGCTTCATCCGGCGACGTCCAACACGTCATCCGGCGACGGCGTCCAAAGCGATCAGGTGTCGGGAAGGTCCGACGGCATCGCTCGCCCCACTCCAACCAGAAACCCGACACTGCCGGGTGACGCGGCGTTCGGGACGAGTCAGGGTGAGACTTCAGTGTCAGACCTGGACGCTGGCGACGCCCAGGCGTCGAGCGCCGGCGATCTCACCAGCTCCGAGTCCGCTGCGACCACCGCCGTTACAGTGGTCCCCAGTGGTGAGACGACGTCCGGGTCCCCGCCGGGCAACCCGACGTCCGCTCCCGAAGCGCTCAGCAGCGCCGACGACGCCACCGAAGGTCCGGAATGTTCGGTGACGTGTGTTGCGCCGGAACACGGCACCGCGGTGTGCCAAGGCGCAGTGTGCGACATTCAGTGCGAAACTGGCTGGACGGAGTGTGATGGACGCTGCGTAGACACCTCCGTCGACGTTCAGAACTGCGGGGTGTGTTCGAGGGTCTGCCAATCCGTGTCTGCGGGAGCCGCGGTCTGCCAAGGGGGCGTGTGCGCCATAACGTGCGACCCAGGGTTCGAGTGGTGCGGCAGTGCGTGCGTCGACACGGCGACCAGCGCGACCAATTGCGGAGCGTGCGGAGTGGTGTGCGACGCGGGCGAGGTCTGCGGCAACGGCGAATGCTCGCTCGACTGCCCTGCTGGGACCCTGGAATGCTCGGACTCGTGCGTAGAAATCGATAGCAATCCCGCGCATTGCGGCGCGTGCAACGTAGCCTGCACCGCGCCGACGAACGCGACGGCTGCCTGCGTGGCAGGCCAATGTGACTTCGTGTGCCGCGACGGGTTCGACGAATGTTCCGGGGCGTGTGTCGATACCGAAAACGACGTCGACAACTGCGGTGGTTGCGGCACCAAGTGCGAAGGAAACGGCGCACGTTGCGACGACGGCGAGTGCGAGAGCCCTTGCGGTAAGGGCAAGACGGAGTGTGACGGCGAGTGTGTCGACTTGGAGAAGGACGAGTACAACTGTGGTGAGTGCGGAAACTATTGCTTGTTGGGGAGCTGCCGCGACGGCGACTGCACGTTGCTCGGCATCTGACTCGAGGCGTGCGGGTGGCAAGTGCCGCGCCTGAGCGAACGCCGGCAGTATTGATCGCGACGCAGGCCGGCTGAGCGCAGACCCGTCACGCGCTCCAGGCGCGCAGGGTCTCTTCGCTCACCAGACGGTCGGGCCCGACCAGCAAGATGATCTGAAGCCCGCAGGCCCGCTCGCC
>CBINDO010000483.1:0-3481 GCA_966249405.1 uncultured bacterium | reverse complement strand
CGAGCACCAACGTGCGCTCCTCGTCGTCGAGGTGCGCGACGCTGACGATGACGGCGGGGGTCTTCGGGACCAAGCCGATGGGATCGATGTTCGTGGGGTCCGGGGTGAGCCAGGTGTCGAGCTCGAGGGAGGCGCCCTCACGCCACGTGCTGAAGCTGGGTGAGGCGAGCAGCGAGTTGAGCGAGGCGGCGATCAACCCGCGTTCCTTCGGGCTTAGAAACTTGTTTACGTCGAGCGCGCCCACTTGCTCGAAGGGTGGCGTCTCCAGATCGGCGAGCGCTGCTCTTGTACGTGAACGCCCCCACCACCAAGTTGGTGCCCGTGGCGTACACCTGGGGCTGGGGCTTCTTTGCCAACGCGCTCTTGGGCCTGATTGCCGTCGGCGTCGCCGCGCGCATTGGCGGTCGCATCGACGACCTACCCGCCGATCTCGGGAAGAGTCATTACCCGAAGCCGAGAGTGAGACGAGCGAGGGGCAGACGTTGCACTGAGGGTCGGTGATGTTGGCGTCCCTCATCTGCGCGGTACCTATCGCTCGTGCTCAGAAACCCACGCGGTCGCGCGGTTTGCTTGGCGCTGGTGGCTTAGTCTGGGGCTCTGCCGCCGGTTTCGACTTGATTGGCCCCGCCTGTATCTGTGTTGGCTTGATAGGAGGCGTCGCGCCAACGGACGCAGAACCGGGCGCGCTAGGTGTTTCGGTCGCGCTCGTCGCCCCTTTGAGTGCAGGCGTGGGCACTGCAGAGTGCGGCAATTGACTACTGGCCTGGTAGGTAGGCCCAGCCCCTCCAGGAGGAGGACCGCTGTTAAGGGACGACGCAGGCTGCATGGTTGGCCCTAGAGCGATTGGGCGGACGCCATTGCCGTTCCGCTCCGCTTGCGCTGGGACGAGCTGTGTCGTTGGTCGAGCAAGCGACTCCTCCACCTGCGGAACCGCCGGCTCTTCGGTGGGACGCACGAGCAAGTAACCCGTTAACCCCAGAGCAACCGCTGCGGCGGTCACGTAACCGATGGTGCGACGGGCGCGCGCGGTGGAACCTACGCTGCTGTTGGTGCTGCTCAATGGTCCAACAGATTCTGCGGGAGCAGCGCGTAGCTTTTCCGGCCAACCATGCCCCGAGAGGCTGCCAGTGTCTTGGTGTGCAATTGGTGTCGTGACCGTTGGACGCCCCTCGGGGGTAACCGGGACCGTCACGCTCCTACCCACTGGCGCTGCCGCACCAATTGGAGCAGCTGGCAAGTCGCTGGTTGTGGCCAGCGAAGTCGATGACACGGCAGCCGCGAAGTCAGCGGCCAGATCAACCGCCGATGCGTAACGGTGTTCCGGCATCTTGGCAAGAGCGCGCTGCCACCAGGCCAGCAGCTGCGGGCTAGCCGCCGGATACAGCTCGGACAGTGACGGCGTTGGACCATTGATGATGTTGGCCAACATCTCACCCAATCCAACACCTTGATAGACCCGACGGCCGCACAGGCACTCGACGGCAATAACAGCGAG
Source organism: uncultured bacterium (assembly GCA_966249405.1). GTDB lineage: Bacteria > Myxococcota_A > Polyangia > Polyangiales > Polyangiaceae > SZUA-265. The sequence continues at coordinate 1,986 of CBINDO010000483.1, read as the reverse complement.
TGACCACACGTCTGAGCGGTGGTCGACCTGCCCACCGCCTTTGGCCTGCTCCGGGCTCATGTAATATGGCGTACCTAGCAGGGCACCTGTGGCCGTCTTCGCGAATGAGTCGGTGTCTGCGACTTGTTTGGCAATGCCAAAGTCGAGCAACTTCACAAACGTCTCTGACTCGCCCCATAGCCAAACGTTCTCTGGCTTGAGGTCGCGATGGACGATGCCCAACAGATGAGCAGCGGACAAGACGGACGCAAGTTGTTCAACGATGCGAGCCGTTTCGCGAGCCGACAAGCAGCGCTCGCGAGCTAGGCGCGCAAACAGCGTCTCACCAGAGAGCAGCTCCATCGCGATGAATAGCGCCCCCTCCCACTCGTCCACACTCCAGATGCTGACAGCCCGGGGATGCCTCAACTTCGCTACGGCCCGAGCTTCGCGCAAGAATCGAGCTCGTACCTCAGGCGGTCTAGATTCTTGATCCAAGATGAACTTGAGCGCGCAGGGAGCGTCAAGTTGCAGGTCAAGCGCCTCCCATACTGCACCCATTCCGCCGCGTCCGATCTCTCGGACCAGGCGAAAGCGTTCTTTTACTAGCGCATTCGGCGTCGGGGTAAACGTAGCCATCGATCGTCCAGAGGAGGTCGGCAAGTTGCAAATTTAGATGACCCGCAACGCTCAGAATCGGCCCCCTACGTGAGCAATGATTCCGCTGGGCAACACCGCGAAGCGCGCAGCAGGTGCGTCACCGGTCGCTGCGTCGAGACCAGCCTCGAACTGCGGCGCCAACCAGAAATATGACGTAACTCCGGCGCCAACCACTGCCCCCGCCCAAAGTCCCGCGTTCACGAGGCCGAGCGTCTTGTAGTACTCGTCCGAGCGCTCACGGTCCCGATTGAGTTCGCTCCGCTCGTTGAGCCACATGACCCCGGTTATCACTGCGCCCAAGACCAAGACTCCAGACACGGCTCCGGCAACCAATACGCGATTGTCCGTTGCGCCAGCAGCCGGGGGCCACGAGTCTGGCATTGCCTCCGATGCGATCCTGGGGGGACCTTCCGCAGTAGGTGGCTCAGCGCTCGTTGCAGGAACTGCGGGCGCAGTGGTTTCTGATGAAACCGTTGGGGCGTGAATCTCTGCGCGTTGACCTTCGCTCAACTGCACGTCGTGCTCCTCGGTGCGCCCAAACGACGTCACGACGACGCGATGAGCACCGGGGTTCATGGGGATCGCTGCACCATCGGTTAGCGGCTGCGCCGCAGAATCGTCGAGGCGTAGGGACGCGTTGGGATCTCGAGACCGAACGACTAGTGACGGTAGGCGTGCCTTCAATGCCGCTAGTTTACCCGGGGCCGCCTCGAAAGCCTCGCTAATGGCGGGGCTATCGGTGGGTGATGGGACGTATGCGACGGCGGCCTCGTAGTCTGCAATGGCTTCGAGCCAGCGGTTGAGCGCAACTAGCGCGTCACCACGACCCAACCGCAGTGTTGGCACGTCCACGAGGACAATTGCGTCGGAAAAGTGCTGAGCCGCTAGCAGGTGATTGCCCGCGTCATGAGCATCGAAGCCGGCGTTAGCATGGGCCCGCGCCTTGTCTCGAACGGCTCGCGATGAATCTGCGTCGCTTGCGCGCTGCGCCCCTCCAGGCCGAATCTGCCCATAGGCGCTGTTTGGCGCAAGACCAACGGTTAACCCGAGGACGAACAAGTGGGCCCTGAACACCGCCCGTCTCTACCATGCCCCCTGGAGAACTCAAGCTCGAGTGAGCTCTGAACCGGCGCGGGGTCCAAAACCTAGAACGAGAACCGAGCCATCAGGCTTGTCGAGCCTCGACTCGTGTCGGTAAGGTGTTGGGGTCATGAGCAAAAGAGTAAGGAAGGACTTGCGTCGTGTTGACGGTCGTCACCGGCAAACTGTGCGCACTAGCCTTCGCCTAGGCAGTGCGTTGTCGGTGTCGTTGGGCCCAAGTACCAGTTCGTGCCAAACGTGCGTTTG
>CBINDO010000482.1:0-3497 GCA_966249405.1 uncultured bacterium | reverse complement strand
CGCGACTGCCTTTTATCTCGTCACCGCGGGGCAGTGAGCGGCTCTCCCCTAGGCACGAGTATGACACATCACGACCTGGACGCGATGGGTTTGCAGGCGTAACATGACCGCGCCATGAACGTAGTCTTTCGGGCACCACAGCCTAGTGACGAAGCGGAATTTGCCGAGGCTCAACGGGTCATGGCCCAAGAAGGGTTCGTTTTTGGATTCATGTATGAGCCGCACCGTCCCTTTGCGGAGTGGCTGGCACGAGCCCAGCGAAGGGGTGAGAGCCTAGGTCCTGACGAGATTGCTGCGACGTTCGAGATCGTCACGCTCGAGGGGCGACTCGCCGGGCGCGTCTCGGTGCGCCATTGGCTCAATGCGTCGCTGCTGAATCGGGGAGGCCACATTGGCTACGGGGTGCTTCCACAATACCGCGGGCGCGGTCTCGGTAAACTGCTCCTGAAAAGGGGCTTGGAGCTGACTTCCGAGCTGGGGATCCGAAGAGTGCTGGTAACTTGTGACGAGGATAACGTCGCGTCCAGGCGAATCATCGAGGGTGCCGGAGGTGTATTCGAGTCGAACTTCGAAAGTTCCGATCAGCAAGTGCCAACTCGGCGATACTGGATCGAGCGTCTCGGCGCTGGCTAGCCACGGCCATGGTCGAAGTCCCGCGTCCGCTCAGAACGCTCCCCTCGACTGCGAGCGTAAACGCCCTCCCGCAGCGCTACCGACTGCGAGCATAGACGATTGTCGTGTGCGCAACGTGCGTAGCCAGGAACGCCAAAGCGGGCACGAGGTACATCCACCAGCGGTAGCGTCTGCCCCAAAACAGCTCCCGCCCGAGGAGTGCAATGCCAAGAAGCCAAAGGAGAGGCGTATACGCCGGTGCGGTGAATCCCAGAGCGCTGGTGGACCAGTTCGAAGCCGGGCAGAAGATCAGGGCCAACCAACTCGCGAAGTATACCAGCGTACCCGAGGCATAGATCAGCAGCGCACGCCTACTAGTTGGCGCCGCAAGGTCGAGCGGCATGAAGAATGGGAGAGCGAACACGACGATTCGGAGGGTGTTCTCGGCGAAGGCCAACAGTGGAGGGATCTCGCGCCAAAACTCGCCGCGTGAGAAGGCAGGAGGGAGTTGCTCGGCAAGTGCGACGTTCCAAACCATCGCTGGCACGAGCAGCAGGCCGCAGTTCATTGCATAGCGCCGGAACGCGCGGGATGTCACGGCGGCGACTCCGCATGCGCAGCGGCGAACGCGGCTGCACGAACTTTGGCGTTTTCACGGAGATTCATGAAGAAGAGCTGGTACTCGATGGCGTGATAGTTCCCGCTTCCCATCACGTGGTCGAGGATGCGGCTAGGGAGGTCGCGAGGTATGGCGCCGAGGTCAGCGACGACGAGCGCGCCGTTTAGACAGCTGGCGTTCGCGAATACGACCTTCGGTGCGCGATCGTCTGTCTCCATGAATACAGCGCCCAGGTTGGCCTCCCGCGGCGCAGGCGCGCCGTCACTTCGCCATGAAAGGGGGTTCGTACACACCCAGTCGCGCGCGTCCTCACGGTGCAGATCGTACTCCGTCGGCACGTATCCAGGTCCTCTGGCGTTCCACGCGACGACGCAATGATGGTCTTGGGCCGAACCGCACACGGGCACATCCGGGACCCGTTCGCGGAGCTCAGCGGAAGTGATCCCAGCGCCGATCAAATATGCCGCCACGAGTTGGCTCCGAAGGGGCGAGCCCGAGATGACGTCGTGCAACAACTGTTGGGCTATCACTGAGCCTTGGCTGTGCCCCGCGAGGATGAACGGGCGGTCCACGCCCCGCCGCTGGTTGAACATCTCGAACGCACGACGCACGTCCGCGTATCCGAGCGTTATGGCGCGGTCACCGTCGCTAGAGGGGTGGGTGAACGCCGTCCCGTTCGCCTGTCGATATCGAGGCGCGTACACCGCACAGCAACCGTTGAACGCGGTCGCCTGAATTCCCGTAGCCACGCGATCGGTGGCATCGTTGAGAGCGGTGTCGTCCGTCGAGGCGTTCCAACGGCTGCCGACATACGACGTCGGGTGGACGTAGAAGACGTCCACGCTGGCGCGGAGTTGATCGACCGCGGCTGCGCCCGTCGGCGCTCGGTCTGCCGAATCTTCGCGCTCTGGAAGTGCGCTCCAACTCCCGGGGCTGGCGTAGTCCGGGGCTGGCGGCGGCGACTGGGCGTCGAACGTCACGCTCGGGGTCATTGCGAAGGTTACGATCCGGCCGATATTGAAGCCTGCGAGCAGCGCGACCGCGACGAGGCAGAGCCCAAGCCAACCCGCGACACGCTTGCCATTCTTCTTGCGACCCATGGGGCGACCTCACCTCTCTCCGCTCCGTCGGGAGCCGCGAGCAAGATCGCTGGTAACCCAGCGGCATTTGATTCAACTGCGCAAAGCAACCCGAAAGGACTGCACACTTTCCGAGACCGTTCAGCGGAGCCAAGCATATCAGGCGCCACTCCATTCAGCAATGGCTTGCTGGAGGCCAGCGGACCGCAGAGTGAAGCTCGCGCTGTCCGTTCATTTGGGCGGCGATCCGCCGCCAAACGGCAGAATCATGGGTACTTGCTCCCGGTAACGTTGGTAGTCGTCGCCCAAGGTATCGACCAAGTCTCGCTCCTCGAATCGAATCGCCGTCAGGATGTACACGGTGGTGATCAGCGCGAACAAGAGGTGCGTGCCGGTCATCGTCGGGGTGGACCAAAACGCCAGCAGCCAACCGAGATACAACGGGTGGCGCACGAATTTGTACGGCCCGGGCGTTCCAAACTCGAGCCGAGTGTACGGCTTGCGCACCAACTGCAACCACACCTGACGGAGACCGAACAGGTCGAAGTGATTGATGAGGAAACTCGAGCCCAGCACCAACAACCAACCCAAGCCGAACGAACCATATAGCGCCGAGCGCAGCACGGGATTCTGGGCGTCCCACACGACGCCGCCAAGCGGCTGCCAAAAGACGAACAGGCAAATCAATGCCAGGCTCGAGAACAACACGTAGGTGCTGCGTTCGGCAGACTCCGGCAGGAAACGTGTGAGCCAACGTTTGAAGAACGGGCGGGCCATGACGCTGTGCTGCACTGCGAATGCCCCGAGCAGCAGTAGGTCGATGAGCAAGGCTCGACCGGTCGCCACGCGGGCTGCTCCGTCCAAGGTGATGGGCACCGCCAAGTTGCCGACGAAGCCTAGGGTATACACGAACGTAACGAAGAAGACGAGGTAACTCACCACGCCGTAGAGGAAGACGGAAACTCGCTTGAACATGTCGTGCACCTCGAAAGTAGTCGCCGACACTTTACGAGACCGGGCGCATGTTTGCCTGAGGCAGGAGCCTCAATCCGCTGCAGGGGAAGATGGGACAAACGTCCCAACGGTTTTACTCAGCCGCTCTTTGCATCCAACAGCCCATGGTCGCGTGCGAAGACGATCGCTTGCGCGCGTGAGTTCACGTTCAGCTTGCCGAAGATGGTGGTGAG
>CBINDO010000481.1:0-3561 GCA_966249405.1 uncultured bacterium | reverse complement strand
TCTGCGTCTTCTCCATCTGCTTCTTGACGCGGGAGCGGATCTTCTTCTCGACCTGCAGGATCTCGATCTCGGCCTGCATCAGCTCGTACAGTTTGCCCAGGCGTTTGCGCGCGTCCGGCATCTCGAGCAGTCCCTGACGGTCGACGAGCTTGAGGGTCGGCAAGTTGGCGGCGATCGTGTCGCTCAGTCGCGCCGGATCGACGATACTCTGCACGCTCATCAAGACCTCGGGTTGAACCTTCTTGTTCAACTTCACGTACATCTCGAACGTGCTCTGGACACTGCGAATGAGCGCCTCGACCTCGACGTCGACCTCACCCGTCTCGGCCACCTCTTCGACTTCCACCAAGAAGTAGTCGCGGGTCTCGACGAAGCGCTTGACCCGCGCGCGCTTCTGGCCCTCGACGAGGACCTTCACGGTCCCGTCCGCGAGGCGAAGCAGCTGAACGATCGTTCCGATCGTACCCTCTTGATAGATGTCTTCGGGCGTCGGATCGTTCGTCTTGGCGTTACGCTGCGCCGCGAGGAAGATTTCCTTCTCGCGCGTCATCGCCTCGTCGAGCGCCGCGATGCTCTTCTCGCGCCCGACGAACAGCTGGCTGACCATGTGCGGGAACACGACGATGTCCCGCAGCGGCAACGCCGGCAGCGCACGGCGATTCGAACTTTTTTCGTTATCAGGTTTGAAGAACATCGTATTTTCAGCTTCAGTCTTGTCTGGTTCAAACGCCGACGCAGCGCGGATGCCCTGGCACCGCGGCCTCACAAAACGAGGCCCGCCTCTCGGAAGCTTAACCTCCCGAGGTCAAAGCCACTACTGGTAAAGACCTCGTGCCGGCCCGAACGACCAAACGGCTTGCGCCGCGGTCACGCACGAACGTCCCATGCGCCGACGCAAACCGCGGGCGGAACTGGGCGGTTGGTCCCACCCCACGGGGCGGGACCACTCTGCTCTGGCACGACGCCTTCAGGCGCCGGCAAGTTCTTTCTCTTTTTCGTACACCACCAGGGGACGTTCGCCCTTGTTGATGACGTCTTCGTTGACCACGACCTCTTTCACGCCGCGGACCGAGGGCACCTCGTACATGATGTCGAGCATGCTCTCTTCCATGATGGCGCGCAGCCCGCGGGCCCCGCTCTCGCGGGCCAAAGCCTTGCGAGCAATCGCCTGCAGAGAACCGGTGGTGAACGTCGCCTTCACGCCGTCCATCTCGAACAGCTTTTGGAACTGCTTGACGAGGCTGTTCTTCGGCGTGCTGAGGATGTCGATGAGCGCCTCTTCGTTGAGCTCATGGAGCGTAGCCACGACGGGCAAACGACCGATGAACTCCGGAATCAAGCCAAACTTCAGCAAGTCCTCGGGCTGAATCTGGCGGAACAACTCGCCGAGCTTCATCTCGTTTTTGCTCTTGATCTCGGCGCCGAAACCGAGGCGGCTCTCGCCGATGCGTCGCTGGATGATTTCGTCTAGACCGACGAACGCACCACCGCAGATGAACAAGATGTTTGAGGTGTCGATCTGCAAGAAGTCTTGCTGTGGGTGTTTGCGCCCGCCCTTGGGCGGGACGTTGGCGACCGTGCCCTCGATGATCTTGAGCAACGCCTGCTGCACGCCCTCGCCGGAAACGTCGCGGGTGATCGAGGGGTTGTCGCTCTTGCGGCTGATCTTGTCGATCTCGTCGATGTACACGATGCCGCGCTGCGCGCGCTCCACGTCGTGGTCGGCGTTCTGCAGCAGCTGCACGATGATGTTCTCGACGTCTTCACCGACGTAACCGGCCTCGGTGAGCGTGGTGGCGTCGGCGATGGCGAACGGGACCTTCAGGATCTTCGCCAGGGTCTGCGCCAACAACGTCTTTCCGCTACCCGTGGGGCCGAGCAACAAGATGTTACTCTTGGTGAGCTCCACGTCGTCGGAAGCGATGCGGGAGTCGATCCGCTTGTAGTGGTTGTACACCGCTACACTGAGGATCTTCTTCGCACGTTCTTGCCCCACCACGTATTCGTCCAAGATCGCCTTGATCTCGTCCGGGCGAGGCATCGGCTCACTGCCACCGTGCGGTTCGTCCTTCTCTACTTCTTCCGCAATGATGTCGTTGCACAGGGCGATGCACTCGTCGCAGATGTACACCGTTGGCCCGGCAATGAGCTTCTTTACTTCCTTCTGCGATTTGCCGCAGAAAGAGCAACATAGGTTTCCGTTGGTATCGTCGCGCCGTCGCTCCACGTCGAGCCTCGCGTCAGTTGTGGGTGGGTGTTGAGTATCGAAGGTTAGTGTGTGACCGCAAACTAGGATCAGTCTAAAACTGGCCGGCCTTCACTGCAAGCAAACGGCCCGACGCGAGCGAAGCCTTAGTTACCCTCTGGCTTTCCGAAAGGGTTTGAGGGGCTTACGCCGCGGCGGACCTTCAGGATTGCCCCACTCCACCGGCCCTGTGGCCGATGACTTGGGACCGTTTGTTCAGCCTTTGGCCTTGGGGCGGCTCTTGGGCTCGAACACTTGGTCAATCAGACCGTACTCCTTGGCCTGGTTGGCGCTCATGTAGAAGTCGCGCTCGATGTCCGCGGCGATCTTGTCCCGGGTTTGGCCGGTCGAGTCGACCAAGATGCGCGTGATGAGGTCCTTGGTGTGACGAATCTCACGGGCTTGAATCTCGATGTCCGTGGCCTGACCCCGAGCCCCGCCGAGCGGCTGATGGATCATGATGCGCGCGTTGGGCAGCGCATAACGGCTCCCCTTCTGGCCCGCACCGAGCAACAGCGCGCCCATGCTCGCTGCTTGACCGATGCAGATGGTGCTCACGGGGCAGCGCACGTACTGCATGGTGTCGAAGATCGCGAGACCGGCAGTGACGACGCCACCGGGCGAGTTGATGTAGAGCTGGATGTCCTTGTCCGGGTCTTCGCTCTCCAGGAACAGGAACTGCGCCACGATGATGTTGGCGACGTCATCGTCCACGGCGCTGCCCAGAAAGACGATACGGTCCTTGAGGAGTCGGCTGAAGATGTCCCAGGTTCGCTCACCGCGGTGAGTCGTCTCGACGACGTGGGGGTAGATCACACCAGCGTGGGTGCGTTCCAGGACGTTGAGCGCTTGGGTTCGGTTCTCGGGGTATCGGATCACGGTCCCTCCAAAATGCGGGCTGAAGGAAGAGCTGCGGGAAGTCGCAGCAGGATGTAACGGTGGGGGTGTATAAAACAGAAAGGGTCTTGGAACCACAATACGTCCCAAGACCCATCACACTGAATTCGCTGGGAGACTTATTCGGTAGCCTCGGTGATCTTGGACTTCGATTCGATAATGTCCAGCACCTTGTTCTCGAGAATCATCCCGATCAGCATTTCACGCTTCTTCGGCTCGCGGTACTCGACGCGAAGTTTGGCGACGTTCTTGCCAGACTGGGCAGCCAATTCGGCCAGCCCTTCCTCGATTTCCTTGTCGCCGATCTTGATGTTTTCGCGTTTTGCGATTTCCGCCATCAAGAGTCCGGCACGGACCTTGACCTCGCTGTCGGCGGCGATGCGCTGACGCAGCTCGGCGTTGAGGCCACCGCGCTGCCC
>CBINDO010000480.1:0-3591 GCA_966249405.1 uncultured bacterium | reverse complement strand
AGAAGCTGTGGAAGCCGAGCAATTGAATAGGTTGGGTCTGAGCGTGCTGCTTCATCCTGGCAAGAACGACTTCACGGCCATGTATGTCCAGTTGGGTGAAGTGGTGCGCTTCATCGGGATACGAATTGGCAGGGTGCCTTCCCACGAGAGTAGTGACTTCGTGCAGAACGTATTCGAAAAGGCTTGGGAGAACCGGGCGAGCTTTCGTGGTGACTCTGCTCTGGAGAAGTGGCTCATCGGGTTTGCGTACAACACAGCCAAGAATCGGCGGAAGGCGTTTCGGCCGCTGTTTGGCAAAATCGAGCCCGACGACCTGACCTCAACTGTTCACCTTTCGCCGGAGGAACGCGTCGCGCTCGGTGAGGAAGAAGCGCTACTCAACCGTGTGCTCGATGGCCTGACGTATGACGAGCTCGTGCTGTTTCTTACTTACTGGGGAGTGGACTTTCCGATGTCTCACTCTTGCCCCAAGGAGCGTGGCCAAAGTCTGGAATGCGCGGGCACCTTTTGGGGTAAACTACTTTCGGTTAGTGAGACAGCGCGAGTGCTGAACGTCAACCGCGACATAGTGGAGCGCCAACTGAAGTCACTTCTAGGAAAGATGGCCAAGCGCCTTGGCCGACTGGGGCTCAAAGGCGTGAAACGGCCAAGAACGTGAGCAGTGTTGATGAGCGCTAGAAAGCGTGCTCATTCAGTGCAAGTCGCAGGTGGGCCTTTTCACTGCCTGGTGGGTGATATTGTCACGTGCGCCGTCGCTCCAAGTCGGGGTTGCCCGTTTGAGCTCTGGCTTGCGCGTTGGACCCTCCGCGGGGTAGGGTGTGGCCGCTGCGACCTCTACTGTTGGCGTCCGCGTGAAGTGCCCTACCATGCTGAAGTTCCTTGCCCAAGCGGCCCACAACGTTCACGGAAGCGCATTTGACGCGAACGCGACTGGCGGGTGTTCCGTGGTCGGACGTGGGCCCGTGGTCTCGCTGTGCCTCGGAGCCGTCTTGGCGACGGCGAGTTGCGGCAATCTGGTGGGCTACAAGAAGGCTCGATTGCGCCAATTGGCGGAAGCTGGCGAAGCGAGCGCGCCCACCGCCGATGCTGCGGCGGACGGTGACGCCACACCTAGCAGCAACGGTTCATCTGGCGCCCCTTCGTCTGGTATTGGTTCACCCAGTAGCGGCGCGACGTTCGACCCCACGTCGGTTGCAGAGGTGGGCATCAGCGGCGCCATGGGGGAGGATGCTGGGGGCAACCCAACCGATGCGGTGGTTGTGAGTACGTCATGGCACGCTGCTTCTGATAACAGTGGGCGCGAAGCCAGCACGGATCGTGCCAGCGAGGCGTCGGTCACCACCAGTGTCTCCGACGCGGGGAAACCAGGCGTGAGTAGTGCGGAGCACGATTGGGCGAACGGCACAGCCAGTTCCGTTACCACTGGCGACGCCGCCCCGATCTCGAGCGGTGAGCCACGATTAGCATGCGTTTTTCCGCAGGCTGATTGTGACGACAATGCGCAAGTTTGTGAGACAGACCTAACATCAAACCAAAGCTGCGGCGAAAGCTGTGAAGACACGGCCGTGTGCGACGCACTTTCTGTGGGCCGTTGCGTCAACGGCGGATGCAGCCACGCATGGGCGGCGTGGCCCATGCCCAACAGCGGCGAGGTTTTGGGTGCGCCCAACCCACTTTCCTACACCATCAACGACCAGGGGACGGTCCCGGCCGACGACGACACCGTTACCGACGAAGTTACCGGCTTGATGTGGCAACGCTCCACCAGCGCAGATACGTACACCCAGCCAGATGCGTTGAGCTACTGCGAGGGATTGGGCCTGGGAGGGCACGCCGATTGGCGTTTGCCGACGCGGATCGAGTTGGTTTCGTTGTTGGACCATAGCCGCGTTAACCCGGCGATTGACGTCGATGCCTTTCCAGCGACGCAACCCGCACCATATTGGAGTGCTTCCGCCTGTGTCGCGCCTTCCGACAACGCGTGGGACGTACATTTCTACGGCGGGAGCGCGGACAACGGAAGTGTGACGGGTACGAACTGGGTGCGTTGTGTTCGCTGAGGACGGGCGGTTCGACAATCGAGCTACCTGCGAACCCGACGAGGCGATCAATTGTCGATGTTCAATCCTACTTACGAGGCGTTCCCCCTCGGGGCCCTGTGTGGTGAGATAAACGGATACTCGCGCTCGGCGTCGAGCCGCCGAAAACCAACTCAGGTGGCGCTGTCTGCGAGAGAGATGGTCTCGAGGGCCAGACGGTGACCGTAGCGCTGGGGTCTGAGGGCAACGAGAAACGAGCGGACATGTTCCATTGTTCTTGCCGGAACCTGCCGGGGCTGTTTACCTTCCGATTGCATGGACATGCGCGGTAACCGGCACGGGCTCGGAGTCATGGTAGCGTTTGCTTTGGGCGTCGTGGTCAACGCGTCGAGTGGCAGGGCTGCCGCACCGGAGGGGCGTTACACTTTTCCAAGCATCGGTGTGGTGCGTGACGAGCGCACGCGTTTGACTTGGCAACAGGTCACTTCGGCGCAAACCTACACATGGGAGGGCGCCAAGGCGTACTGCGCAAGTTTGAGTCTAGGCGGCAGCGGATGGCGACTACCTACGGTCAAGGAGCTGCTGACCTTGGTCGATGATTCACGCGATGTTGCGCCCCTCATCGACACTAGCGCTTTTCCGGAAACGCGAGCCAGCACGTACTGGACGGGGTCTGTCTACGTTGGCGCGCTCGAAGCTGCGTGGCGCGTGGAGTTCTTCAATGGCGCCACGAGCGGTGGTCCAGTGACGGCGTCAAGCTGGGTGCGTTGTGTTCTCTGAGGGCGGGCTCTCGGTTCTTCGATTCTTGCGGCTTTACTGCGCTACCCCGTGCAGCCTCGTCCGTGCGCACCGTGCAGTTTGGTGAATTGACTACCGAGCAACCGGTACTCGATCGGCAGCGAGTGCGCTTCATTGGCGCTGGTTGCGTCGTCGGTCATGGTGACTTGATGGTAGGCGTATTCCTAATGTCCCGCATCACCTGTTCACGAGCGGTCCAGTAGGACTTCAATGCTGAGGGCATCGTCGTTTGCGTCCAACCCTGGCGCTGGCACGCCGACGGAGTCAGACAAGCAGACGGGCAAGTCGAGCCGTTGAGAGCTTGCGATTGCGCTCGATCAGGGTTTGGACGAGAGGGGATTGGATGGGTTAACGTTTGTCAGGCTGTCGACGGCGCTTTCTGGGTCGGCCACCTTCGCGTAATCACCAAAGCTAGAACGGTCCAACAACTGCGACCCCGCCGCCCCCCACTCCAAGCTGAGGCGCAATGTGCACGGCGCGAGACGAACGCGCCATGTCGGAGCGTTGAGGCGTGTCGCCGAGGGCGTCTATCAAGTACACGGCCGCGCCGGTGAGCATCAATGCGCCGCCGCCGTAAACCAGTCCCGTACCCCAATCGGCCTCGATTCGCGCGTTGTCGGCAGCGTTCAAGCCGTCTGTCGTTGTGCAAACGGCGTGTGTATCGCAGCCGAGCCGCAATGACTCGTCTCTGTCACTCTTAGCGAGCACGAACAACACCGCGCCGGCGCCCATACCCAGCGCCCCTGCACCTGCG
>CBINDO010000479.1:0-3601 GCA_966249405.1 uncultured bacterium | reverse complement strand
ATGAGCTCTTTGGTGGATGCGTTGCTCCCCAGGCTCTTGCTCGCCAAATCCTTGACCAAGTCGTAATCTTTGGCGCCGAGCGTACGACCCAGGCCGTAGCTCGCGATGTAACGCGAGTAACACTCGTGTGCCATGTCGTTGCTGGCGATCGTGTGCATCAAGTCGACGGCGTCCGAGAACGGAGTCTCTCCACCAACGAACGGATAGCTGCCGGTGGTGTCGACGGGCACGCCGTTGTCGAGCTCACGTTTGCGACCCAAACCGTCGAAGTTCTCCATCGAGAAGCCGAGCGGGTTGATGTACTCGGTGTGACACGTCCCGCCGCACACCGTACCCTTTTCCATGTACTCGCGGCTCGTCACGTACTCCACTTCGGGCAAGGGCGGCGCGGCCATGCCTAGCTCGGGCAGCTTCGCGCACAACACTTCGGTATTGATGTGCACGCCGCGCAAGATCCCGTAGCTCTGCATGTCACGCGCGAAGTACATGAGGTACGGAAGCTGGGTGAAGAAGCCCGCGCGCTCTTCTGGAAGCTCCATCTCGACCAACGTCTGGGGCGCCGGCGAGATCCCGTAGAACTGGGCGGTGGCAGGCCCCACGAAACCTTGACGCGTGGTCAAGATCTCACTCAAACCGTGACCCTCGCGGTAGACGCGGTCGAAAAACGCCTCCGAGGCAGCGACCAACTCGGTAGCCACCGCTTCGGTAAACACCGGATCACTCTTGGAGATGCTGCGGAAGCGATTCAGCTCGTAGAGTTCGGCGTGGAAGTCGCGGAACGTCGCGGCGGCCTCGTCCGTCTCCAACATCGCGCGTGCTTCGGCGACGACGCCTTCGACCGTGTCGAGTGCGCCCTGGGCTGCTTTGGCCAGCAACTCGTCGCTGGGCGTCGTCCGCAGAATGTACAAGGACAACTTCGCGGCGCGTTCGTAACCGCTCAGCGGGGTTCCAGCTTCACCTACCTCCGTGCGGTAGAGGAAGTTGGGGCTCTGCAACATCGTCTCGACCACGAGGCTTGCGCCCTTCGTGAACTCGCTCTGGTCACCGCTGAGCGTCGTGCCCGTCTCGAACACGGCTACATAGCGGGCCACTTCGTCGTCGCGCAGCGGACGGCGGAACGCGCGCAAACCGAAGTCGCGTACGAACGTCTCCGGCTCGCTCGGCGCGTGCACGACCTGCATCGCGGCGTCCGTGGCGGACACGCGTTGCGCCAATGACTCGGCGGCACTTTGGAACTGAACCCACTGAGTATTGCTCATCTGCAAGCGCGACTGGTCGTTCACGAAGTCGGTAGCGCCAGCCCCGATCGTCTCGAAGAACTGAGACTCACGGGTCGGCAGCTCGGTAAGACGCAACAAGTCTTTGACCGCGCGTTGCCACTGCTCGTTGGTGAGACGCGCGAACCGAGTGGTCGCGATGTCACCCGTGAGCCACATGGGCCGCGCGACGGACCCGTCGGGGTTGATGACTGGAGTGTATTCGCCCTCGGGGGGGGCTGTCGTGGTGCCGGGGGGAGTCGGGGTGACCCCGGGCACGGTCGTGGTGGGGGAAGGCGTGGAAGGCGAACTGGTGCCGGGCTGGACTGGAGTGCCCGGAGTCACGGGGGTGTCGGTCGTTGGCGTGACCGTTGGGCTCGAGGTGTCCCAAGAGGGAGGCGCCTCCGAGCAGGCTGCTACAAGGCCAACGAGCGCGTACGCAACGATAGTTTTACGGCGCATCATGCCCACTCAATGCTCAGAACCGCCACGACCTGGCCCGGGTATTGGAAACGATTTTGGCCCAAGAAAGGCGCGATGGAAATTGCCAGTCTAGTGCAACGCCCGGGGCTCGACTGTGAACCGCTGTGACGTAGCGATGCATCCTTTTTTTCGCTCTTGGATCGCATCCTTGGATCGATTCAGCGCACTGCAGGATGTCCGTGAAACACCGTGTAACGCGTGCAAACCGTAGGTGTATCACCGACGTCATCGGCGACCGGCTGGTGACTCCACACCGCACCCTCGGCGATGCTCACACGATTTCCCCAAGGGCCCCCTTGCGGTTTGCCGCGACGGCCCTAGCGCGGCGCCATTTGGCCGGGGAAGCCGTCGGGCAGTCACTTTTTGCCACATCCGCCTGCCGTGCTGGCCCACGGAAGCCAGTCTGTCTGGCCTTGCCGAGGAATGGCTCGGTGACAACCTTAGGCATCGCATGAAGACACTCCCGCTCATCCTGGTTCTCGGCGTTACCGCATTCGGCTGCAAGAACACCAAGGAAGGCTTGGAAGCGGACGCGGACGAGGTGCTGTCCACGGCCGTCAACCACGCCAAAGCCGCCGGAGATGAACTGAAGGCCGCAAAACGCGGCCTCGAAAGTGACGTTCGAGCATTCCAGACGAAGACCAACGTCCAACTCGACGACCTCAACGCCAAGTTGACCAAGCTGCAGCGCGAAGCGGCAGAAGCACCGGAGGACGCCAAACAAGAGTTGAACGCTCGCGCGCGGGCTCTCGAGGCGCGCCGCGACGCCCTCCAGGCGAAGGCCAAGACGATCGGTGAAAAAGCCGGTGAAGAGTGGAACGGTGCAAAAGCCGAGATGTCAGAGGCCGTCACCAGACTCGGCCGCGACATCGACGACGCTCTCGACGAACTCGGCGACGACGTCCGCAAGGCGACCGATTGAGCTGAACTGCTCAGCTGCCGTCGGCCGCGGAGCGACCCCCTGTGCGGCCAACGACGGCTCGCAGGAAGATTGAGGTGTTACCCCCGACGATGTGCCGCGACCTCGACCGTCGGACGCCGGAGTCAGCCAGCAGAGGCCGGGTCCGGTGGCAACGGCCACCATTGGCGCAAGCAGGGCGACGTCAGTGAGGCGATCCGGTTGGGAGCGTTTCGTGACGCATGCCGCGAGCGAAGATTGAGTCGCTTGGCCCAATGAAACGCAGCGGCGCCGGCGGATTTGCCAAGTGCAATCGCTGGTAAATCTTTGACGGTAAACGAGCGACGTGGCGGTTGGGTCGGTTGTCGCTGAACGATGCTGTCGCGAGGCTGCCACCGCTTCGATGATTCGTCTGGTGGCAAAGCGACTCCGTGGACTTCGTAGGGGCTCGACAGTTCGCATAACGGCTCGCCCATCTGCTGCCAAGCAAGACACTATCGGGGGGCGGGAACCGGCCGCCACGACCAACGGGAGTGAAAGAGCGGCGGCCGAGGCAAGAGTTCAGGACGAAGAGAAGACTGGTCAGCTCTTTGCCAGCAGCCTTGGCTTGAAAGCGCTTGTTAGCCGACTGAGCACAGCTGCCGTTGCTAGAGAGCCAATATCCCGATGGTTGAGAATGGAGCCGCGAGTCTCTCGATGTCCTTGGGATCGCCGGTGGCGATGACGGCGGTGTCGAATTGGAGGGCCGTTGCGACGACGAAAGCGTCAACGGCGTGGGCGGAGGAGAGCTTGTGCTTGGCGAGCATATGCCCGGCCTGTTGAGCTGCGAGTCGAGTAAGCTCAGCGACGCAGATGCCTGGGTTGTTGAGCAAATGGTTGACGGCGGAGTCGTAGCGAACCCCACGACACACTTCCGCCAGGACGGGCGCGGGAACACGCACGATCGCGCGCTTGTCGTAGGCGA
>CBINDO010000478.1:0-3626 GCA_966249405.1 uncultured bacterium | reverse complement strand
CGACCGCCGAATCGAGCACCGCGTCGTTCCGCGCGCGCACGGACTCGACCTCGGCACGCGCCCGCGCCAGCTCACGGATGTCGCGGCAGATGCCGACGAACATCTTGCGGTTGGCCACCACCGCCTCGCTCAACGCCAGGTGGATCGGGATCTGCTCACCGCCCTTGTGCAGGGCCACGACCTCGCGCCCCAAGCCGATGATCTTCGCCTGATGCGTCGTCCGGTAGTTGGTCAGGTAGCCGTCGTGGCGCTCGCGATCCGGAGACGGCATCAACATCCGGACGTTGTGGCCGACCACCTCCTCCGCGCGGTAACCAAAAAGGCGCTCTGCACCTGGGTTGAAGCTCTGGACGATGCCTAGCTCATCGATGGCGATGATCCCGTCGATGGCTGTGGCAAAAATGCTCTCGAATAACTCCGCGTGCCCCTTGTAAACCTGACTCCCCACACGCCGAGTGTAACCGTAAGCGGTGTGCCGAGTCCAAGCGGGATTTGGCGCAAGTAGTCCCGTTAGACTAGACGGGCGGCGGCACTTCGAGTCACTTTGCCACGGTAACCATGGCAGGTTGTCACAACTTCATTGGCCGATGAAACGCTTGGCGAAGTCGCCCAGGCGCAACACGGAGGGGATGCCGTCTTTGGACTGAAACGTGAGGTCGCTCGCGAAGTTCACCTTGTCGGCTGCGTTGTAGCCGACGTAGGCGCGCCCAGCCGGGGAGTTGAGCAATTGGTTGACCTTGCCCTCGTACGCTCCCTTGATCAACGAGATCTTGGCTTCACCTTCGGCCGACAACCGTGCCGAGACGGCGTCAGCCTCTGCGACGACGCGTTGCGAGTATTCGGTTGTCTCACCCTCGATGTTCTTGATACCGAGCAAGTGACCGTCGGTGATGCGATCCTCTTGGATACCGAACAGCTCCGCAGCTTGTTTCACCAGAGCCGCCCGCTCTTCCGCTGGCAGCGCGTTGAGCTTCTTGCGAGCCGCACCCGGGGCGCGGTCTTCGCCCGTATCGACGAGCCCGACCTGATACGCGCGGTCGAGCTGGGCGATGCGCTTGCCCCAGTCTTGCTCCTTGGCGGCCACCAGGGCGTTGGTTTGCTGCGTGAAGTTGTCGAGTGACTGCTGCTTGGTGGCGACCGCCTGCTTCGCACCGTCGAGCAGCTTTTGCTGCTCGTTCAGCTGGATTTGCGCGAGCTGCGTCTCGTACTCCGGACGGAAGTAAGCGGCGCGGATGAGCACGGTGTTGGCCTCCAAGTGGTAGGCCGCCAACTTCTCGTTCAAGGCCTTCAGCGCCAAGCCCGCCACCTCCAGACGCCGGTCCGTCTTGTAGAAGTCTTCGCTGCGGAGCTGCGCCAGGTGCCCACGCAACACGTCGGTTGCCGTCTGTTCGGCGAAGCGCTCGAACCGAAACCGACCCTCGCCATCGGGCAGGTGGTTGCCCGCGTCCATGATTTGCCAAGCTTCACCTTGTTTGACTCGGTACGGGACCGCGACGTCGACCGTAACCGTGTTGTTGTCTTTGGTGCGGATGGATAACGCCGTCTCACGACCAAAGTCCAAAGTCAGGTAACTCGCGGGCAGCCGCCAAATGCGCTGCAGACCGATGAGCTCCAGGTGATAGCCAGGTTGGAGGTCTTCCTTTTGCAGGCCGAGTGCGTTGTTGTAGCGCACCCCCACTTGACCGACGTCGACCTCGGTGAGCACCACGGCGCGCGCCAACGCTAACGCACCGATGCTCAGTAGGATGACGTTCGCCGCGCGATTCAGCGCCGAACGTGAAGGGGTGGACTCGGTCGTCTTCTTGGTTTCGCTCATTGGCTCACCCCTTCTACGTTCAGGCGCTGCGGGGCAGCGTCGTCGGCGTAGGGTTGAATGTGAATGGTCACGTTCTGGAGTCGCGTCGCCAAACGCTCCATGACACGCTCGACGGGTTGGGTCCGGAACGCATCGATCTCGGCTTTGCGGGATTGGTACTTGGCGTCGAGCTCGAGCTCGAGCTGCTTGGCGGCACCGAGCGCGGCGCTCAACGAGGCCTGACCTGCCGCGATCTTCTCGATGTGGTAGGTATCCGTCTCACGCTTGGCCTGCGCCTGCATGGTAGTGGCCTTGGCTAGGTCGCTCTCCAACGTCGCGCGACGCTCCTGGATGAGGTGGTTCTGAACCTGGTCGACCTCGGCCAATCGGCGCTCGCGCTCCGTCCCGGCGCGGTCCAAGTTGCTCTTGATCACCTGCTCTTGGTTACCCAACGCGTTGCGCTCTTCGATGGCTTGCTCGTAAGCCTCGTTGAACTTGGGTCGCGGCGTCACGAGCTGCGAAACCATCACGCCGTGGGGGTTGAGGACCTCGTTCAAGCGGTCCTTGGCGCGCGCAGTGGCCGCCTCGTACGTCGTGGGGTCGGAGACGTCGATGGTGCTCTCACGACCAAACTCGTCGCGGAGCAGCGAACGCACGTAGGGCCGTAGCCACATCAGGTAGCCGTCGCCGGGGCCACTGTCACGCACCGCGTTCACCGCGTCGCTGGGCCGTAGCTGGAAGATGATGGTCGTATCCTCGAAGTGGAAGTTGGAGCCGTCACTGGCTCGCACCGTCAGGCGCTCGACGTGCAGCGAGTCGACGTGTTGTTCACCTTGCATGCTGAAGGTGTGCGGTGCTGCGTCCAGTACGTGCACGGTGTGGACGAACGGGATGCGCAGCGTCCAGCCGGGTGTCGTCACCGCCGACTGACCGCCGGTGATCTTGTTCAGCCGCACCGCGGCTTGGCCCGGCTCGATGTCCACCACCGAAAACGCGCTGAGCGCCACGAGCACTAGACCCGCCAGAACCACGCGAAACGCGCCGTCACCGGTCAGGAACTGCCGCAACTTTTTTCCGGCTTCGGGCGTAATCGGTCTGGTTTTTGCCATGTTGGGTGCGGCATCTTGCTCCGGAGTGCCTCACTTGGCCCAACATTCGGCGGATGTGACCGCGTACGCGCCCGCCGAAACTCGGCCGAAGGTGTCTCGCCGCGAGGAGAGCTTCCGTCATGAGTGAACCAACCACTGCAACCCCCGATCAGGTCTTCTTTCGCTACGAGGGGCCCGACGGGCGAGTGCTGCTCGTCGACAGCCTGGAGAAACTCCCACCCGAGGTGCGCCCCAAAGCTAAACGCATCTTCTTCGAAGGCACGGACAAGTCGCCGCTGCAAGGCACTCTCCAGGAGTTCCTCGGGGACGGGCCCCGTGACAGCGACACCGGCCACCCGAGCTCCCCGGTCGCATTGTCTTCCTTGCACGTCCCGTCGTTCGCGCTGGGGATCGCTACGGGTCTGGGAGTATTCTTCATTCTGCGCTGGCTGCTCAGCCCCAGCTCGACGTCGTTCGGCAAACGTGTGGTGGTGTCGATCGCGCTGACGGCGGGCCTGGCCGCGGTCCTCAGCGCGTTTTACCTAGGCTGGCTGCGTAGAAGTACCGGCCAAACCGACGATCTGGTCGCCACGCCAACCGAGCTCATCGACGACGCCAAGCGAACCATGCAACTCGTGGAAGAGCGCAGAAAAGAACAACAAAAGCAGCTGGAAGAGCTCGATCGCGCAACCAAATAACGGCAATTCGAACCCACTGCAGCCGCACTGTGCGTCGGGGCCACC
>CBINDO010000477.1:0-3712 GCA_966249405.1 uncultured bacterium | reverse complement strand
TGAACACCGGGTTCAAGCTCGTCATCGGCTCCTGGAAGATCATGGCAATTCGATTGCCGCGGAGCTTCCGCCATTGTTCCTGCGGCAATCCCACCAACTCGTTACCGCCGAAACGAATGGAGCCGCGCGTGACCTTCCCGCCTTGGCTTTGAGTGAGACCCAGCACGCTCATGGCAGCGACGCTCTTGCCGGATCCCGACTCGCCGACGATCGCGAGCGTCTCGCCTTCGTGTAGAGTCCACGTGACCCCCTCGACGGCACGTACCACGCCGAGCCTGGTCGTGAATTCGACGGCAACGTCGTCGAGCCGGAGCAAAGGTCGCGGGCTCATGAGTCCAACTTCGGATCGAGGGCGTCGCGCAAACTTTCGCCGACCAGGTTGAAGATGCTCACCACGAAGAAGATCGCGCAGCCGGGAGCCAGAACGAGCCAGAGTTTGCCCTCGACGCGCCCGCTATTGAGCGTGTCTCCCCAGCTCGCGACGGTCAGATCACCCACTCCGAGGAACGCCAAGCTCGACTCCACCAAGATAGCCGTCGCGATGCCGAAGGTCGCCGTAACGAGCACCGGCGCGATTGCGTTGGGCAGGATGTGTCGGAAGATGATCCGTGGCGAACCGAGGCCGAGCGCGACTGCCGCCTGGGTGTACTCGAGGTTTCTGTGCTTGAGAAACTCGGCGCGGATCAACCGCGCCACGCCAGTCCACGACGTGAGTCCGATGATCAGCATCACGTGAAAGATCGATCGCTCTTCGATCAACGCAGCGATGGTCAGGATCAGGAAGAAGCTCGGAAAACAGATCATCACCTCGATCAAACGGGAAATCCAGAGGTCGACTTTGCCACCGAAATACCCGGCGAGGGCGCCCAGCACGATACCGATCGTCACGTAGATGGAAACCGCGACCACGCCGATGGTCAGCGAAATCCGCGTGCCGTAGATCATGCGAGACAGCACGTCCCGGCCTTCGGTGTCCGTGCCGAGCCAGTGACGGCCGCTAGGGGGCTTCAAGTTGCTCCCCGGGTCCGTCTGCCGGTAGCCGTAGGGCAACACCGGAAACACCCCATGCCCATCACCGCGGCCTGCAGCAGCGTCGTACTGCTCGACGCGCCGAGTGTAGTGCAGCGGGTTGTCGACGGCGAGCCAGCGCTCGGGAACGGTCGCGAAGAACACGCCGTGGTGGAAAAGCACGAGAAAAAGCAGCGGTGCTCTGAATGGGAAACTCGCCTTGCCGCTGCGCCGGCCACGCCGCAGCCACCACAACGCGACGCCGTACAGCGGCGCGCCCAGGAGCAAGAGGTTGAAGTAGATGTCGACGCCGTTCTCGAAGACGAGCCGGTTGAACAGACTGCCCCACCAAGGGAAAGTGACACCTCCCGCTTCGACCCAATAAAAGGGCTGGTCATGCGACAATACGGGAGCGACCGTGGCTAGCACGAGCAACGCCGAGATACACCGCAGCCCGACGCGGGCAATCGTGTTCTGTCGGAGCCGGGCCCAGACTCGCTGCAGGTACGAGACGGACTGCACGCTCTCCGCGCCGTTCACAGGGGGCGTCGCGCTCACGAGTATCGAATCCTCGGATCGACGAGCGCGTAGCTCAGATCCGTCAAGAGAACACCGACCAACACGAGCACCGTGGAGAGCAACTGCACGGCCATGATGACGTTGTAATCGCGTTGGTAGATGGAGTTCACCATCCACAGTCCCATACCCGGGATCCCGAAGATGTACTCGATGATGACCGAGCCACCGAGGATCGCCGGCAAGAGGCCGGAGAGCAGCGTCAGGATCGGCATCAGGCCATTGCGCAACGCATGTTTACCGATGACGAGCGTCTCCGGCAGCCCCTTCGCCCGCGCGGTTCGCACGTAGTCCGATCGGATGACCTCCAGCAAGCCGGTGCGCATGTAGCGGCTCAGCGCAGCGAGCGAACCATAGGTGAGACAGAACAACGGCAAGACGAGATGCCAGAGCACGTCCCCGACTTGCTCGAGCCAAGTAAACTCCGCCGCCCCAGTCGACTGCCAGCCGCCGGTGGGAAACCACCGCAACGCCGTGAAGTCCGAGCCTTCCGAGAAGAAGAACAAGAGCAACGTCGCCACGAAAAACGACGGCAGCGAATACATCATGAAGAGCGCGACGGTGAGCACGCGGTCGGGCGTCGTGTTCTTCTTGACCGCCGAAAAAATCCCGAGCGGGATCGAGATCAAGTAAGCCAAAATCAGCGAACCCACGGACAAGGACAACGAGTACTTGAGCTTGCCCAGCAGCGTCGCGCGAACCGGTTCCCGCGACACCAACGACACGCCGAAGTCGAGCCGGAGCAGGTTCTTCCAGTAGTGGGCGAAGCGCGTGTCGAGAAAAAACGCCGACACTTTCTGCACGTTCGTGAGCTCGAACCGCGCTCGGCGCGCTTCGAACCAGGTGCGCCATTTCTGGACCACCGCAGCCTTTTCGGCCTCGGTGGCGTTCCTCGCGTACCCGAGGTTGCGAACCTCGGCGTTCTCCAGGTCGATGGCGCGGTTGCGTTCACGTAGCTCTTGGCTCGGATTAACAGCAAACGGATCGACCAGCGGCCGTCGAGCTGCGAGTTTGAGGGTGCTCACGGCGATGTCGCGCAGCTCTGCCTCCCCTGCCGCGTGGGCTCTCTCGGCAATGGTCACGAGGTGCGGGACGGCGTAGGCCCCAAAGTCTTCCAAAGCATCCTGCGCCTGGACGCGTTCCGCCGAGGTGGCCCCGCTGCCAGCAACCAGCCTCGACACCTCGCCTCGGACGTCGCTCTCGGTGAGCAAAAACCGCGTGTTGAACAACGTCGGCTTGTCCAAGTGAAATTGCTCTCGAAAGATCCGGTACGATTCTTGGGTGCCCTCGGCGTTGGCGTCCGAAGCGAGGTCGGCACGCTGCTGTGCCCCCGGACGACCCGGCGCCAAATTGAGCACCAGGAACACGATCACGGAGATCCCCACGAACGTGGGGATCATGATCAATAGCCGGCGGAGGATGTACGCGCCCATAATGGAGTCGGATTAACGCGTCCTCGTGGAGTACCACATCGAGTAGTCGTCCTCCGGACGGCTCATCGCGAACTCGACGCCTTTGACGCTACTGCGCCAGCAGTACGGTCGCTCGCGACGGTAGAAGAACGTATACGGTTGCGCCTCGTGGATGATGCGATGGATCCTCTGATAGATCGCGCGTCGTTGCTCGGGCTCGAAGGTCTCTCGCAGAGACTCGATCAGCTTGTCGGCCTCCGGATTGCGAAAGCCCACTCGATTGGAACCCTTCGGTACGTCGGCCTGGGAGGAGTGCCACGTTTGGAACGGATCGTTGTCCCACGACATCCCCCAGCCGCCCGTGAACGCGTCGAACTGCTTCTCGTCCATCTTCTTCTGCATCAAGCTCCACTCGGCCGACTCCACCTTCATTTTGATGCCGATTTGGAGTAGGTCGTCTTTGTAGATGTTACTGAGCGCCGTGTACTCGGGTCGGTTCCCGTAGATCAGCAACGTAAACTCGAAGGGCGTCTTCTTGCCGCCAATCACTTTGTCGACTAGTCCGTCCTTGTCGGTGTCGGTGAACCCCGCCTCGGCTAGTAACGTGCGCGCCCGTCCGAGATCGAACGGCAAGGGCTGTACGGTTGGATCGAGGTTACCCGACTCCGGTAGGAACGGGCCACTCGTCGGTTGACCGAGGCCCGCAAAAACGCGCT
>CBINDO010000476.1:0-3732 GCA_966249405.1 uncultured bacterium | reverse complement strand
CTTCGAGCCGGCAACCGCGATGGAGGTGGCCGAAATGCTCGGGATCAAGCGCACCCACGCGCTCGACGTGACGGCTGCTTGCGTCGGTCACATGGAGGCGCTGGGCGCCGCGGCCGGCTATCTCGCGACCCACCCCCGGTACCGAACGGCACTCGTTTGCACCTCCGAGCTGGTGGGTAACTTCCTGAGCTACGACATTCAGACCGTCAAAGACTTGTACATGAAGTCCGCCGGTCTAACGGTTGGCAATGGGGCTGCATGTTTCTTGCTGCGGCGCTTGCCATGGCCCGGTGGAGGCGTCCGCATCGTCGGCATCGAAACGTACAGCGCTCCCAAACACTGGCACCTGTGTCAAGCACCGATCGATGGCACGTTCGTGTCATCTTCGGTCGAGTTGATGCGGCTCGGCAAGCTGCTTCCGCCGTGGATGCGTGACGTGCTGAGTCAAATTGGTTGGAAGCCAGAAGAGGTCGACCATTTCGTCCTGCACCAGCCGAGTGAAGTGATCGTCCGCAAGATGATCGAAGACATCGGTGGCGATCCGAAGAAGGGGGTCTACTCCCACACCACCTACGGCAACACGGCGAGCGCCAGCCCAGCGATGGCGTTTCACCAAATGCTTCAGGAGCGTGAGGTCAAGGTTGGGGACAAATTCATCATCGGCAGCGCAGCGGCAGGGTTCTCGGCAGTGGCCGTGCTCGGTGAGTGGTCGAAAGGTTAGCGCTCCCTCGAGTAGAGAGCCCTTGCAAACCCGTTGCGGGTAGGATTGGATGCACGCCCAATGGTCAAGCCCTTCGTCGTATCAACCTCTCGTTCGTATCGTGACCTTGCGGCACGGCGCTCGGTCACCCGCGGCGCGTCGAAGCTCTGCGCGCTAAACGGGTTGGTTGCATCGTCTGCTGGATTCGCGTTGCTGTTGTCGACATCTACGGCGCTCGCGCAAGAGCCGAGTGCGGACGTGCCCGCTGCTAATCCAGAGGCCGCAGCCGCTGAGTCGGCTCCGGCGGACACCAGCGACGGGGCGGGAACGGCCGAGGCACCAGCCGATCCCGCCGCCGAAGCCGACGCGACGGCTGCGGTCGATGCCAGCGTTAGCGGTTCTTCGGATGCAGTAGTGGACACGAGCGGCGGCGGGGGCTTGTTCGAGGCAGCGTCATCGGGCGAGCTCACCACCGCTGGCAGCAGTGAGACACCTCAGCGCTTCGAGCTCTCGGGCTACGTGCGTGGCACGGCCTACATGGGCAAGATCCCGGAGTACCGCCAGGGCTACATGCAGGCGGCGTACGGTGAGATGTCGCTCCAGCTCCGCACCAAACGGACGGACTACGGCGACGCCTATGCCGAGACGCGTTTGCGCTACGGTATGCAGGGGGGGGACCCAGGTTACGAAGCCGAGCTTCGTGAGGGCTACGTCAACGCCTACCTCGGGCCGGTCGACATTCGCCTCGGTCAACAGATCATCGTGTGGGGCAAGGCCGATGGGTTCAACCCGACGAACAACCTCACGCCAACCAACCTGAGCATCCGTTCTCCGCACGACGACGACCGTCGTGTGGGCAACTTCGCATCACGCGTGTTTCTGAACATGGAGCCCGTGCGTCTCGAAGGCGTTTGGGTGCCTCTGTATCGCGCCGTGGAGTTGCCGCCGTTCGTCTATCCGAAGTACGTGGTCGAAGGTTCGACGACGTATCCAGAGCCCGAGTTCTTGCGTGGCACCTACGCGGGCAAGTTGCACCTCAACTTGTCGGCCATCGACATGTCGTTTTCGTACTTGTACGGCTACGGCTTGTTACCCGGGCTCACCTTGCAGACGTTGACCTCAGGCGATGCCATCCCCGAGGGCGGGCAACCCGAAGTGCGCATCTCCCGTACCGCTTACAAGCAGCACGTCATCGGTTTCGACTTCTCGACGACGTTGGGCGAAAGTTTCGGCCTGCGCGGTGAAGCCGCGTACCGCATGCCGCTCCACTACGAAAGACTGCTCGAAGCGCCGCGTCCCGACGTCCAATACACGCTCGGCCTGGATACGACGTTCGGTGATGTCAGCGTGATCGCGCAATACCTCGGGCGTTACACGTTGGACTGGCAAAAGGACGCGCCCGAAAACGCTGCCGACCCGGATCAGCTGTGGAGCACCGGCGCTGGCGCTGCCGAGCCGCAGGTCCTCCAAACGCTGGCGGGAACCAACCAGATGTTGTTCCAGCAGCTCGCCGAGCTTCAACACCTCGCGTCGTTGCGCCTCGCGTGGACGGGCCTTCACGACTCTTTGAACATCTCCGCGCTCGGCCTCGTCAACTTCACGACCAAAGAGTGGGCGGCGATCCCGAAGCTCGGTTACAAGCTGGACGACACCATCCTGCTCAGCGTCGGTGGTGAAATCTACTCGGGTCCGCCCGGCACGCTGCTGGGCCTCATCGATTCCGTGTTGTCGGCGGGTTTCGCCGAGCTCAAGGTATTCTACTGAGCGCGGCCCGCGCGCCGAGCAAGGACCGTCGAGCGGGTGAGCTCACTGCCGATAGCCGACGTTGGGCGTTTCGCGGCGGTCAATCACTGTGGCGGCGGGACTTGGCATTCGTTGACTCGTGTGAGCCAACGGAGCGCGTTCTTCCAGAAGCGCTCCACCTGGTAGGTCGTGTCGTCACGCCACTCGCCTTCGTAGGTGATCCATTCGTCGCCCCAGAGCAACACGTGCCCATCACCGATGGACGCGGCCTTTCCTAGGTCGAAGCCGTCTCGAGCTGCGATGGTTAACCCCTGACCTACGGCGGGGTAGCCGTTGTCCGCGCCGACCTGGGTGATGCCGGCGGTGAGGGGGTGTTCGAACCACTCCGTGACTGGTACGGACGCTCCTTGCCCCTGGACGATTTGGTCGCTGCCATAGCTGAGGCCGAACGGCTCGAGCAGCCGGTTGACGTTGCTTGCTTCCCCAGCGTCGGAGTATCCAATCACCGTCATCAGGCCGCCGCCATCACGCACCCAGTTCCACAATGCGTTAACTTCGGACTCCGAAAATGAGAGGCCCGGGCTATGGTTGGTGCTCACGTCGCGTACCAACACCACCTGATAGGGCGCCAGGCGCTCGGCGCTCAAGGCTTCGCCGTCGAGGGGTTCGACTGGTAGCTCCAAGCGCTCTGCGAACCAGCCCGTTATCACGTCGCCATCCCCCCACTCGCCGTGCAACCCCAGCGTGGCCACCCGCAGGCAATCGCAGACGTTATCCCCGTCCGCATCGACGTCGTCTTTGACACCGTTGCTGTCATCGTCGCTTGCGTCGCACGTCGTTTCGTTACCGAGGGGACCCGAGCCCGGACGAATGCTCGAGCCTTGTGGTTGGAGCGGCGGATCGGGGTTCGGTCGAGGGGTTGGCGGCGCCGCCGGGGGGGACCCGGAAGGAGCCATGGGATTGTCGTCCGTCGGCTCCGGAGCGGAGGTATCATCGCTTCCCGGTGGAGTGACGGATGGCGGCACGGGCGCCTCCACCGTGGCGGAAGGCGGCGGGTTAGCGACCGACGTCGCGACCTCCGAACTGGAGCCGTCCGCCTCCGTCGTGTCGGTGTTGTTTATCGGCGTGGTGTCCGTGCCGTCGAGATCTGGCGCTGCCGAGCCCACGGCTTGGCCGCAGGAGAGGAGCGTCAGGCCGCACAATAAAGCTGGGCACGAACCTAGTGCGCGCATGGGTTCAAAGCCCGGCGATCGGACCGGATGCGGGGGAGCCGTATTCGTTTACCTCTT
>CBINDO010000475.1:0-3750 GCA_966249405.1 uncultured bacterium | reverse complement strand
GTCGTAATACCAAGCTCGCTGTCCGCCTGCGCAGTCGCTCGCAGAGTCGACGCGGAACAGTTCTTCGGTACCCCCGTCGTTGCTCAAGGTTACGTTCACCCGGTTGGCGTCGGCCGTCTTGCCGCTCGTCGCCTTCGGAACGGCGAAGTCGCAGCTCATCGTTTGACCTCGGATCGCGTCGAGGGCCGCCAGCAACTTCGCTTCCGCGTTGGTCTCCGCGCCGACGAAGATACCGTCTTCCGTTCCACCAGCGCGGGCGATCTGGTCGAGCTGGGCCTCGTTGGACCCCTCCAGACCAATCGCGTAAGTGGAAATCCCGAAATTCGCCGCGGCCTGGGCTGCCAACGCGCTGATGTCGCCGATATCTTGATTGCATCCGTTGGGCTCGCCGTCGGTCACGAGCACCACCACGGCGCGTTCGCCCGGGTGATCCGAGCGGTAGCTGCTCGCCCACTGCAGCGCTCCACCCAGCGCCGGGTAGATCGGAGTTCCGAGGCCGCTACGCGGGAAGGTGCGATCGAGCGCTTGGACCAGCTCTGCCTCCTGCGCGTCCCCGCCACTCTGTCCAGAGAGACTACCGACCGGTACCAACGGTTCGGCACAAGCGTCGAGGCTGCAGCCTTGCATCGTACACCCCGCCATTGGCTCGTCATCGCTGAAGAAGCGCAGGGCCACCCGCAAGCCATCGGTGTCTGGGCTCTTCAAGAACGTGCGCAACGCGCCGACCGCTTGGTTCCACTTGTTGTTCTGAGACATCGAGCCGGAGCGGTCGACCATCAGAAACAGGTTGACCGGGGCCAAGGTCGTCTCGATCACATCGGAGGCGCAAACGGAAGCCGGGTCGCCCCCGTTGGCCGAGCTGCTCGCGCTGGATGCCGAGACATCGATGGCGTCGGTCTTCGATACCTCGAAGTTCGAAGTGTCAGGAGCACACGGCTCCGTGATGCAACTCGGCTCCTCCCTGGGGACCCCGCCGTCAGCGCCGTCCGCAGCGCATCCGGCCACGGCAGCGGACAACAGACCAGCAGAAACGCGCCACGCAACTCGTATCATTGAATCGTACATGTGTGCAGCGCCCCAGGTACACGCTAGTGCTCAACCGGGCCGCGATTTAGGACTAGCACGCACCCCTAGAGGCGCTCCCCAATGCACGGGTGCTGGGCAGTGAGGCGTAGCGCCTACACCGTCGACCGCTTCGGAACACGACAGGCGCGGTCGGCGTTTCACCATGAACGGAGCCCAGCCTTCCGAAGCGGCACAGCCCCCGATGTAGGTTCTGGTTCGCGCGTCTCGACAGTGACCGCGCCCTCGACGGGTTGGTGTTCGCGCACGAAGAGCCACGATTTGAAACTGGACGCTCAGTGTCGTATTGCTACCGAAGTGATCGACACGGCAGCTCCCGCCCCAGGCACCAAGACGCCGTCCTGCCGAGAATGCGGTGCTCCCCATGACGGTCAGAGTGCGACATGTGCGTTCTGTCGGGCGCCGCTAGCGACACTCCGCTGCGCGCACTGCTTCCACTCCAACTTCACGGATACCGATCATTGCGCCGCGTGTGGTGAACATCTCGGCCTCGAGCCCGTCCCGCTGGCGCAATCGCACGCTTGCCCCGTGTGCTCTGAAGTCATGACCGTATTCGAAGACGAAACGGCTGGACTTTGGGACTGCGGGCGGTGCTCGGGTCAGTTCGTAGCCCATCCGCTGCTGCAGTCGCTGCTCACGGGTAGGCGACAGTGGCGCCGCAGCCAGGTGCCCAAGCCGACTCCGCTGTCTTTGGAGCAGACGGTACGGTATCGCCGTTGCCCGGTGTGCAGCGAGTGGATGCATCGTCGGAACTTCGGCGGGACCAGCGGCGTGGTAGTGGACGTGTGTGCGGCACATGGGGTTTGGTTCGACACGTGGGAGCTGCAGCAAGTCTTGAACTTCGTGGAGGCTGGCGGCCTGGCGGACCTGCGTCGTGCCTCTCTGGGGCTGCCGCCTGCCAAGACCAAGGACGAGCAAGAGCGAGGTGCCCGCGCGGTGGCGCACGCACTCATGCAAGCAAAGGCCTCCCAGTCGACGCCCTCGGGCGGCACGTCACTCACGGAAGCCACGTTGACGTTGTTGTGGGAGCTCTTGGACTTCTGGGCCCGGCTCTTCAAATGAGAGCGGACGGCGGCGACGTCAATCGACGTTGAACTCACTCTTGAACTCGTAGCGGTCGGCAGGCTTGACCTGCCAACGACCTTGTCCGGTGAGTTCGAGCACCACGTCGTGATAGCGCAGCGTGGCCGGGCGATGGCTAACGCTGACCAGGGTAGTCCCGCTAGCTCGCAACTCCCGGTAGAGCCGCGCCTCGTTTTCGGGATCGAGCGCGCTCGTCGCCTCGTCGAGCAACGCGTAACGCGGCTTGGTGAGCAGCACGCGCGCAAAACTGAGACGCTGCTGCTCACCGGTGGACAGCACCTTGGCGAAATCGAGCTCGGCGTCGAACCCGCCCAGCTGGCGTGCGAGATGAGGCAGGTTCACCTGTTCCAGCACCTGCTGCAAATCGGCGTCGCTGATACCAGCCCGAACATCGGGATAAAGCAGCTGGCTGCGCAAGGTACCGAGCAACATGTACGGGTGTTGCGGTAGAAACAACATCTGCTCGGACGAAGGTCTAACGATTTTACCCGTACCCGCGTGCCACAAGCCACCAAGCGCCCTCAACAGAGAGCTCTTGCCCCCACCGCTGACCCCCACGATGACCAGCCCCTTGCCGGGTTCGACGTCGACCGACAGATCCCTGATCAGGGTGCGCTCGTAGTTCGGTGTCTGCAGGGTAACTCCCTGGAACGCGATCTGGGGCCCGTCGACGAACTCGATGTTCGGCCGTTGTTCGTTCGACTCGAAGCGAGGCTTACGCAGATAGCCGAGGAACCGCTCCAAGCGTTCGATCCCCGCCGTGAAGCGACTCAGGCTCTCGAAGTTCTCGACGAACACGGTGAGCGCGGACAACGTGGCCGTGAAAGCACCACCTGCGCGTACCACCGCGCCGACCTCGAGCTCACCGGACAACACACGGGGCGCGATGATGATGCTCGGCAAGGCGAGCGTAAGCAGGTTGTATCCGAACTGGAAGAAGCTCAACTTCAGGGTCCACTGGATCATCAGGCGAAAGTTGCTGGCGACTTCGGAGAAGCGGCTCCAAATGCCGTGCACCTCGCGCCCTTCGCCGCGGTAAAAGGCTACTGCTTCGGCATTTTCCCGGATCCGTACCAACCCAAACCGGAAGTCTGCCTCTTTTCGAAGCTGAAGGACGTTGAACTTGACCAGCCTCTCACCGAATACACGAAACGTGACGAGCGTCCCGAAGGCAGCGTAGATGAGCAGGAACAGCACCAACTCCTTGGAGATCGACCACAAGACGCCGCTGAAGGCGATCAGCTGCATCAGCGCGCTGATCGTCAGGAACAGGAAGCTCAGCGATTTCTGAGTGAAGGTCGCGATGTCTTCGGCGATGCGCTGGTCGGGGTTGTCGATGGTCGGCTGGGCGTTGAGCTCGTAGTAGCGACGTTCGCTCAGGTATTCACCCAGCACACGTCGCGTCAACCACTGACGCCACGTGATGGCGAGTGTGTCCCGCTGGTAGTAGTAGT
Organism: uncultured bacterium; assembly: GCA_966249405.1. Classification (GTDB taxonomy): domain Bacteria; phylum Myxococcota_A; class Polyangia; order Polyangiales; family Polyangiaceae; genus SZUA-265. Next base: position 130 of record CBINDO010000475.1, on the reverse strand, counting down.
ACGCGTACACCGGAACCGCGACGACGAGCGCCGCAAGGAACACCCGTATGGCGCCCCAAAAGCGGTCCGGATCTTTGGCCGCCAACGCGGAGGCGATCTCACCCGACTGTTGGTTGAATAGGACGTTGAA
>CBINDO010000474.1:0-3844 GCA_966249405.1 uncultured bacterium | reverse complement strand
GAGTCGCCCCCCCCGGCGGCGGATGAAACTCCGGCCACCTCCTCGATGACCTTCCTAGTTCCAGCTGCGATTCCGAACACAGGAGCGATTCGTCTCACGGTGTCGTTGTGTCTCACCGCAGCGCTTCGCGTCAAGATGGCCCACCTCGCCACTGATCGAATTGTCCCCATCGTCTTCTCTTGCCCCCTACGATTCCCCCTCCCGCGCGGTCCCGAACCACGGGATAGCGGTAGTGGGTTTACGTTTCAATCGTGTAGCCCGTGTCCCTATAGGAAACAGTCTAGGCCACGGTATTCGGTGGGGCCAGAATTCAGTAGGTCGTTAGACAAATTGGGGAGGAGCAGGTCGCTGGCTTGCCTACATCCAGTCTCACCCCTTTTCGCGTCCAATGGCAGCAACTTCTCGTGTCCCCCCAGGCTGTCCACGAGTTCTTCACAACGCCTGTGGATGGACTGTGGAGCCGGCACTGCAGAACAAGAAAATCAAACATTTAGCTCGATTTTCGCCTCGACCTGAGCCGGCCTGGCGCGGCTGGTTGCCGTCTCTCGACGTGGCCTGCCGCGTCCGGTGACCGTCTCACGGCGCTACGTCGTGGGAGTTTTTTCACCGGCGCAGCATGGCGGTGGAACACATATCCGCGGGTTACTTTTGGAGCGCAATTGTGTCCTATGTCGCACCTGCTCGACTCTGGCTTCCCGGCGCACCGCCCGCACGTTCATCGAGTCGGCGCTCAGGTTCGGCCGCGCTCGCGCTGCAAGAATGCCTCGAATTCGACGGGCAACGGCACCTCATACCGGCGGGTGTTGCGAAACACGGGATGCGCAAAGCTGAGCTGAGCGGCGTGGAGCATGGTACGTTCACTAGAGAGCAACGGTCCCGGGAAGTCTCGGACGTACAGAGGTTCGCCCACCAGCGGGTGGCCAATTTCGGCAAGGTGGATCCGGATTTGATGCGTGCGCCCCGTTTCCAGTTTGCATTCGACCAATGTGCAACGTGCAAGATGCTCCCTGGCACGCACGTGGGTGACGCTCGTGTAGCCGAGGTTGGGGTTTGTGGTAACCCCACGGACGCCGTCGCCGCGGTCACGAACCAACCGAAAGCTGAGAGTTCCGCTGTGCACCTTGCCGTGTGCTATCGCTAGGTAAACGCGTCCCGTAGTGTGGGCCCGAAATTGTTCTTTGAGGTCCGATTGTGCTGCCGCGGTGCGCGCGAAGATCATCACCCCCGACGTCACTTTGTCGAGGCGGTGAACCACCTTCAACGGCGGTAACTTCTTGCGCTCGATCGACTCCAAAGAGGCGCGCAGTTGGGTCTGCAGACTCGTGGGTTCCGCTTCGTGATCGACGGAAGCAATACCTGCAGGTTTGTTCGCCACCACGACGTGGGGATCGACGTACAAGATTCGCTCATCTGTTGCGGGCGTCGTCTTCGGTCGCGTCATGCTGAGCTCGACCACACCGTTCGGCTCCACCAACTGCCGATTGTCGCGCACGACCCGACCGGCGACGGACACCTTGCCGGTTTCGATCAGTTTGCGGACCTCGCTCCAGCTGGCGCCAGAAAACTCGAGCTTGAGCACCTGGTCGAGAGCAAGAGGGCTCGCTCCGCCGTACACGAACCGTTTCGACTTGAACTCCATGGCGACGTCGCTGGCCGTATATCGCGCTCAGCGCGTGAAGGCCCGCGCGAACCCAGGACGACACGCTCGAGCCGGCGAGGAATCCTGGCCGCCTGGTCGGGCTGGATCTAGGAATTCAAGGAGCGCGGCAGTGACCCGAAGGCGACTCTTCGGGTCCTCGCCGAACCCCGCCGTCACTGCAGAACGGTGTCCATGTCCCAGTCGATGAACAGTCCTTGCCACTCGCTGACTGGAATTTGGACGCGCCCGTCCTGGATGTTGATCTTGCCGGTATCTGCGCTCATGTTGCCATCGAGCGCCCGTTCGAACATCGCAGCGGCGATGCCGGTGTCGCCGACGCTGCAGTGATTACCGCTGTAGACCTCGAAGGAGTGGTTCTCGGGAACTCCCAGGGCGTTGTACACCGAATGTGCCGCCCAAGAAGCGAGCGCCTCGCTGGTGCCTGCCAAGTGACACCACGAGCCCGCGCCGTTGGCGTTGGTGAAGTGCACGAGATACCGCGGAGCGATCGTCGCGAGCAGCATGTGCTGATCGAACGGCAGATTGTTGACCTTGGCCGGCGTCGTGCGGAAGGGCTGTGCGGCGGCGGTAACCCAGGGGCCGCAGATGCCGTTGTTCTCTAGGTTGTCGATGCCCTGCGGGAGATCCGAGCAGTCCCACCGCGAATTGCCAGCGCCATGCCTGAACCACTCGGTCATACGCCAACTCGTACCGCCGCCTCCGCCAGACTCTACGATCACGACGATCGGCGCACGACTGAACACACCCGCCAGGAACGCGCCTTTGCCGCAGCCGGAGCAACCCGAAACGGCGATCGTCTTGGGATCGTGTCCGCTGTCCGGATTCTGCTCGAGGACGTCCATGACGCGGTTGATCATCCAGCCGGTGGCGATGTTCGGATTGACCTCCGAGATGCCGTACAAATTCCGGATCTTGGCGTCGTTGCCGGTGCCGAGTGACAGCGTCTTGCCTTGGGGAAGGATGCCCGACGAGAGGTTGACGTTGATGGACTTGCCCGAGCCGCTGATGCTGGCCGAGAAGGTCTCCGTCTTGCTCCCCACCGTACAGCTGATGGACACGGTTCCACCGCTGACCGTGCCCGAGACTTCGTCGCAGTCACCCGGGACGGGGCCGTAGAGGTACTTGGCGGCCATGGCCAAGATTTCCTTGCGTCGGCACTCCCACTGCGCCTTGGTGGTTACCGGCGTTCCGTCGTAGAACGTGAACGGGTCGGGGAGCTTGATCCCCAAGTCCGGCAGCGCGTCGGCCTCCGGAAACTCGGGTAGGGTGCACTCGAAGTCACTGGTTGGTTCCGAGCTGGTAGTGGTAGTGGCGGACGTGGTCGACGTCGTCGTGGTGGACGTCGCACTGCTCGTAGAGCTGGACGTCGTGGTCGAGGTGCTCGACGAGCTGGACGTGGTCGACGTGCTCGAAGCGTCGGTAGTCGTTGTAGTCGTAGCACTCGACGTTGTGGTCGAAGTGGAGCTGCTGGTGGGCTCGGAAGTCGTGGTCGACGTGGTGGTGCCCCCCGAAGTTGGCGGCACGGGCGGAGTAGTCGACGAACTCGTCGTGCTGGGGCCCGTGGTTCCGATCGGCATTGTCGTCTCCGCAGGGTCACCATTGTTGGAGCTCGTGCAGGCCGCCAGCGATAGGCAGGAAACGCTGGAGAAGAGACTGACTGCGAAAAGGCTGTTTCTTTTGAACATAGAGATCATGACGAGGGCTAAGGACCGCTGGACGCAGCCCGTGGTGACGAGCGCGATGGCACGCGCGAACACGCCCAATGCGCGCATTCCCTACATTCCAAGCCGCCCGCCCCCTCGATCACGCGAAAGCCCGTCCCGGCAGGGTCTACAATCCCAACGGATATTTCCTGCTGTGCTCGACCGAAGATTGGACCCGTGGCACACACTGGGCGGAGCTCGTCCTCATCGAGCGACGCATCTAACTGCGATACGTCGCTCTGGCGGTGAGACGACACTGTTGCACCGCCCGGGCCCCGTGCCTCGACGTCCTCTGGGTTGGATCGCGAGACTCCTGGTCGCAAGGTGAGACAACCGCGCGGACGATCGCCGTTGCGCTGGTAAGGTGGGCACGTCGGCTGCGCGCAGCGCGTTCGGGTCGACTTTCAACGCGTTCGAAGGCGAGCGCCGATTGGTGGGGCCGGGCGCAAATCTTGGACCGGTGGCAACCGAGCAGCCCGGA
>CBINDO010000473.1:0-3847 GCA_966249405.1 uncultured bacterium | reverse complement strand
AACCAGCGCATGGCGCGCGGGCTCGGCATCAATGTCGATGGCGCGTTCGCGTTCCTTGGTCGCGGCGTCCTTGGCTTCCGACATCTCGAAAGTGCACCCAGCCACCAAAACGACCGTCCTCGGATGGCGCCTCGACGCCGGCACTGCCAGCGTCCCAGAGACCGGGATAGTTACCTTGCGCAACTACACACGGCTTAGGCTGAACAGGTTGATTCTGCGCGAGCGTGTGGTCTTTCCGATGCTGAGTCACAGGTTCGGGCGAGATCGTCACGCTCCGCACCCACAACGCCCACGACGCGGCAACGAGCGAAAGCCCTGCACCGAACGATGCAAAGCGGACGAGGTCACGCCCCAGGCGTCTTCGCTTGTCTCCGTTCGACGGCGCTGACAAGGCTCGCGCAGTGGTGAGACGACGCACCAACGCCGCATGTTGTTCCGGAGCCAACACGTCTCGGTGGTGAAGCTCGACGAGTCGTGCCAGCAAGACCTGGGCTTGCGTCGACGGGGAATTGTCAGCCATAAGTCACATCTCCGTCCAAGAGCAGCGCCGCGGCACTATCTGCCTGGAACGCCTTACAGAACGCATCGAAGCTCTCGCGGGCCCTCCTCAAGCGCGAGACGACCGCTGGTTCTTTGGCTCCCAACTGACGTGCAATCTCGCTGCAGGTGTTTTGCTCTAGCTCGGCCAAGATGAACACCTCTCGCTGTTCGGCAGTCATTTGTGCCAGCGCTGCATCCAATAGCTGCAGCCCCTCCAAGCGGTGGACCTCGAGTTCGGGGCTGGGCGCATGGGCGGGCAGCTGCTCCACCTGGACGCCGCCGTCTTCGGCTCTGCGTCGTTGACTGCGCCGCCAGTTGGCTGCCACGCGGATGGTGACTGAAACCACGAAAGCACGCTGCGATTCAGGTGCTACGTCATCGAGCTTCGCTGCGACGATCAAGAACGCCTCCTGTAAGACGTCGTCCAGATGCGCTGCGCCAACGCCACACCGACGCGCGACACGGAAGGCGGCATTCAGATTCTGTTCGACGACCTGGTTGTATCGTTCCGCCCGATCTTCGAACGTCCGACCCTCGGACGCGTGCTCCCGGGGGATCCGCGCCATGTCCTGCCGAGGCGATCGAACGGTCATGTGCGGCTTATGTCCCAAACGCCGTCGATCTATCCGCGACGTTTGCAGATTTGTCCCATTCGTCCGAACCACCCGCCGATTGCAGCAAAGGGCCGGGCTCCCCGGCAAGAATCCTCGCCCCGTACACATCAGCCACTTAACCGCCGCTCTCATCCGTTCGAGCGCGGTCCAACACCATGCAATCACCCACTCTCTCGGCCGTGTTTTCCAGTTGTGTATTTGTCGCAAGTGGCTGTGCTTCGCCCAGTCCCGCCTGCTGTGACGCTCAGACGCCCGGTGCGTCCAGCAACGTGGCGTCCGAAGCCCAACACTGCGACAGCCCGAGCCCCCCGAACCTCTTGCTCTCGAACTTCGAGGCCGAGGACAGCGAACAGGCCTGGTACCAGTTCGGGGAGGGGGTCTCGTTGCGTCGCAGCAGTGACCCGGAGGCGACCGAAACTGGCTTCAGCGCGGACGTAGAGTTCGCGGTTTCCACCGGCGGCGCGGGCATTGGCCTACCCTTGGGCAGCCCCGGCTGTCCGCTGAATGCGAGTCACGCGTTGGGTGTGCGCTTTTCAGCAAGAGGTGCGGGGCCGCTGCGTATTTCGGTCGGTGATGTGCTCGATCTGCCGCTCTCCGAAGGTGGCAACTGCACGCGCTCGGGAGAAAGTTGCTACGATTTCCCGGGGTTTCCCATTCAGCTAACGGATTCATGGCAAACCTTCGAGGTCCCGTTCTGCAGGATGCAGCCCGAGGGCTGGGGGCAGCAAACACGCGCGCCCGATCCTTCTCGATTGATGGCCTTGCAGTTTCGCCATCAACCGGGAGCGAAAACCCGCTTTCAGCTCGACGAGGTGAGCCTCTACCCGCCAGCCGACAGCGGCGCGGCGCCGAACTGTGCGCCGGCATGTCCGATGGATGCGGTCGCCAACCCCGAGGCGATCGTTCCGGGCGAAAGTTACCTGAAGCTCACCGATGCGTTGACTTTGCATACGTTCGACCAGGATACGCCTCACTGTGGAAAAATAACGCGTCGCTATCTCCAATACCGTCCGACGCGCCTCACCCACAACTCCAATGCGCCGATTGTGTTTGCGCTTCACGGACGCGAAAGCAACGCCGAGGGCTTTCAAGACTTCATGACGCACGGCAGCTTCGACGAACGAGCTGAGCAAAGTGGCGCAATCGTCGTTTATGGGAACGCGGCTCCGGGGGCTCAAAGCTCAGCCAACCCAAACTTTCACAACACGGGCACCTGGCGCCAGGGCGCCAACGACGACGGCCAAGTGGACGACATCGAATACCTGCGGCAGGTGCTCGCGGACATGAAGCGGCGGGGCAGTATCGAGGGCGGCAATGCCGTGTATCTCGTGGGTCACTCGAGTGGCGGCGGATTGGCCGTGGACGCGGCGTTTGCGGCGCCCGAACTCTTCGTGGGTGTCGCGCCGCTCTTCGCATATGTCGGAGAACGCGAGCCCGCAGTCCCGGCCTCGACTCCAAGCAGCGTCCAGCAAGTGCTGTTGGCGTATGCTCCTGACGACCCAGGGCTCCCCGCTGGGCATGGCGAACGCTTGAGAGACCTATCGACCGCATGGGCGACGCAGTTGGGCGTCGATGGCGACGTGATTGCGCAACCGCCAACGAAGCAACTGCCCAACCCGGTCGTGGAGGGTAAGGACTATACGGGATCGTTGACGGTTGCCCTGGCCACGCGGGATAGCTCGGTGACTCAACTAGATCTCGCCGCGAGACAAGATGCCGCGCGGATACGAATCCTGCGCATCGAGGGCGGCGGTCACTTCTTACCACATCCCGTCCAAGACACCGAACCAGCGGTTTTGGAGCAGTGGGGGTTTCGCAACCAAGATCTGCGAATCGCGGACGCCATCTGGGACTTCTTCTTTCCAGCCGCAGTCACGCCGTGACGGCGCGCCGTGCCCGAGGGGGGCGGCGTGCGAAAAGGGCGTGTCCCGGGTTTCGCCCGTGCCCCGCACCTTCCGGCGTGTCGGCTTGCGCGGTTGTGGCCTGCGATTTACCGAACCGTCCCTCTAACGTGATTGCGATTGGCTGCACCTCACGCGTTCCTCTCATTCATCAGGCGACCGACGAAAGGCGGCGGTCAGGTGCAGCACTCAGACCATCCAATCTGCGGAGATCAGTCTTCGCTGACGAAGAAGGCTCCCGAAGTGGCAGAGGTCTCGGCGTCGTCGGCGTTTCTTCCAACCAGAATTCGGTATTCACCAGGGTCCAGGGTCCAGCGTCCGTCGGTGCCGCCCTCCCACCGACGAAGGTCACGTACCCGCACGGGTAACTCTGCGGTCTCGGTTTCACCGGCGGGAACACTGACCCGCGCGAAGCTGACGAGTTCCTTCCACGGCCGCGCGCCCGTCGATCCTTCAGGTCTCGACGGAGGTTTGACGAACAGCATTACGACTTCGTCACCGTCCACTTCCGAGTTGTTGGTGACGTCCACCGTAACTTTGAAGACCGCATCTTCCGTGACGCTCTGGCACGGGACCTCCAGATTGTCGTATTCGAAGCTCGCGTAACTCAAGCCGTGGCCAAAGGGGAAAACCATGTCCACGGGCTCGCCTTCGACGTACCTCCGCCGATCGTAGGCGCGGTAACCAAAGAAGTAGTCAACCTCCGTCGAAGTCTCACTGTCCTTGAAGGGGGCAAGTTCGGACTCAGCGGGCCAAGCCATAGGCAATTTGCCAGAGAAGTTGGCTTTGCCA
>CBINDO010000472.1:0-3862 GCA_966249405.1 uncultured bacterium | reverse complement strand
CTCTGGCGGCGGTGCTGACGCCGATCGCGATCGGCGACTCCCTCGGCACCACGCCGCTACCCACGGGCGGCCTGGACCTCACGTGGTTCTGGAAGGAGCCGCTTTTTCAAGGCCTCTACATGCGGCGCGCGCAGCTCGAGCTGTTCGAACGATTGCGGGCCGATTGGGGTCTCGTAGGTCAGCTCGGCGTGACGACCGCCGGCATGGATGGCCCAGCTCTCCTCGGCTTGCCCACTTTGTACATCACGGCGCGGCCCAACGTGAGACTCGGGCTGTGGGTCGGAGCGGTACCAGGTTACCAAGAATTGGTGCGCGATTTCGACCGCGACACGCGCGTGAGCCGCACCCTGTCGCAGTGGCTCGCGTCGTGTTGAGCGCCGCTCCGCGTTTTACCCTCACCGGCGCGCATTAACACCATGGGGGGTTTTGGCGTCAGCATGGCCATCACGACACCACTCTCGCGGAATGGTTTTTCCGCCGCGATGCCAGGATTTGGCGAGTGGCCGCTCGCGGAGCGTCCCACGAGACTCGCCGAGCCCGTAAACCCGTCAAAACAACTCGCGCACGAAGTTTGCTTGTGATTCGGGGCATGGAAACAAAACCAACTCGAGAAACTCCCACGGCGGCGCCGAGCGCCACCGTATTCGCGCCCCACAATTCCGCGACTGCAGCCTCAGGCAATACGGCATCGAGCGGTTATGCCGCGGGCTCGTCCGATTCCGACAGCGGAGCACCAGAACACCGCCTGTTCACCGAGTCCGCACGATCTCATCTGCGCTGGGGCGCCATCTTCGGAGGTGGCGTCGCCGCACTCGGCATCGCAAGCTTGCTGTACGCACTGGGCCTGGCTTTGGGTTTGTCGTGGATTGACCCCAGAGACGCCGAGAGCCTGCGTCCGTCTGGGATCTTCTCCGCTGTGTGGATGTTCGTGGTGTCTTTGGTGGCGTTATTCGTGGGCGGCTACGTTGCTGCACGCGGCGCAGGTGCAGCGAGACGCGGCTACGGAGCACTTCACGGCCTCGTCATGTGGGGTCTCTGCGTCGTGGCTGGCGTTTGGCTGCTGGGCAACGTCGCATCGGCGATGGTCCGTGGTGGCGCAGCGGTCGGAGGGGCAGCGATGAACACCGTGGGCCGCGCGATGCCATCGGTGGCGGAGCTGCGAGACATGCCGGGTCGACCGGGCGTCGCTACCGACGATCTGCTTGCATCGGTCAACGACCGACTGCGTAGCACTGGTAAACCCGAGGTCACGGCACAACAACTGGAGAATGCGACGCGTGACGTCCTGCAACGTTCCGTGCGTGATGGAACACTCGATCGAGAGACATTGATGCAAGCCATCACTACGCATACCGACTTGTCGCGAGTCGACGCGGAACGCATCGCCGCAGATACCGAGGCACGCTTCCAGACTGCCCGTGCCGAGGTCGAGCGACGTCTGGAGTCCGCCGGGCAAACGGCGCTGGCCGTCGCGGAAGAGAGCAGTAAGGCGTTCTGGGCGCTGTTCGGAGCGCTGCTCCTCGGCATGGTCGCCGCCATCGCTGGGGCCGTTGTCGCTACGGATCGCGGCGATGGTTCATCGCGCCGTCTGACCTCGACGCCGCGTCCCGTGACGCCTCGAGCACAGCCCGCCAGCGTTTACCCGTAATGCATCACTCCCAGGCCAGGACCCGGCCTGCGTCGGGATCTGGCCTGCCGGGGTGCGTGTGGGCGCGTCGCTGTCTCACGCGGCGCAAACGACCGCGGAGGGTGTACGACCTCTTCGCGAGCTTCAGTCGTGGGCTGCACCACCGCCGGCGGCAGCTACCACCCCGCTGCCACCAGAAACGGCCGCATTCGTCGCGCCGCCGGGTAAACCTCCAGCTAGCAACTGCTCTACGTCGAGTCGCAAAGTCCAGTATTCTCGCACGACGTCCAGATAAGCGAGGTGCGCGGCGATCTCCATGTTCTTGGCTTGCAGCAGCTCGAATACGCCAATGCTCATGGCATTGTACTGGAGCTGCGTCTGTTCCACGACCTGACCCCGCAAGGGTAAGATCACTTGCCGATAGTTGTCGGCCATTCGCGCAGTGGTATCCAGCCGGTTGACTGCAGCTCGACTGACGCTCCGAGTACGGATGGCGATGTCGTCCAGACCTGCCTCTTGCCGGCGCATCTCGGCGAGCGCGGCCGCCGTCTCACCTTGCCCCTGGTAAAACAGCGGTAAGCCGAGCTCTACCATGGGCCCGGCGCCCCATTTGGCAGCTTCTCCGTCCTCCTTCTGGCGCGCAACCCGAACTCCCGCGTGAACCTGCGGGAACCACCCCGCAAAACGGGTCAGGTTGGCCTGCTTGGCAAACGCCGTGTAACGAGCGCGCGACGCGGCCAGACTCAGGCTGGCCTCCACGGCACGCGACTCCAAGTCTTTGGTCACGAGTGATAAACCGTCCGGTGATTCGGGCTCGGGTAACGTTGGCGCGGCCGCCGTCCAAGCAGCGCCGGCTTTTCCCCACAAACCGAGCGCCGCGTTGACCCGCTCACGGGCGGCGTTGACCCTGGCTTCGGCGCGAGCCTGTTGGACGCGCATTTCCTCGTAGAAGGCGCGCTCGTTCACCGACCGCAGCTCGGCGACGTTGCCGAGCTCGAACAGACGTTTTGCCATTTCGGCGGAGGCGAACCACGACTGGGTGACGGTCTCGCGCAGTTCGCGTTCGGCGACCGCGATCTGATAGTCGACGAACGCGCGCCGAGCGTCGAAGGCCACGTCCAACGCCGCGTTCGCTACCTCGCGCACCGCGGCGTCGATTTGAGCGCTCGCGACGCCACTACGTGAGCCCAAGAGCAGCAGACCCGAGACGTTGATGGAAGCGTCCAAGTCGAGCTCGGGTGCGTCGTCGATGCCGTAGACCAACGCCGCACCGATGCCGGGGTTCGGCAGCGAAAGCGCCGAGACCCAGGCCGCTCTAGCGACGCCGAGCCTCTCGAACTCGGCCTGGAGACGGGGACTATTGATGACGGCGAGCTTACCCGCGAGTTCGACCGTCAGCGGGCGGCTGAGCAGCGCCTGCACGTCCGCGTCCTGTCGTGCGTCCACCGCATGCCAGGACGGCTCGGTGTCGAGCCGAGCTGCGGTCAAGCGCCGGACGTCGCCGTAGCCTGCCGATTCCGGAACGCAAGCAGCCAATAGCAGACCCGAGGCCAACGCGCCCACAAGTGGAGACAATCGACTCATTCTTTGGACTCTTCGAGTTCGAGCGCCATGCCGCACTTCGAGCAGCGGCCGGGTTCACCCTGCCTGACCTCGGGATGCATGGGACAAGTATACATCTTTGCGTGCTTGTCGCCGTGTTCGTGTTTGTCGGTGTGTTGGTGTTCGGCGCTGCTGGGCTCCGCCGCTCCCCCATGTTCGTGAGGAGCGGCGCTGGGTGCGTGCGTGGTGTGGTCCGAGTGAGCGTGATGCTCGTGCTCATGACCAGCGGCCGGCGCCGAACTCGTCCCCGAGACGTCGTCGATCGGCGCGTGCCCTCGGTCGAGCACCGCAGCGCTACTCGCGGTTGGCGCGGTCGGCGCGTGGGCGGAACTCGGGTCGCTCGCTCCTTCTGCAGGTGCGGTCGAGACACAACCGACGGCCATGACTGCCGCAAACGCCAAGGTTCGGATGCCCACGATCTGGCGGGCAAAGTTTCGTGCTTCGAATGGATGATTGTTCATGGTTTTACTCCGTCGCGTGCCAAGTCTTCGGGCTTGGCTAGGATTGATTGGGTGCCCGCGGGTGGCTCGTACCATCCGGGGTCACTGTCATAGGTTTGCAGTTGATCGCGGACTTTGACGATCGTGAACATACCGCCCATGGTGATCGTGTCGAAGGCGCCCGCGCCCTCGG
>CBINDO010000471.1:0-3882 GCA_966249405.1 uncultured bacterium | reverse complement strand
CCGGCCTTCGAGCGAGAGATGCTAGATTATCGCGCGCAAGTTTTGGCGTCTCTCGACGTCCGATGATTATGACCAATTAGATTGACGCGACGGAGCAGTGGTGAAACATCGATTCTTTGCAACCTGCCTGATTTGGACCGCCCTTGCGGTGCCAACGGCGTGTTCTTCTGCCAAGGATCGTGGCTCTGAATGGCTGCCCAAGGTTCAACAGGCTCACTCCAGCGCAGACGAGTATCGCAAACCGAGTGACGTGACGATTCCGGCGCGAGGGCAGGCTCCCGATGCGAACGCGGCCGAGCGGGCGCTCCGCTTGGCGATAGCCGAGGCGCCAGGATCGCCCAACGAACGTGAGCGCTGGGTGCTACAGGACCTCCACTACCGACTCGCGCAGCTGCTCGCCGACGTGAACAAGGAAAACCTAGCCGAGCCCGAGATCGAACGCGGCCTCATGGTGGACGACGCACCCACGTTGGCTCGTGCCAACCTGCTTGCGTTGCAGGGCAAGTTGCTGGAAAAGCGAGGTGAGCTCGAAGCGGCGGCGCGGGCCTATCACGCGGCGTTGTTGGTGAACGAGGTCTTGATGGACCGAGCCTTGAACGGTAGTACGGAGCGAGGAAGTGAACGACCATGACTGGTGAGACGCGATCGTTGCGGTTGGTTGATGTGCGTGCATGGGTAGCGCTCTCGGCGTTGGTGTACGTCGTGGCTTGTGCCAAGTCGGACGTCCAAGCGCCCGCCAAAGAGGCGCCGAGCGCGCCAGCGGCGGTGCAGGAACAGGCCGAGGAACCGGCGCTCGCTCCTGCGCCGCCAAACGCGTCGGGCACATCGGAGGACCGTTGGCCCGCCGCGGAAGCGAGACCGAACGAGGCCTCGGGCGCAGGTGGAGCCGTTCCGAAGTCCGCCCCAGCGCCGGTCATAGCTCCTGGTACCAAGGCCAAGTCCGATGACGCGGAGAAGAAGAGTGCGCCACGGTCGCGCGCTAGCGCCGCGCCGGCAAAGGGTGAAGCGGAACGCAGCTCGATGGAGGGCGCCGCGGATTCAGCCGAGCCTGCGCTGGCCGCCGAACAGGCTTGGTCTCAACTCGCCGTTGCCTACGACGAGTTGACGGAGGCCCTTGCGCTTTCGGTTCCTGATTGCGGGGCTGCTGCGCGGTTTCGCGAGAACGTGTGTGCGTTGGCTGAACGGATCTGCACGATCGAGCGTGACCTCCCATCCACGACGCCTCACAAGTGCACCGACGGCAGGCAGCGTTGCTCCGACGCGACGAGTCGCTACAACGCGAAGTGCGACCGCTGAGTGGCTCGGTGTCCTCGTGCACGGTTGCCACAAAACGACCTCGTTCCGCTCGCCAGTGTTTGCCTAGAAGTCAGCGTCTCGTCACACCACAGTCACCAAGCGAAGCGAGCGTGCCTTTCATGATCAGAGCTCGACGAAGCCTGGTGGCGACTTGAACCAACCCGAGCGCCGTCATAGGGGCCTTGCCCGATGGGTCGCGTGGGCCAGGTCCCTGGCCGCGTCCACCCACATCAGGGACGGGATGAAGCGGATCTGGCACCGCCTCCATACCAGTCACCTTTCGCCGCGAGTGGTGGCTATGAGCGTGGGTATCGGGCTCGCCGTGGGCCTGTTGCCCGTGTATGGATTGCACGGGGTATTGGTCGTCGCCGTCTGTGTGCCTTTGCGTCTCGATTCGGTGTTGGCTTTTGCCGCGACTCTAGTCTCCAACCCCGTCACTTATCCGCTGCTCGTCGTAGCGGAGCTCAAGCTGGGTGAGGTGATGCTGGGGACGAGTTCACTCTCGGTCGAGCAGCTCATGGCAGGCCAAGGGTGGTCGGTCGCCGGGTGGCAGCTGTTGGCAGGGACGGCGGCTTTGGCGTTTGGTGTCGGCATCCCTGGCGCATGCGTGGCGTGGGCAATCGCACGACATTGGCAACGTCGGCACCCGCGTGGTGATTCCTAGCCAGCTTCAATTGGTGCCTGACCCGCGGCGTGCCTCCTTGCGCGCCCGGGTCAGGTCTTTCTCGAGGGCCGGACGCGAGACTGTCCCGGCGTCCGGGATAACTCCTGTCCATGCGAGAACGCTGGCCCTGCATCGCTCTTCGATAGCGACGGTCACTAGGTACACCTGTTGTGTGACAAGCCGGGGAACGGGCGGAAACAACTTGGCGGCGTGATCTCGTGGCGCGGTTCGCCTCTGGGCAGCAAAATCACCGAATGAACGACCATCCAGCCAGCTTGCCGCGACAGATTCAGCAGCTCCTGCGCGACGTGGAAGGCCGCGGCCTTTCTGTGCTGGAGTTGTCCGACCTAGCCCTCCGCATCGCGCCACTTCTGCTCCGCATGTGTGAGCTCGAGACAACCGCCAAGGATCGTGAACAGACGACGTTGTTGTCGCGCCTGATGAACGATCGAAGAGGTCAGGTGTTCACGACTCTGCTCACCGATCGCGCGTACCGCTCGAATTCCAAGACGCGCACCGTCGAGCAAGCCCGATACTTGCTATCGGTGTTGGGAGCTCCAACCTACGTTGGACCGATCGACAAGGTCGGCTTGCGAGCTCTGCGCAGCGTCGGGGGCTGGGTGCCGACATTGACGGGCACGGCGATGTTGAGTCGCGTGCGGCACGAGAGCAGCGCGTTCGTGTTGCCTGACGACGAGGCGCTCGATGGCTACCTCAGGTACTGCGCGGAGCGTGCCGTAGCCGTCAACGTCAATCACCTGGGCGAAGAGGTTTTAGGTGAACAAGAGGCAGAGCGTCGCGTAGACGGTTACTGCGCGCTGCTGGAGCGCGGCGGCGTCGAGACGCTGAGCGTGAAGGCGTCCTCCATATCCAGCCAGTTGGACGCACTGGCGTTCGAGCGCTCGGTGGCGACACTGACGTCGCGGTTGGTCCGCATCTACCGTGCGGCGCAGGAGTTCCGCACGGCGAGCGGTGACTCGAAGCTGGTGGTGCTCGACATGGAGGCGTATCGCGACGTGGACGTCACCGTGGAAGCTTTCAAGCGCGCGCTCGGCAATCCGGACTTGCTGGAGCTCTCGGCAGGCATCGCGCTTCAGACGTACTTGCCGGAGACCGTCGAGGTGTTCAAGCGTCTCACGGAATGGGCTGCCAACCGCGTTCAGCAAGGCGGGGCACCCATCAGGGTTCGCCTAGTCAAGGGCGCCAACTTGGCGATGGAACGCGTGGAAGCTTCGCTCAATGGGTGGCGCGTACCGATCTTCTCGAGCAAGGCAGCCGTAGACGCGAACTTCAAACGCGTACTCGTCAACGCCAGCAACGATCCGCGTGGCCCTGCGGTTCGAATTGGGCTCGCGAGCCACAACCTCTTCGACGTCTGTTTCGGGCTAGCATTGCGAAGCAGTGCTCGAATGGGAGCGCGCCTGTCTTTCGAGTTGTTGCATGGGATGGCCGACCCGCTGCAGCGGAGCCTGACGCAGCTGGGGGCTTCGGTGCTCGTGTACGCTCCCATCGTCGGCGATCACGAGTTCCCGAGCGCGATTGCCTACTTGGTTCGGAGGCTCGACGAGAATACGGCTGCCGATAACTACCTTCGCCACAGCTTCGGGATGCGAGTCGGATCCGCTGCTTGGCGCGATCAAGTGGAGCAGTTCAAGGCCTCGTGCGCGCTCAGCGCCGAGCACGTGACGCCCCACGGCCGCGGCGTAGACCGCCGTAAGCCCATAGTTGCCTCCGCCAACGCTGGGTTCGACAATGCTTCGGACACCGACTTCGCGTTCGTCGGCAATCGCATTTGGATCGATGAACATCTGAACGACTGCTGGCGGAAGTCGAACGCCGGAGAATATTCGGTCCATTCCATCGTTGCGGGCAAAGTGTGCACGAGTGGCGAGCTGTTCGAAGGGTTCGATCCGTCGCGGCCT
>CBINDO010000470.1:0-3895 GCA_966249405.1 uncultured bacterium | reverse complement strand
CGGACGACGGCGATTGTGACGACGAGAACGCGTGCAACGGCAGCGAACGTTGTCGCGCCGGAAGCTGCAGCTCGGGCGAGCTCGCGGAGAACGGGACGCAGTGCGAAAGCGCGGACGGCAGCTTCAATATTTGTCGGGATGGTAACTGTCTCACCAGTCGTTGCGGCGATGGCATCGTCGTAGCGAGCTTGGGTGAGGAGTGTGACGACGCCAACGGCGCCAGCGGCGACGGCTGCAATCAAGACTGCACCTACGGTTGCGTCGAAGACGAGCAGTGCAACGACTCCAACATCTGCAACGGAGACGAGACGTGTGACGTCGTGTCTCACACATGTGTGCCCGGGGTGAGCGTCGACGACGACACGCCCTGCGGCGCCGAATACGCCTGCAACGACGGCCGCTGCATCTCCGTCAAGTGTGGTGACGGGAAGGTCGACTCCGGCGAAGAGTGCGACGACGGTAACCTCGATTTAGGGGACGGCTGTGACGCCGATTGCGCTCACGAGTGCGACGCGGACGTCGACTGCGACGACGGCAGCGTGTGCAACGGCCAAGAGACGTGTGACGCCGAAACGCACGTCTGCCATCCTGGTGTGAGCCTCGATTGTGACGACGCGAACGCGTGCACCGAGCAGTCGTGTGATCCGATTCAAGGCTGCGTGTTGTCGTTGATCGACGGCGACGGCGATGGTCAAGCCTCCACTTCGATTGGTGAGTGCGGCACCGACTGCGACGATGGGGACAAATCCGTGTTCGCGGGAGCGGGGGAGTTGTGCGACCAGATCGACAACAACTGTGACGGCTACACCGACGAAGTGGCGCCGCTGTGGTACCCCGACTGCGACGGTGATGGCTTTGCGCCAGCGGGGGCGACAGGGATTGCGCAGTGCGCCATCCCCGCGAGCTCACCGGACGGATGCTCCAAGGGATTGGTAGGCACTTGGACCTCGCGACCTCCCGCCGAAGGCGCGGATTGCTGGGACTCGGACCCCGCCGCTTATCCACGGTCGGATGCGGCGTGGAGCAGCACCCCGATGAGCGGCCGCCGGGAGCTGCGCTTCGACTTCAATTGCAGCGAAGTCGAGGAACCGCGTTGGACGAACACGGGGGTGGCCACTAACGCCAGCTGCTCGGGTTTCGTCGTCGCCGAGCCTGTCGCCGAGGCTTCGTCGCTGTTGCAACTCGCGATCGCTCCCGTCCTTTGTGGTGGTCCAGCGGGCTGGGTCGAGAGGACCGCGCCGAGCTGCGGCAACCCGGGCACGTATACCTACTGCAGTGGGTGCTCGCGCAAAGTGGAAGAGGGCTACGTGCAGGAGTGCCAGTAGCCTGCGGCCGCCTGCGAGCCTCGAACGGGGCCTTTTGCCGCCCCGCGGACGGCTCGTTCCCGGATTTTGCTTGATTTGGCTCATGGACCGTCTTAGGGTCCGCGCCCCATGTACCTGCCCCTCTCCAAAAAGCCCCGCAAGACCAACCGCAAGCGTTCGGTTCGCCTCAAGGCGAAGTTCGCGGCGAAGAATCGTCGTCGCCACAAGGGCTTGCAGCGATAATAATCGCAGCGCTCGTCAGTGGCAGCGCGCGCCGGAAGAAGCGCTCGTTGGTCGGGATCAAGTGCAGCTCGCTTTGCGCGCGTCGGTCAGACGCAGTGAGCATCGAAAGCGGCGATCTGCCTACGAGCGTTCAAGTGGATTGCCGGCTGCGTCCGCATGAAATCGGCGGCAGCAGGAGAGCAGAGGGCGGCACGAGACGTGTGCGCCCTCGTCGCGTTTCAGGCGATCCCCACGCAGAGAGCACGGGGTGGGAGGGAGCCTGGAGACTCATCACTCGCGTTCATCACTCGCGGCGATCCATCGAAACTAGTTGGTGGGAGGGAGCCGTCAGTCGTCTCGACGTGGCTGGGCCCAACCCCAATCTCCACATCGAAGTCGAAGCCGGTGCGTCCACCGGGTCGGGCGACGAAACACGTCGCGTCGGCAAACCGTAACCGCGGGGGGGCCTTCAGCCGCCGCTGCCCTTGCGCAGCTCGGTGAGCACCAGTTTGCTCACGGCCTTCAGCGTTTCGAACACGCCTTCACCGGTGCGGGCCTGGGCTTCGAAGTCGGGCACGCCGGTCGGGTTGAGTTGCGCGCGGAGCTCCGCGACGTCAACAGCGTTGGGCAGGTCCCGCTTGTTGTACTGAATGACGTAGGGCAACTTGTCCAAGTTGTAGCCCTGCTCCGCGAGGTTGGTGCGGAGGTTGTCGACGCTCTCGAGGTTGGCTTCGACGCGCTCGAGCTGTGAGTCAGCGACGAAGATAACGCCATCGACGCCCTTGAGGATGAGCTTGCGGCTCGCGTCGTAAAAGACCTGGCCGGGAACGGTGTACAGATGGAAGCGCGTCTTGAAGCCGCGGATCTCACCGAGCGACAGCGGCAGAAAGTCGAAGAACAGGGTGCGTTCGGTCTCCGTCGCCAAGCTGATCATCTTGCCCTTGGCGTCGGGGTTCGTGCGTTCGTAGATGTGCTGGAGATTGGTGGTCTTTCCGCACAGGCCGGGACCGTAATAGACGATCTTGCAGTTGATCTCCCGCGCCATGTAGTTGATGAAGCTCATCTGGGTCGTCCTTCAGTCGTTGAAGAGATTGTCGATGTCGTCATCGGTGATTTCGGCGAACGGTGAATCGGCTCCGGGCTCGGCTACTTTGCTCAGCAATGCGTCGAAGATGCGAGTGAGCTCATCGGACGCCTTGCGCACGCGGAGGCGAACCAATCCCAAACTCGACTTCGAGTCGAAGATCACGACTAGGATGACACGATTTCCAACCAACTGGATGTGGATGTTGGCGTTTTCTCCTTCGTGAAACTGGGTCGCGAACTCGTTCTCCCGTAGCAGCTTCGCGATACCACCGGTGGCCGCGATGTTGCCGGCCGTGAGCGACGCCAACGACGTTGTGTCTATGTTCTCTACATCCCCGGCGGCGGAGATGAGCTGTCCGTTCTTGTCTACGATGAAGACGACCTTGGCGTTCGCTTCTCGAACCAGACGGTCTACGACCGTTTGGATCTCGTTGAACTCCTCTTCGTACATCACCATCTGGGGATTAACCATGTGCGCTCCTCCGCAGCGGGTGATCCGGCCTCTTTTGACGGCGATTTCGCCTAGGCACTTCCGCCGTGGTTGCCTCGAGAGCCCCCGAGTTTCGGCTGAGTTGGGACCCACTAAGGCTCTTCGTTGTACCTTTCATTCGCCCTTGCCAGCAAGCGATTCCACGAAGGACTGCTGCTAAAAAGGCGTGCTTCTCCGCGCGCGCCGAGCGCTGCGCATGCATTCGTGGTCCGGCCAGCCCAGACGGTACCTCTGGGATGGCTTGGCGGGGCCGAGGATCGTTGGTTTTCCTGTACCCGCGTTCTAGGTGGCTTATTGTTTCGACAGGCACTAGCACTCCAAAGCTCATCTATTAAACGGACCTGGTAGGTGCGCCTTTAAGTACGCACCGTGTTGCCCAACAACAGCGTTCCCCAGCAAGAGCCGAAAACGCATGACTAACTCTAGCCCGTGGTTCTTCCTCCGAACGGCACTTTGGTGCGTGTCCTTGGTGATTTTGGCACCGTGGGCGAGCGCAGTAGGCCCAGCGGCGGACACACGCTCGTTACTCGTGGCAATAACGAGCGAACCGGAGGAGGAGGCTTACGCCGATGTACGCCGCCTGTGGTCGCTGTGGGGTGAGACGGATCCGGAAGCGGTCGAGGCGGCTTTGGCCCACGTGGCTAGCTCCCCGAAGGTAGCGGCGCCCGTGCGCGCGTACGCCCAGTTCTTCTTGGCCCGAGCCCAAAGCCGGCGCGGTGATCTGGCGGGCGCCAAGCTGGAGGTCGCGAAGCTCGGTTATGTATCCGAGTGGTTGGTGGTCGGGCCGTTCGAC
>CBINDO010000469.1:0-3954 GCA_966249405.1 uncultured bacterium | reverse complement strand
GACTCGCGATGATGTGGCCCCCGTCCGCGAACAACAAAGTCGTCACACGCGGCCGCTCCCGGCCGGAGTCTTCCGTTTGGATGTGGAAGATGTTTCCGCGGTAGCGAACATTGCTGTTGAACCCCACCTGGGGCGAATGTTT
This sequence comes from uncultured bacterium, assembly GCA_966249405.1. GTDB lineage: Bacteria > Myxococcota_A > Polyangia > Polyangiales > Polyangiaceae > SZUA-265. Next base: position 3,812 of record CBINDO010000469.1, on the reverse strand, counting down.
CGCACTCGTGCTCAAGGTTGGACTCCGCAACTAGAAGCGTACCCCAGGCCTGTTCGAAACGCCAGAGCGTCGCGGCCGCCCGTCTCGCATTGGCTGCTCCACATTGGCAACCATCTCACCAAGCGCCGACGATCAGCGCCCGAGACCGGCTTCGTCCATACGCCGCATCGCCTCGAGCAGTAGTGCTTCCGGGCTATCCGTGATCACCTGCTGGGGCGCACGCACGTTCGGGTCCAAAACGAAGTCCCCGTCCGTCACGGTCAACATCGCGTAGAACGCCTCTGGTCCGCGCAAGTTTCCCCACAACGCGTTGAAGATGTGTCCGTCCACCAGGTGAATCTCCCCGCCGTCGCGCCCCGCCTTCACCTTGAGGGCGCCCGTCTTGCGGCCGTGCCACAACACCTGGATGATCTCCGGCAACCCCATCTCCTTGAGCGAGCCGGCGACGCCGCGGGCTCCGGTGGTGCGCGCCTCGCGCTCGAGCACCTGCTTGACCTTTGCCACGAGCAAATCTGCGGCCACGGGCTTGGTCAGGTAATCCGCGGCCCCGAGTTCGAAAGCCCGCTGGGCTTCGTTCTTGCTGCTACCGGAACTCAGGAACACCCACGGCGTCTTGTCGCTCTGCGGTAACTTCCGCGCTTCACCCATCAGCGAAAGGCCATCTTGGCCATCAAGCTGCACTTCGCTCACCACCAACTCGACGTCTCCGGCGCGCAACGCTCGCAGCGCCGCATCCGCGGTGCGCGCCAAACGGACCTCGAACCCCTGTTCTATCAACCGCAGCTCGAGGATCGTCGATTCTTCCGGATCCGGCTCGACCAACAAGAGTAGCCGTCGGTCGGCGAGCAAACGCGCCTTCAGGTCGTCCCCCGTAACGGCCAGTCTGAACAGATCGACGAGGTTCGGATCGAACACGCTGCCCTTGTAATTCTCGAGCACCTCGCACGCTTGCGCGGGACGCAACGTCTTCCGATACGGGTTGCGCGGGTTTTGGGTCAGGTCGGAGTAGGTGTCCGCCAGCGCCAGGATCCGGGCTCCGAGCGGTATGTCCTTGCCCGTGAGCTCGCCAGGAAGGCCTTTGCCGTCGAAACGCTCGTACATGTATTGCACGGCGCGGATCGCGTCGGAGGGTAAACCTACGCCGTCGAGCATGCGCACCGGACTTCGGTGCAGCCGCTTGGCCGCGGTCTTGTGACCCTCGTACTGAGCGACGTTGAGCGCCGTGAGGTGGTACGCGGTCGCTTTCCCCAAGTCGTGGATGTATCCCGCGATCTGGAGTGCGGCGACCTGCGACGGCGATAACCCGATGCGTTCACCGACCTTCTTCATGAGCCGCGCCGTCTGGCTCGAGTGACCGCGCAGATCGGCGCGGTTGTTCTCCAGCAGGCTCACGAGCACGTTCAATGTCTCGAGATAGGCGTCACTCGCGAACCCGTCTTTGAACAAACTGCGCGTGTTGGCGCCGGTCGCCAGATCCCGCTCGGACAGCACCCGTTCTGCTGGCACCTCGCGCACCAGCGCCGCGGTCATCGACTCTTCGCTCACCAGGTTGCGCTCGAACACGTTGAGCATGTTCGAGAACTGCTCGTGCGCGTTCCTGTCGAGCTGGGCGAACGCGTAGATGTCACCGCCGTAAAACTTGTTGATGGCCGCGCGGATCGCCAATGGGCGCGCGACCAGGGCGCGGACGACTTTCACCGGGCCACCTCCCAGCTGCAGCTGCCGCAGTACTTCGACGTTGTCCGGCTCGGGCGTGACCACGCTGAGCGTCCCGGTCGCCGCATCGAACAACACCGGAAACAAGGTCTCGTGCTCGGCCAACTTCCGAGGCACCATGGCCATGGTCTCCATGGGAATGTCAGCCTTCGCCAATCGTTCCGCCGAGACGAACCGCGTGTTGTGTTCGGCGGCGAGGAATTTGAGCAGCGCCGTCTCCTCGACGAAGCCGAGTTCTAGGATCGCCTCCTCGATCCTTCCCTCGACCACCCGATGGTGGTTGAGCACGGCCTCCCGCTGCTCGCTCGAGAGGAGACCCTTTTCTACCAACTTGTCGAGTACGCGAGGATTGCCCGTCGGATGCATTCGAGACTCAAAATTTAGCCCAACCCGCCACAGTAGCCCATGACCGAGCGTCGATTCAGTACGGCCCAACCCCACATCGGCGCGAGCGCCGAATGCACGCGGCACTGGCTCTCGCCCGGATTTGGCGCAGCTACATCAGCACCTCAGACTCCTCGGCCGGCTCTGGGTGGGGCCGCGGCCCACAAAAACGCAATATCCATCGGCGGCAGTGCGCCAGGTGCCTTGACTTGCGGAACGGACACCGCTAAACGACCCGCCCTCCGCTCGCAGGCTGCGAGCCACGTTCAATTTTCAGACAGGGTAGTCAATGCGCACGTACGTCGCAAAACCAGAAGCAGCGCTCGCCGACCGTAAGTGGTGGGTTCTAGACGCCAAAGGTCAACCTCTCGGCCGCCTCGCGAGCCTGGCAGCACACCTGCTCCGCGGCAAGCACAAGCCATCCTTTACGCCCCACGTGGACACCGGCGACTTCGTGATCGTCGTCAACGCCGCCGAGGTGGTGGTCACGGGTGACAAGCCGAACGCGAAGAAATACTATCGCCACAGTGGCTACCCAGGTGGCATGACCATCGAGACCTTCAATCAGATGATCGCGCGCCGCCCGGAAGTACCGGTCGAGAAGGCCGTCAAGGGAATGTTGCCCAAGAACAAGTTGGCGCGACAGATGATCAAGAAGCTTAAGGTGTACGCCACGGCGGAGCACCCCCATGCAGCACAGCAGCCCGAGCTTCGTAAGCTCGAAGGACAAGCGTAATGAGCGACACGACGAGTCAGTACGCCACCGGCAAGCGCAAGACCGCAGTGGCACGAGTTTGGATCAACCCCAACGGTTCGGGGCAAGTCACCGTCAACGGCATCCCCGCGGATGAATACTTCGAGCGTGCGACGTCACGGATGATCGCTCGTCAGTCCTTGGCTCAGCTCGAGCTCAACGACAAGTACGACATCAACGCAACCGTGGCCGGCGGCGGACACAGCGCCCAGGCCGAAGCACTCCGTCACGGAATTGCTCGCGCTCTGATCGCAGAAGATCCCGAGCGTCGTCTGGCTCTCAAGCAAGCTGGTTTCTTGACTCGCGACGCTCGCGCCAAGGAACGCAAGAAGTACGGTCAGCCCGGCGCACGCAAGCGCTTCCAGTACTCCAAGCGCTAAACTGCCCTTGGTCGGTCCGTTACGGCGGATCCAATGCGAACGAACGGCGCCTGTTGGCGCCGTTCCCCATTTTGTCCGAAACCAAAGCGCATTACCCTTCTAGCCATGGCAAGCCCGTTCCAACTGGTCAGTGAGTTCGCGCCGCAGGGGGACCAGCCCCGAGCCATCCAGCGGCTCATGCAAGGGTTGCGGGAAGGCGAGGCTACCCAAACGCTGCTCGGAATCACCGGCAGCGGCAAGACGTTCACGGTGGCCAACGTGATCGCGCAGTGGGGTCGACCAGCGCTGATCATCGCGCCCAACAAGACACTCGCGGCGCAGCTTTACGGCGAGATGAAGAACCTGTTTCCGCACAACGCGGTCCGGTACTTCGTCAGCTACTACGATTACTACCAACCCGAGGCCTACGTCCCGACGACCGATACGTTCATCGAAAAGGACGCGATCATCAACGATCAGATCGACCGGATGCGTCACGCCGCGACCCAAGCGTTGCTGTCACGAGACGACGTCATCATCGTCGCGAGCGTGAGCTGCATCTACGGCATCGGCGCTTCGGAGAGCTACGTAGGGCTGCT
>CBINDO010000468.1:0-3982 GCA_966249405.1 uncultured bacterium | reverse complement strand
AATCGGTCTCAGGAGGCGCACCACGTGTATCGCGCCGGCACATGAGTGTTGTTTGCTGCAATCAATCCGACTTATAGTTTCATGGCATGGAATCGTCCGATCTGAACCTCCTCGCTTCTCTCGACGCGCTCCTTCAAGAAGGAAGCGTTACCGGTGCTGCCCGGCGGGTTGGGCTCTCGACGCCGGCCATGAGCCACGCGCTCGGCCGGATTCGAGAGCGGCTCGGAGACGCGATCCTCGTGCGGTCGGGGCGCGGCATGTTGCTCACGCCGCGCGCCCAGGCGCTCAAAGCCCGGGTGCACGAGGTCGTTACCGAAGCGCGTCGCGCACTCGAGCCGGAGCGACCATTTCTCGCGAGCGAACTTCGGAAGACCTTCGTCGTTCACGCGACGGATTATGTCCTCACGATCGTGGGCGGCGCGGTCGATCGGATCTTACGAGCAGAGGCTCCCTCGGTGTGCGTGCGTTTCGTGCCCAACACGCCGAACGACGCCGCGTTGCTGCGTGACCAGGGGTCGGACCTCGCCGTCGGCATTTACGGCGACTTGCCGCAGGAGATGCGCCACCGCCAGTTGCTCACGGATCGCTTCGTGTGCGTCGTGCGCAAGGAGCATCCCGCCGCCAGCGGGCGCTTCAGCCTCGAGCAATTCGTGCGTTGGCCCCACGTGCAGGTAGCTCCGCGAGGTAAACCCGGAGGCTACATCGACGATGTGCTCGAGGAACGTGGTCTTTCCCGCACGGTGGCACGCGCAGTGCCGTATTTTCTGACGGCGCTCCAGCTCTGCGCGGAGACCGACTACGTGCTCACCATCTCCGAGCGCATCGCCAAACGCTACGAGACGCAGCTCGGTCTCCGGGTGCTCGAACCGCCCCTCAAACTCCGCGCCTACGCGCTCAGTCTGGTGTGGCACCCGCGAGTCGACGGTGACGCGAGCCAGCGTTTCCTCCGTGACGTATTTCTCCGTGCCTCCAAGGAGGCTGCAGGTGAACGCCACGACGAACCACGCACGCGCCTCGACGCCACCGACCCGACCTCGGGTCAAACGCGAAAACGCCGCCGCAAGGCGTCTTGAGCCTCGTGGCGGCGCCGTGGGTTCATGCGTTGTAGGTGCGGGAGCTCACGTTACCGCCGCGGCCCGTCCAGTTCGTGTGGAAGTATTGCCCGCGTGGCTTGTCGGTGCGCTCGTAGGTGTGCGCGCCGAAGTAGTCGCGTTGGGCCTGCAACAGGTTGGCGGGCAGGTTCTCCCGACGGTAGCCATCGTAGAAAGCCAGAGCGGAGCTCATGCACGGCGTCGGGATCCCGAGCGTCACGGCCGTGGCGATGGTCTTGCGCCACCCCGACTGCGCCTCGTCGATCACCTTACGGAAGAAGTCGTCGAGCAGCAGGTTCTCGAGCTCTGGATTCGTGTCGAACGCCTTCTTGATGTCGCCCAAGAAACGGCTGCGGATGATGCAGCCACCACGCCACATGAGCGCGATCGAACCGAAGTTGAGCTGCCAGCCGTATTCCTTGCTCGCTTCGCGGAGCAGCATGTAGCCCTGTGCGTAACTGACGATCTTGGAGGCGTACAGCGCTTGCATCACGTCCGAAATGAACGCCTGCTTGTCGCCGTCGAAGGCTAGCTTCGGGCCTTGGAGCGCGCGGCTGGCTCGCGCTCGCTCGGTCTTGAGGGACGACAAGGCTCGCGCAAAAACCGCCTCGCCGATCAGCGTCACGGGCATGCCCAAATCCAACGCAGAGTTGGACGTCCACTTGCCAGTGCCTTTCTGGCCGGCCGCATCCAGGATCTTGTCGACCAGCGGCTGGCCGTCTTCGTCTTTGACGCCGAAAATCTCGGCCGTGATCTCGATCAAGTAACTGTCGAGCACGCCTCGGTTCCACTCGTCGAACACGGCCTTGAGTTCGTCTGCCGACAATCCCAGGGCGCTGCGCATCAGGTCGTACGCCTCGGCGATCATCTGCATGTCGCCGTACTCGATGCCGTTGTGAACCATCTTCACGTAGTGGCCGGCGCCGCCCTGCCCGACCCAATCGCAACACGGCTCACCGTCGACCTTGGCCGACACGCTCTGCAAGATCTGTTTGATGTGCGGCCACGCCTCTTGGTCGCCCCCGGGCATGATGGAGGGCCCGCGCCGAGCGCCTTCCTCGCCACCCGATACGCCGCTGCCCACGAAGCGGATGCCTTTGGCCTTCAGCTCGTCGAAGCGACGCTGGCTGTCTGGAAAGTGGGAGTTGCCGCCATCGATGATGATGTCTCCCTCGTCCAACAGCGGCGTGAGCTCGTTGATGACCGCGTCCACGGCGGCCCCGGCCTTCACGAGGATGAACACGCGCCGCGGAGACTTCAACGTCGCCACCAGCTCCTTCATGGACTTGGCCGCCACGACCTTGGAGCCCTTCGCCGGACCGGCCATGAACTCGTCCGTCACACTCGCGGTCCGGTTGTAGACCGACACGGTAAAGCCGTGGTCGTTCATGTTCATGACGAGGTTTTGACCCATCACGGCGAGGCCGATGAGCGCAATGTCCGAGGTCGGTTCCGACATATATTTCCCTTGTGCAAGTGGTCTGAAGAGGGCCGGGCGCTTAGCACGATTCGCGTGGTGTTTGGATAGTCCCGAGTGCAGCAACTCGACATTGGGCAGAATCCGGGTCGGCGCGCGTGCAGTGCGGTTGTCTCGACGACCGCCGCCGTGCGCGATCGACGGGTTCGCGATCGCGGGCGGAGGTGGCGTGAAGGTGGGCTCCACTGGGGTCAACGGCGAGGCACGAGCGACTCATGCCCAACTCGCATAGTTGCATCGCTTGCAACTATGACTTCAGTCTTGTTGCGTTGTTTGCAGGTCTCGGGCGCCACATATTCCTGGTCGAAACGCAGTCACCGACGAAAGGAGCCCTAGAATGAGCCTCAAGAACGCCAACGCCTCCAACCCCGAGCACCCCAAACGCGTCGCGATCGTTATCGCCAACCCGACTACATCGAGCACCACGGGTTGGCCCGTTGGGTTTTGGTGGTCCGAGCTCACCCATCCGTACTACGCGTTTCGAGAGGTCGGCTACCAAGTCGAGATCTTCAGCCCCAACGGCGGCCCCTGTGTGCCTGACGGAATGAGTGATCCGCGGGATGCGAGCGGCTACTCGGCTTCGGACCTGATCACGATGGGTTTCGTCCACACCCCAGCGCTCGCCACCCTCGTGGAAAACACCAAACCCGTCTCGGGGCTCGACGTGGCACGCTTCGATGCGCTCGTCGTCGCCGGGGGCCAGGCGCCGATGTTCAACTTTGCCGACGCCAAAGAACTACACACCAAGTTCGTAGCGTTCTACGAGGCCGGCAAAACCACGGCAGCGCTGTGTCATGGCGTCGCGATCCTGCGTTACGCGAAGCTCTCGAGCGGGCAGCTGCTCGCCAAAGGCAAGACGGTCACCGGTTTCGCCAACGCGGAAGAAGACTTCGCCGACGCCGCGGTGCGGTCCATGGGCGCGTTGCCCCAAGACAAACACTTGATGCCCTGGCGCATCCAAGACGAACTCACGACGCTCGGAGCCAACTTCGTCCAAGGCGGATTGTGGCGCGGTTTTGCGGTTCGAGACGGCAACCTGATTACGGGTCAGCAGAACTTCTCTGGCACCGAGACCGCGAATCTGGTGATCGAAACCCTCGGGCGTTGACATGGAGACGGCAACCGCGAGCAACTCCGAGTTGGTGGGCGCCTGCCACTGCGGCAAGGTGCGCGTTTCAGTCCCCAAGAGCAGCGCCGGTTTGGTCGCCTGTCATTGCAGAGACTGCCAGAAGCTGCACGGTAACTTCTTTGCCCTATTGGCGACCGAACAATCGTTGGTCACTTGGGAAGGTGAAGAGCACGTCCAATGGTACCCCTCGTCCGAGGCCAACGAACGAAGCTTCTGCAAACACTGCGGCAGTCGCCTCGCCAAGCGACCCAAGCAGGGCACCCGGGTCATGATCTCGGCGGGGCT
>CBINDO010000467.1:0-4045 GCA_966249405.1 uncultured bacterium | reverse complement strand
CGGGAGGAGGGGGCGGCGCAGCGGACGGCACCGGTCGCTGGTCATAGTTCGCGGGTGGAGGGGGAACGGGAAACCCTGCCGAGGTGGGTACCCCGCCAGCCATGCTGGGAAACGCGGGTGTCGGGGGCAGACTCGCCGAGAGCGGTGCCGGGCTGGGCAGTGCTCCGGCGACGCCGTAACGTGGTGCCGACGGCGCTGGGGCCGATGGCGGTTGCGGAGGCATGTACGGCGGCGCTGCGGGGCTCCACGCGGGCTCGGAATATTGGTACGCGTTCTCCGAGGCGCTGGGCGCGGGCACCGACATCTGGGGGAGGGAAAATACGTTGGTATTCTCGTCGGCACGAAACCCGAACTCGCCCTCGCCAATGGCGTCCACCTCTTCGATGTCGTCGATTTCGCCCACCTCGAGTTGTGGCGCGTCGAGATCGGTCTCGTCCAGCTCGTCCTCCACCGACACCTCTTCGGCGTGATTGAGCGCGTCCTCGTAGTGAGTTTCGCGCAGCGAGGGTGGCGGCGGCGGCGCTCCGCCATGGGTGTCCGAACCCTGCGCGGGCACTCCAACCGATTGTCCTCGCGCGCCGCCCCCCTTGGTCAGGCTGTTAAAGACGTCCAGGTCAGAGCCACCCTTGTCTCGCATACTCAAGGCATACCGTCCTTTGACGGGGGTTGGCCAGAGAACTCACGGCGCGACTCGGGAGATATCGAATTCGGCGCATTCGTTGGCGGCGCGTCACCGCCCTTGTTGAAAAACTTTGAGCAACTGCAGAATCGGTTTTGGTTCGGGACTGTGCTTCGACGGCGAACACGTCTGTTTCAAACCGGATGTGCCAAGCGGGCGAGTCAATCTGGCTTGCTCTGCAGCGGCTTCCACTTCGACGGGGCGACCACCGGCGTCTCGGGGAACAACGCGAAGTGATAGACGGGACGACGGTATCCCAAGTGTAGGCGCGGGTGAACGCCCTCGCTCGGATGACCGCTCAGGTCTCGTCCCCCGACTTCGAACGCGCCGGCGCCCACCTGCCTAATGGTCGAAGGTGAGCAGCCTTGGCTCGTCAGAGCGTTCGTCAGCAGCGCCCGCTGTCGTGACGGGGCGGGATTGTTGGCGATCTCGGCGTAGAGCAGGGTCCCGGAACGTTCGCGTATGCACACCATGGCCGTCGCTTCTTCACCAGCGTCCGCGACGTCGAACCACGCGACGGCGGCTGGCGTTGGCGGTCGATTGGCGAACGTCAGCTTGCCATCGGTCCAGTACAAGGTCTCGCCGGTTTGGGCCGTCGGCTTTCGTAAACTCGCGACCGTGATCGTCGAGTCGGTCGATGCTGAAGTCGAGACGAACCGGGGCGCGAGTTCGAGCATCTGGACGAGCCCTCCGGGGACCTCCTCGGGTCTCCAGCTGCGCACGCTTAGTGGTGGGGGGTAAACGTCACGGATCGAGCTCGGCACCGTCCAGCGGTCGCCGTCCGTCTTGCGCGGCAACGTTTCGCGGCGCGTGAGATAGAAGAAGTCTCTCGTCTCGCGCTGGATGTAACGAGGGAAATTCATCAGTTGCATGGCGCGGAACATGCGCCGGCCCCGAAATGCGTAACCGGGTGCCTCGGGCACGGGACCCTCGGCTTGCCAAACGTGGTCGAGAGTGAGCGCCAACGGAGGCAGCTCTGCCTCTGGCGCCACGTGGTAGAACTCCAAGCCGGTGTGACCTTGATTCATGTCCAGGTGCAGGCCGTAGCTGCACCCGGCGGACGACATCGCTTTGGCGAGGTTTTCGGCGTCGACTTTGGCGCCGTAGAAGTAAGCGACCAGCCCCGCTCCCGTGAGACAAATACCCGAGCGGACCGTCCGGGTGTCGTCTTCCCAGCCGGAGGGCACGCCGCCCCACCACGTGCGCTGATAAGGGTTGAACGCGCCGTTGGCCACGAGCGGCGTCAGATTCTGACGAAGTCCCGTCAATGTGCTGGGCGCGGCGGCGTTCTCGGGCCAAGTGCCGAACCCCACGCGGCCGTCGACGTCGGTGGCGACGGTGGCTGCGAACGGTAGCGGTGGGACGTAAACGACGCCCTCGGCCATCATGCCGAAGTCGCCGTGCGTGGTCTGGAAGCCGCCGTTGAACGCGCCTACCAGGTTCTGGATCACGTGCGGATCGCGCGGAACGAGACCGGGTCCCGTCTCACCGGTTGCGCTCTTGGGTTCTTCGGTCCCGCTCATGGTGTGGAGCTCGACGGTCAGCGGGTCCCAGGCGGTTATTATTATGCGCGCGTAAGAGCGCTCGGCGTCGGTTCGCAAGAACGTCGTTACGAAGAGTCCATCCGCGTCGTCGTGGGGCTTGATGAACGGGTCCCCCTGGAGCGACAACCACTCGCCCTCGCCGGGTTCGACCGGAGTCAACAACGGCGCCAGACGCGGCGGTGGCCAGGCCCTGCGAAGCTCGGTGGGGAGTGCGAGGGGAACCGCAGCTGCACGCGGTTCCATGACCGATGGTTGTGCCGGGTTAACGAGCTCGAGCTCCGTTTCCTCTCCGCCCACACCCAGACCCAAACGGCGCGACGCGATATCCCAGACTCGGTACACGACCGCCTTGAGGCGCTGCATGTTCTCGTCGCCGAACCAGGAGGTTGCCCGCAGTCGATCCACCGACCAGGTCAACCAAGCGCTCGGTTTGGCCAAGTTGTGGGGTTGCGGCGCCAGGTGCTGAGCGCCATTCTCTGTGACCGAGTCCGACAGTTGCACCGACCCGTGGTTGGTGGCCAAGGTGATGGCCTCGTCGCTGAAGCTCACGGCGGCCGCGCTTGCAGGCGGGATCAGCTTGAAGTGGTGGCGTGAAACCCCACGCAGCTGACCCGTCTCTTGCAGCCAGGTGAGTCGCCATTGCAGCCGTTGGACCCGGCTAAAGTCAGCCGCCTCGGGCCCCGCCAAGGGGTCGTCGTGGAGGTCAGCCCAAGTGAACCGCAATAGGTCGTTGGCAGAGCCGGAGAGCCACGCGGCTTGGTCACCTCGGGCGGCCAACAATCGTTCACCGGTTGCTTTGGTGTCCGTGAGGTTGTAGGTGTTTTCGAGCTCGACCAGATGGCCCTCCGGCGTCGTTCGAGTCGCCACGAGGTAAACGTCGTCGAGACCATCGGGACGACCTGCCAGAACCCACGCCCGGCGCGTGTCCCACGGGCCCCACCACTTGGGGGCCGGGTCGATCCAGAACACGTCCGACGGAGAGGCGCTCAGGTTCTGACTTGCGGCGAGTACTTCCGTCAACGCTCGGCTGGTGTCCCTTTCGTTCGGCGGCGGCAACGAAAACAAGTATCTGCCCCCCAATAAACACACCACCAACGCGGGCGCCCTCCAAAACGAGGGTACGGCGCTGGAGTGCGGCAACGAAGTTGGCGATTCTGCCAACTGGGTTTTCAGTCGCTCGGACATGGGCTACAATCGGGCTAGGAATCGCGGTTGGTACGACTCCTGCTTTACCAAGGGCAAGCGAATGAAGACAGTGACACGGCGTTGGTTTGTTGGGCTCTGCCTGAGCGGGTTGTCGGTTGCTGCCTGTCTCAGCCCGACGTTGCCACCGCTGCCGCCGCCATCCGAACCGCAGATGAGCTACGACGCCCCCGGGCAGCTGCGTCTGCAAGGTGTCGTCGCCGCCGAGCGCACCATAAGCGTGATCGCCGTGAACAACCGCTCTGGGGCCATCGGAGGACGCGTCGTCCGCGACGGCAGATATTCGTTCCCGCTCGAAGCCGAGCCGGGTGACGAGATCGAGCTTTGGTACGAAAAGGGCGCGGACGTCAGCGAATCGCTGTTCCTGGAGGCGCCGGAGTATCCGTCGGTCGACGTCGTCGACGCGGGTGCCGACGCCGGAGCAGAAGCCGGCGACGCCGGGCCCTAGCTCAGGACCCTCAAGTGCACGCGTATCGAGCTTTCGCGTTAGCCAACTCACCCCGGTAGACGAAGTCGTGGGGGCGTTTCGCCGCCCCGACGCGGGCTCAGACCGGGCGCCCGACGCCTCCGCCCGCCGAGCCCCGATGGCGGCTCGCGCCGGGAGACGGCGCGGGGCCCC
>CBINDO010000466.1:0-4052 GCA_966249405.1 uncultured bacterium | reverse complement strand
ATTCATCGGTACTTTGCGAGCGCGTACTCCCAGATCAACGAATGGTACGCGCTCGAGGTCGACTTCAAGTTCGACGACAAGAACGGCGCTGACGCTCCGCGCTTGTTCATCAAGCAGGCGCGTCCGTACCCGGGGCGCAACTGACGCGTAGAGAAGCCGTGCGCCGTCGAGGCCGCGCGGGATATCGAGTTCACCGTGGGTTGGGTCGAGCGCGCTCTACCCGCGGTGTCTGCGATCGATGCGGGGATGGCGCCGCCGCGATCAAGTCCGGCGCTGGACCGGCCAGGCGTGCTGAACCTTCGCCGTTCCGACGATTGTGAGTACTTGCGGCCCACGGTGAGTTGGGGCACGCCAGCGCCGGTGTACGTTCGTCCACCTCGGCTACGAGTGGTGTCTCTGGTGCAGGGGTATCGAGCCTTGGTCGCTCTGGCGGTCTTCACCTGCTTCGTGATGGACCCGAGCGACGCGCGAGGGGCGGTCGAGCCAAACGTGAGCTCGCGCGACGTACGGCCCCCGGACGATGAGCTGAGTAGGGGAATCGAACTCAGCTACGACGCGCCAGACGCGTGTGGTGGACGAGACGAAGTGTTGCGGCGGGTCAACGCCCTGTTGCCCACAGCCAAGACGGTCGAAGGCGTCGTGAAGGCGGTCGTCGTGGTCCGCCAAACGGAAGGCGGTTGGCGGGTCAACTACGACGCGACCCGGGAAGGGGCGCCGAGCAAACGCGAACTCGTGGTCGCCGATTGTGCTGCAGTAGTCGAGGCGTCGGCGCTGCTGCTCGCGCTCACCTTGGACCCACTGGCGGGCGAACGGGAGCCGCCGGCCACTTCGGTCGTCGAGGCTGCGCCGAGGGAAACGGTAGAGCCACCACCATCCGGCGCCCCAAAAACGAGCGTTCATCCATCGCCAGCACCTCAAACGGTGCCAGCGCAGCCAACCTCGACGCGCACCCGAGTCGCCGAGAACGAAGAACAGACGAACGTTGCGCCTCGCCGATCGTCGGTGGGTGACAGCTGGATCGGATTGGGGGGCGAATGGGTAACGGGCATCGCGCCCAGTGCCGGACGTGGTGTGCGGTTGGACGTCGGCTCGACCTTGGCGATGGTTCGGTTCGGCGTGTCTGGCTCCTACGATTGGGTGGAAGATCGTAACTTGCCCCGCGCGCGATTCGCGACGTTGCAGACGCAGCTGTATCGGCTTCGCTCGTGGGCAGGGCCAGTATTCGACCTCGGTGAAGTACGCTTCGGGCCTTTCGTGGCGCTGGGTCTCGAGCATCTTCGGGCCCGAGTGACCGGCATTTCGAACCCTGCACCGGGGGCGATGACCTGGCTGACGACCGCAGCTGGGGCATATGCAGACCTGCACCTCGGTCGGGAGCTGGCGTTTCGGATGCAAGGTGCTGCGGTGTTTTCCCTCGAACGTCGCACATTCACGGTGCGAGGGATCCCCGGTCTGGTTCACCAACCAGACGTAGTTGGAATCGACGCCGCCGCGAGTCTGGTTTGGGTCTGGGGGGCTCGATGAGGAACACTGCACCGACCCGCGTCGTCATCGGAACAACGTCAGTGGATGTTGCCGAGGTTGAGGGGCCGGGCCTACCCGTGAAATCGATCTTCCAGATCGCAATTGACGGACTTCGCGGCCAGTAGATTTGTGACATGGCCGGTTTCTCTTCGAGCACGCTTCCCTGGGCCGCGTCGTCGGACGCAGCCGAAGTCGTGCAGCGAGACGGTGGCGACCCGGCGGTGGCCCTGCAGTTCGAAGATGTTTACTCGGAGCATTTCGACTTCGTTTGGCGCGCCGCCCGTGGTTTGGGCATGGGCATCGGGAGCGTCGACGACGTCGTCCAAGAAGTGTTTCTCATCGTCCATCGGAAACTCGATACACTGGAGAGCCCTGGCGCACTCAAAAGTTGGCTGTTCGGAATCACACGTAGGGTGTGCAAAGATCACCGCCGCTCGATGGCGCGACGTGGTCCTCACGTCGAGCTCGACCAGCAGCGCGAGGTCGATCCGGGCAAGGATCCACAAGCGCACTTGGTCGGGCGGCAAGAGATGCGCATCGTCGAGCAATACGTGGCGGAGCTCGACGAAGAGAACCGAGCGCTGTTCTTCTTGACGCTGTTGGAGGGGCTGCCCATCGCCGATGCCGCCAAGGCGCTGAACCTGAACGCCAACACCACCTACTCGCGGGTCCGCACCCTGCGACAGGAACTACAAGCGTTGCTCACCCGCGCGGGCAACACGACCGAAGGAACTTGAAGGCCATGGATATCGATTCTGTACTGAATCAGATGCGGCAAGAGCACTCGCCGAGCCCTGAAGACAGGGTCCGCGTGCGCTCGGCATTGGCCACGGCGCTGATCGCTTCGGCGACCGCGGGCGCGGCTCAGGTGGCAGCTACCGCAGGGGTGGAGGGTGCCGGGGCAGCCAACGGAACTGTTGCCTTGGACGTTGCAGCGGCGGCCAAAGGTGCTGCCGCTGCCAAGGGCGCTGCAACGGCTCACGGGTTGGCCGTGGCGTTGCCCGTTTGGATCAAGGGTGCGATTGGGCTCGGAGCGGTGATTGCTGCGGTCGGTGGTGGCGCGTACGGAGTAAACAGCTATCGCGCATCCCGGACGACGCAAGGTCCGGTTTCCGGTCCTCCGCCAATGGCGCCAGCCACCGCGGCGGCCGTTGTGCCAGCAATACCGCTCGTCTCACAGCAAGCTCCTGTGCCGGCGCCGAGTGCGAGCGCGCGTGCCGAGGCTGGACCGATGGATGGACCCGCTTTCGGCAACGTCGTCACTCGTTCCCACGAGCCCGGCAAAACGCGAGTGTCGACGGCCAAGCCGTTGGCCGCGCAGGAGGGCCCGGGTTCGACCTCCTTGGCCGAGCTGCGGCTCCTCGCCGAAGCCTCCAAGGCGATCAGGGAAGGGCGTACCGAAGAAGCTCGTAACGCGCTTTCCGAACACGAAAAGAAGTACTCCGATACGGCGCTGCACCACGAGCGGGCCGGCCTCGAATTACTCGCGCGTTGCGCCAGCGGCGCGACCGAGGAGACTCGACGGGCGGCCGAGGCGTTGCTGCGGACCTCGCCCAAGTCACCTCTGGCTGGTACGATTCGACGCGAATGCTCCAAGTGATGGTCGATATCGTTCGAAGCGCGAGCACCTGCCGCACCACCTGGGCGTTGCTCGTCGCGTGCGCGCCGATTTCGAGTTGCGCGCAAGACGTGGTGCTCGGAGAGCACGTCCCACTAGCAACGACCACGGGCGTGGCGTCGGGTGCAGAGTCGACCACGGGGCCCTTGGAGACGACAATCTCGAGTGGTGAGTCTTCCTCGTCCGATACCGCACCGTCGTTCACCAAGGACGGCCGTTGGCCGGACGACGAAATGGATGGTGGCCGCTTCTTTGGCGGACGTGATGGAGGACCACACTGGCCACCGCGTCCCGACGAACTACCACCCGGCTCCGACCCGCGACCTGCCCACTCGGACCCGTCGTTCCCTTTCGACCCGCCGCCTGCCGACTCCGTGCAGCCGCCCCCGTCCGAGTTCTAGTCGCGACTCGCTGGGCTGCTCGGCGTTCATCGCATCGGGTGCGGTGCGGGGCGCCGTGCATCGTCGGGCACGGAACGTCGTTGGTCGTGGCGCGCGCGTTCGCTTTCGAGGGGCGACGGACGGGCACAAAGCAAAAAAGCCAACTCGTTGGAGTTGGCCTTTTGTTTGTGGAGCCGAGGGGGATCGAACCCCTGACCTCATGACTGCCAGTCATGCGCTCTCCCAGCTGAGCTACGGCCCCAAATGCGGGAAGTAATCAATCAATCGATGGCTGTTGGAGAGTAGACTAGCGTTTGTAACTGAGTCAAGCACCCGACTGATTTCCCGTAATCTCGCGCAATTCTCGAAAAAGAGTTGTTTCTGATTTGAGCGCCGCGAAGTGCGCCTGGGTCGCACTTACGGATTGCCGGCCACGACGTAACCCCGCCTGGATCTCACACGCAATCCGATACGACGCGAAATCACATCCAGGTTCCGGTACTCGCCCGGTTTTGCTTCAGCGAGCGGTC
>CBINDO010000465.1:0-4083 GCA_966249405.1 uncultured bacterium | reverse complement strand
GTGGTGGAGCCGGTGTCGCACCTGTTGATGTCCGACAAGCTACTCCGCTGCTACTTCAACGCCGCTGCCGATCCTGAATACATCAACTACTTCAACCGAACGCATTGGGCGAGGGAGCATTACGCTACCTATGCTTCGGGAACGAGCAGTTCAATGAAGAACATATCTCGCGAGGTTATTGGGTCTGTCCCCGTACCACTGCCGCCACTCGCGGAGCAGGGGCGCATCGTTGCGAGAGTGACAGAACTTCTTCGCGTTTGCGCTGAGTTGGATGCGGCGCTAAGCAAGCATCAAAGGTGCGGCGTGAAGCTCATGCACTCGGTTGTTAATCAGCTCATCGTATGAAGGGAGTGACATGGCCAAGTTCCGAATTCCCGGCGCAGCTTCGACCAAGTCGGAAAACCCCGAGCAGCTGTTCTACACGCTTTCGCGGTCGGATGGTATCCAGCACCTTTGGTCACAGCAGGCCGACATGCTGCGCGCGTACGCCGCTGAGAAGGGCGCGAAGAACATAGCCTTGGAACTGCCAACCGGTGCCGGCAAGACCCTCATCGGACTCCTTATTGCCGAATATCGTCGGCAAGGTCATGGCGAACGTGTAGCGTTTGCCTGTCCTACTCGGCAGTTGGCCGCGCAGGTGCATCGTCAAGCCAAGACCTACGGCGTCCCAACGGTTCTCCTCACGGGAAGTCACAAGCGGTGGAATCCGGGAGACCTGGCCAGCTACAGCTATGCAAGGGCCGTAGCCGTAACAACTACGAGCACGATATTCAATTCGAGTCCGAAGTTAGAAAATATCGAAGCACTGGTTCTAGACGACGCCCACGCTGCAGAGGGCTTCATCGCGGACCTGTTCACCGTGCGCGTGTTGCGCGAGGAGGAACCGAGCGTCTTTACTGGCCTACTGAGCTTGTTCGGTGACGCGCTCCCCGATGGGCTCATATACGATCTCCAGGACCAGACCGCGGGATTCGACGGCCGAGGCTGCGGTCTCGTCTACCCTTCGACCGTTCGCTCGCGCTCTGATCAAGTGCGCGTGACCATGAACGGCTTAACCGGCAACGCGCGGTTTTCTTGGTCCGTAGTTTCAGATCACCTCGCGGGTTGTCTTCTGTACGTGACGTCTGACGAACTCGCCTTGCGGCCACTCGTTCCGCCTTCGGACACCCATCCCGCTTTTGCAAATATTGGCCATCGCGTCTTCATGTCCGCCACGCTGGGTAACGCCGGTGACCTGGAGCGAAGCACGGGAGTGCGCGGCATTAAGCGACTTCCTCAACCGGAGGGCTGGCAGAAAAAGAGCACAGGTCGGCGGCTGGTCTTGTTCCCCGCGCTCAGTCTCGTGGAGAGTGACTGCGAGGACGTGGCAACAAGGTTTGGTGCGAATTGCCCGCGCTTGCTCGTGCTGACGACCAGTGACAAGCGCAAAGCGCAGCTAGAAGCCGGTTGGTTGAGTCGAGTCGGCAAATCGGTACTCTCGGCCGAGAACGTCGAGGATGATCTCTCGACGTTCACAACAGCCAACAACGCGGCATTGGTCCTCACTAATCGGTATGACGGTATCGATCTTCCTGGGGACGCCTGTCGACACATGGTGCTGGACGGTCTGCCCGACGCAACCAACCTCCAAGAAAGGTTCTTTTCGGAGCGCTTGAACGCCCGCGCGGTTTTGCGCGAGCGCGTTCGGACTCGGCTATCGCAAGCCCTAGGGCGCTGTACACGGGGGGACGGTGACTACGCGACGGTCGTCGTCCTGGATGGGCTGCTCAGCAACTTCTTTTGTGAGAAACAAATGCAGGACGCACTCCATCCCGAGCTGCACGCGGAGATCGCATTCGGCATCGAGAACTCGCTTTCTCTGTCGCCAGACCAGTTTCTTGACCTCATCGCAAGCTTCAGAACCCAAGACTGGGTTGAGGTTGAACAGCACTTGATCGCCGAGCGTGAGCGCTTGGAGGTAATAGTTGACCCTATCGCAACGAAGCTGCAAGCGATCGTTGAGGATGAACTGGCGTACACCTACGCCGCGTGGTTCGGAAACTGGGAGGACGCTTGGGCGGCCGCAAAACGCGTGACAGAAGCCCTGGAAGGCGGCGATTCTCTCAGACCATACCGAGCTCTCTGGCACTTGCTGTGCGCATCTGCCGCCGAGAACGCCGGGGCTCAAACGGTCGAGATAGACGACCTCCAAAGAGCTGCGGTCAGATGCGCGCCGGCCCTACGCTTCTTTCTTCCTGCGACCAAGTCTGGTCTGGGTCCCGTGAGCGAATCGAGTAGTCTAACTGAATTGTCTGGGGTTAACGCTGCCAAGCAACTGTCGGAACTTGGACTGAAGGGAGCTCGGTTCGGCAAGGTCGTGGGCGAGATGATTTCGGGTTTCGAGCAGGACAAGCATGGCCCGTTTGAGAAGGCTCTCGACCAGCTTGGGGCCCTGCTTGGCTTCGAAGTCTATCCGGGAATCTCCAAGGAAAAGGCCGCACCCGATTCGGTTTGGTCCCTGGCGCCGGACTTGGTCATTGCGTTTGAGGCGAAGAGTGAGGAAAAGCCAGACAAGCCGATGTCAACCGCTAACCTAAGGGAGGCTGTCGGACATGAGCACTGGGTTAGGAACAGACTGAAACTCAAGGAGGCGACGCAGGTGCTGGTGGTAGTCGTCACACCCCGTTCGACGCGCGACTCCTCGTCAACCCCTTTCGCGAATCGGCTTCGGTACTTTTCATTGCAACAGATGGTAGGACTAGCAAGGGAAACGCAGAGCATTCTGGAGCATGCTCGGCGCCACCACGCGGCAAGCGGCGATGGGCTCGCGGACACATTGGCTCGCGACTTAGCGTCCCGGAAGCTTGACCCGGCAGGACTGTTGGGGCGATTCGAGTGTTTGGGGGACCTCGCCGAAGCAACGTAGAGCGTGTAAATGGTCGCAATTCGCTCACAACTTTCGTCGACCGCTTCGGGCTAACGAGATAGCGCATCCCGGCCAGCCGCACTTTGGCTTGCTTCCCCAAGACCGAACTTTGCACGAGAAGGCGGTCTAAACCTTAACGCTCAAGCATCGCATAGCGCGTCCTAGCCCGTCAGGGCTGAGAGGTGCTTCGCGCTTCCAAACAGTTGGACGTCTGGTTCACCGTTGCGAACGCGGACTCGGATATGTCCCATTGGCGACAGAAGTGGTCGCACATCAGAAACTGTGGCTCGCACGATCTTTTTCACAGCCGAATCACTGAAATGTTTCGGTTGCGATTGCAGTGGTGCAGTGCAGTAGGCCCGAGGCGTGAGTGCAAGGATCCGCTGACGGTCGGATGCTGCCGGCAATGGCCGGCGGCCGGCCCGAAAGGGGGTGAGCATCGCAACCGGCTCGGGTGACAGCATTGAAGACCAGACGTCTGCGTGGTGGGCGTTCGGTGAGCCATGATGCGCAACCTTGAAGCACATCGCCCGCGATCGTTGTGGCGACGCCAGAATCGCGCCCCAACCCGTTTGATTGCCGACGCCTACTTCCAGATCTGACCCTAGAAGAAACTCATAGTCGAAAACCTTGACACGCAAAACCGTGCAAATATCGTTGGGCGCCGGTGAGACGAAGCGGCGTATAGGTTGACCGTGGCCTGGGATGAGCCTCGCGAATGCAGCCATGGCACTTGAGCACGTCGCGTCCGACGGGCTCAAAGCAACCACTGATGATGTCGCACCGGCATAGAGTTCCCTGCCGACGAGCGCCCACATGTCGGGGCCCGGCGCAGGGGGCGCTCCAACTGCCTTTCGTTCGAAAAGAACGTTGATGATTCTTCGAAACTCCTCGACCCCGGAATCGCCAATTCTATCGCTCTCCGCCAAGCGGAGGAGCGTTTTGAATTCCTTGTTGTTCAGAGCTATCGAACACGCAAATTTCGCCTGTTCGCAGGCGCTGACGACCTCCGCAGCTCCACGAATGTGGTCGTTGTGCCAATGGCTGACGACGATCAGCTTCACCTGTGTCGCGACGTTCACGCCGATGCGCGTTAGGTAGTCGAGTGCGACCGGTCGTTTCGTGGCTGGATCTACGCAAGAGTCGACGATGAGCCACTCGCCGTGCCCCAAGTGAAC
>CBINDO010000464.1:0-4084 GCA_966249405.1 uncultured bacterium | reverse complement strand
GTGGACCTCCGTGCGGTGGGGGGTGGTGATGGTGTTAGCTTATACCACGCCGGATGGCTGGAGCACCGGCGCGATGATCGCCTACGCCGGCATCACGAATACGCTGCTCATGACGCTGTATTCGATGAACAACATGCCCTACGCGGCGCTCGGCGGCGTGATCACGGCGGATCTCAAGGAGCGCACGCAGCTCAATTCTTTCCGTTTCGCCGCCGTTCAGGTCGCGCAGGTGATGGTGGGCGGGTTGACGCTGCCGATGGTGGCCAAGTTTGCAGCCGGGAGCACTCGTCAGCACGGCTGGCAGATGGCGATGACGGTCTGGGCGGCCTTGTGTCTGGTGTTGTTCCTGATCACGTTCTTCGCCACCAAAGAGCGGTTGGCCCCTCCGAAAGAGGCTTCACACGCGAGCCCAGCGATGGATCTGAAGGACCTCCTGAAGAACGCGCCGTGGAAGGTGATGGTGGGGATGACGGTCGTACACTTCGCGATCCTGTCCTTCCGCGGTGGCGCCCACTACAACTACTTCCACCACTACGCGGACAAGGCCGCGATGTACGAGTTCCTGTCGGGCATGGGTCTGACGGCTGCGCCGTTGGCCCCGGGCGAAACCGGCTCTGGCATGTTGGACTACCTCGGATACATCGTGCACGCGGACCGCGACAACCTGGCCAGCTCCAACGTAGCCGACGTATTCAACAGCATCATCAACGTGAGTGGTAACCTCACGATGTGTATCTGCATCTTGCTGTTCGCGACGCCGCTTGCCGTCAAGTTCGGCAAGAAGACGGTAGCCGTCGTCGGGTTCGCGTTTTCGACGGTTACGGCGTTGATGCTCTACTTCGTCGACCCGACGAACTGCGTGGGCATGTTGATCGTGCAGATTTTATCGGCAGTGGTGTACGCCCCGACGATTCCGTTGTTGTGGGCGATGTTCGCCGACGTCGCTGATTACTCCGAGTGGCAGACAGGCCGCCGTTTCACGGGCATGGTGTTCGCGACCTTCGGTTTTGCCCTGAAGGCCGGCTTGGCGTTTGGATCCTCGTGGTTCCTTTGGATCATGTCGGGGATGTTCGACTACGACACGAAGGCACCGACGACCGAAAACGCCATCGACGGTTACCAGTTTTGCAGCAGCATCGCGGTCGCCGTGATGTTCGCCATCTGCACCGTGTTGCTCGTCGTTTACCAGCTCGGCAAAGACGCGACCATCAAGTTGGCCAACGATCTCGAAGCGCAACGCGCGGCTTGAGGAAGCAAATGAACGCCTTTTCGAAGACGAGGTCGATGATCTGCCTGGCGCTTCTGAGCGTCGGGTGCGGGGGGCCGAGCGCGCCGTTCAACGGCACGAGTAGCAGCGCAACGGTCACCCAGACCACAACGGCGCCCGCAGCCGTACCTCCCCCGCCCACGCCGTTGCCCGCGGCTCCCGCGGCGCTAGTCGTCCTGCCGCCCGCACCCGTCGAGCCCACGGTACCGCAGCCCGCGGGCGCGGCGGGTGGGCTCGCCGTGTTGGATTGGGCAGGGTTCACCTCGGCCGCGAGTTACACGTTCGACGACACCAACTCGAGTCAAATCGAGCACTATCCGGAGCTCGACGCCCTCGGCGTGCGGATGACGTTTTATCTTCAGACCAACAAGGCCGAGTTCAAGGACGCGATCTGGAACCAAGTGCTCGCCGACGGACACGAGATCGGCAATCACACCAACAGCCACCCCGAAGACGACGACGGCACCGACGTCGATTTGGCGACGGCGGCCATCCAAACCGAACTCGGGGTCGTTCCCTACACGATGGCAGCGCCCTTCGGCAAAGCCGTCTATAGTGATCTGGCGCCCTCGCGATTCCTCATCAATCGCGGCGTGAGCAACGGCCTGATCGGTCCCGGCGACAGCACGAGCCCGTTCAGTCTGCCTTGTTTCATTCCAGCCGAAGCCGCCCCTGCGAGTGATTTCAACGAGCAGATCGACTCGGCCATCGCCGCGAAGAAGTGGCGAACGTTTTTGGTCCACGGGTTTACGGGTGGCTCGGACAGTGCTTACCAACCGGTCGACATCACGGAGTTCGTCGCCGCCGTTCAATACGCAAAAGACACGAAGGCCGTATGGATCGACAGCGTCGTCAACGTCGGCGCGTATTGGTTGGGCCAAAAGGCGTTCGGCGCGGCCGTGCCAGCCACGAGCGGCGCGGACCAAATTTGGACGTGGACGTTGCCGGACCATTTCCCCCCGGGGCACGTCCTGCGCGTCACCGTTACCGGCGGTAAATTAAGCCAGAACGGCACTCCGCTTTTTTGGGATAGCCACGGCTACTACGAAGTGAGCCTAGATGCTAAGTCGCTGACATTGAGTCCGTGACGCCGCTGCCCGTGTTTTCGCTCGAGCGGCGTTCATCCTTCGGGCCAAGTTACGTCAATCGGTCCGAACCACGCCAAACCAACTAGACCACACCAGGAGCATCATGATCCTCACTCGACACTTGACCCCCAATGGTTCGGCGCGTTGGGCACTAGACGGTCGTTATCTGCCGGCCAATCTCAGCCTCGGGTTTTTGCTCGACTTGCCGCGCGAACGCGCGCTCGAGTTGTGTCGTGCCGTCGTTACGGACGAACCCGCAACCGGGGCGTTGCTCGCACCGGTAGAAGCAGACCAAGAGGTCTGGGCGAGCGGCGTCACGTATCTGCGTAGTCGCGACGCGCGCACCCGCGAATCGACGGTCAAGGACGTGTACGAACGCGTCTACGAAGCGGAGCGTCCCGAGCTCTTCTTCAAGGCTGTCGGCTGGCGCGCCGTGGGACACCAGGGCCCGATCCGAGTTCGTCGCGACACCAACTGGAGCGCGCCGGAACCCGAGTTGACGCTCGTCGTCAACAGCCGCGGCGAGATTGTCGGCTACACGGCGGGCAACGACGTGTCCTCGCGCGACATCGAGGGCGACAATCCGCTCTACCTGCCGCAGGCCAAGATGTACAACGGCTCGTGTGCGCTCGGTCCAGGGATCCAAATCGCGACGGCGAGCGACGTCGCGGACGCGCCGATCACCGGCAGCATCGAGCGCAACGGTGAGACGGTGTGGCGCGCCGAAACTCGCAGCTCGCAGATGAAGCGTCAGATGCCCGAGCTGGTTGGATACCTCCTGCGTGAGCTCGAGTTCCCGCGCGGCGCGTTCTTGATGACCGGCACGGGCATCGTGCCCCCGGATTCGTTGAGCCTGCAGGTCGGCGACGTGGTGCGCATCAGCGTGGGTTCGCAATCGCTGGAGAATCGGGTTTACTGATAATTTACGGCACGAACGGGAAGCGTAACATGGCTAATTCGAATCCAATCTTGGTTGACGGTCAGTGGGTGCAGGAGCGCGCGGGGTGCGACACGTTCACGGCGATCAATCCCCGCACCCGCGAGCCCCTGCCCGAGGTGTTTCCGATCTCCGACGAAAACACCGTGAACAAGCTGTTGGCAGCGGCTGCAGCGGCGGCTCCCGCGTTGCGAGAAGTGAGCCCGGAGCACATCGCGACATTCTTGGAAGCGTGCGCTAGCAACATCGAAGCCAAGGCGGACGACCTCGTCCGTTGGGCCAACTTGGAGACGGGGTTGCCGACCGAACCGCGTTTGCGCAACGTCGAGTTGCCGCGCACCACGACCCAGTTGCGGCTCGCGGCCAAGGCGGTCCGCGCGCGTTCGTTCTGTGACCCGATCATCGACACCAAAGCCAACCTGCGCACGATGAGCGGACCGCTCGGCGCGCCGGTGGTCGTGTTCGGGCCGAACAACTTCCCGTTTGCGTTCAACGCCGTGATGGGTGGCGACTTCGCGAGCGCCATCGCCGCGGGCAATCCCGTGATCGCCAAGGTGCATCCCGGTCACCCCAAGACGTCTCAGTTGCTGGCGGAATGTGCGTGGGCTGCCGGTCAGAGCAGCGGCTTGCCTCGTGCCACCTTCCAGATGGTTTACGAGCTCCCCAAAGAAGCGGGCTTTGCGCTGGTCACGGCCCATCAAGTTGCAGGCTTCGCGTTCACCGGCAGTCGCCGCGCTGGGTTAGCGCTCAAGGCTGCCGCCGATGGGGCCGGGAAGCTGTCGTATCTGGAGC
>CBINDO010000463.1:0-4142 GCA_966249405.1 uncultured bacterium | reverse complement strand
CATCCGAGGCAGCGTAGTTGCCACTCGCTGTTGAGTCGATGCGGACTTTGTTGCTGAGCATCGTCAACATGCAGTTGACGTTGAGTAGCGATCCCGCGAGTCCTGGGATGCTCAGACTGACGGTCTTGATCCTACGGAAGTAATGACCCGGGAAGTCCCCGTCATAGAGCGTTTCGGTCAGATCGAACTCACAACGACCGGAGGCGATTAGCTCATCGAACGCGAGGGGGAAGTCCTGACGCAAGGAAACATTCCTCACGATCTCGAGCGTGCGCTGATTGGCATCGAGGTATGCGGACTCCAAACGTCGCAGATCCGAGAGCAGGCGCTCTCCGGCGAACAAACCCTTCCGCAGGCTGTCCCAGTAGGAGAATTCGATGAACGTGCCTTTGGCGTCACTGAGCTCGAATTGGTAAGCCCGTTGTGCCTGTTGTGCCGCGTCGAAGGCGAATTTGTACGCTTGGAAGTGCACGGAAGCGAGTTGACCCAACATCCAAGCGTAGAGTTGCTCGTTGCTGAACTTGGTCCTCAAATAGTCTTGGATCTTGCCCGCGTTCTCCTCTTCGACTTCCAAACGACGCAGTTCTTTGTTGGCAACTTCCAGTTTCAACTGGATCTTCGCGATCTGCTTGTCGAACTGAGCCTTCTCTTTGGTTAGGACTTCGATCTCTTGCTGCCACTGCTCCCGACGGCGTTGAAACTCTGCTTGAGCTTCCGCCATCTGCGCCTCGACTTCGCTTCGGTCCGTTACCTTCTGGATACTCGATGCGACGGCACTCACGATGTCGCCAAACATTTGGCCGCCCAGCTGCAGCGTCACGAATGGCGAGCTCATGCCGGCGCCACCAGACTGAAACTCTGGAATTGCGTATGCAATTTTGGAAGCCAGATCGATGCCCTCGGTGATGACGGTGTAGGCTTTGGCTGCGATCATTGCGGCCTGACTCGCCTGCTCCTGAGGGTTCATCAGCTGCTGCGCTTGAGCGGTCAGATGCTGGATCTTCAGTTCGACTTCCTCTTTCTGCAGATTGACTTCGGAGAGCTCTTCCTCGACCTGCTTGACGCTCGTCTTGCCGACGTCGCGGATCGCTTGACGCAGGCGCACTTCGTTGGTGGCGCGCAACTGCGCTAGCCCTTCCGCGTCGCGCTTCTCTAGGGCCCGCAGCGTCGTGGCACCAAATGAACGCAGCTCTTCGGCCAACTGCAGAGCCCGCCTGAGCAGGAAATTGAAGCGTTGCTGCGGTGGTGGACTGTTGAGGTTAGACAGGACGCTGCTCAAGTCCGCACCCGACGCGAAGGCACGAACCAAAGCACCGGGGTCGATGGGTGGTTCGAACAGCGGTAGCTGACGCACCACGCCCTGAATGTTCATGCAGTTGCGTATCTTGTGCAGACGATCCGTGACGGTGTCCCAGTACTTGTCGAGCTGCGGATTGTGCGGGAAGCAGAAGTACTCGAGTTCGAGTCGTAGTGCCTGAGTCACTCCCCGGTGATCCGGTCGCGCCACGATTTGGAACGGGCGACGAACCTGGTTGCCTTCGAAACGCACGGCCCAATTGGAGAATCGATCCGCCTTGTCGCGGATCTGGCGAAACGTGGCAGGTTCGGGCTCCAACACGCGGGGGATGCGCTCCGGTCTCGGTCCAAGGATGTTGTTGGCCAAGACGTACAACTGGGTCGCCTCCTGAATCGACTCCATGGTGTCTTTGCGGAAGAGCCGATCCCCCCACTCGATCAAGTTATCGATGTATTTCATCACGACCGCCTTTTGGTAGGCGCTCAACCGCAGCCGCGCGATGACGTGAGGGTTGAATGGCTTCTGCATCCACGCATTGATGGCAGCAGGAGACATGTCTTGCGCAAACGTCTTCGAGGCGGTCGCTCGCTTGAGTGGCAGAAAGCGCCAGAAACGTTTGGGTGACGGGTCGCTGTCGTCGACCGTCGGGTCGAAGATGAAGTGGAACCAGCGTTGTGCCTCCTCGTGTCGACCTTCCTTGGCTAGGCGTTGGGCGACTAGCAGAGGCGCATGGAACAACAGCTCCCACTTGTACGAGCCGTATGGACTCTCCAGGCCGAAGTCTAGATCGAACGAGGGGTATGGCTTGTCTACCAGGTTCGTCGGGTTGTATTGAACGAACGCGTTCGAGCGGGAGAATCTCGAAGACGAAGCCGCTTCGAACAGTCCCTCTACGCCGCCCTTCTTCAACTCGATCAACAGATCGGCGCTGCGTGGGTGCTGGAACGTTACGAAGCGCACCCGCTGATTGATGATGTTCACGCGCTGCACGGCAGGTCGCACGGGGCCGCGAGTCGGTTTGGTTGCTGGGCGCACGGAGCGGCGCGGCGCACCGGGAGTTCGGCTGCGCGTGCGTGGTCGGGCCCGTTCCGCGGCGTCCTCGGGATGCCAAGCTTCGTCCTCCGCGTCTTCCCACTCGTCTACGGACTCGGGTTCGTCGGATGCGGGTTCGAACGACCAGTCCGCGGGTGCGTCGGGTCCCTCCTCGGTGATTTCGAGGAAGGGGCCGCCATCGAACGACTCCGCCGTGTCGTCACGGGAACCGCTTGCTTCGTCGGTCCAGTCCTCGCGCGCGCCTCGACCACCTTTGACGGCACGTCCACGACGGCGACTTCGGGACCCCCCGAAACGGAAGAACGCCCCTTGAAGAGGAACCGTGGTGGAGCGCACCGACGCTGCACCCGCGGGTTGCACGAAGAAGCAATGGTGCGAGGACTGATAGAAGAACGGCGAGCTCAGACTCGGAGTCTGTCGTGCGAAGAGAACGCGCGATGCCACCGAGCGACCTGCCGACAGGATCGGCGAGCTCCAGCCGGCGACGCTGCCACCAACCCCGACGTTGGGAAGGCTCAACGCCCGCGCCGCAGCCGTGGCTTGGTAACCTTGACCAAATAGCGAGTAACCGGAGGGACCGTGCAGCGGCGTTTGTCGGCGAGGAGACGTACGTGATGCCGGCACGTGCACCCTTCGTTTGTCGAACAGTCCCCCGACCACTCGGGAAGCAGGCCCGCTGTGGTAGCTGCCACCCGAGGAGACGTTGCGGTCGGGCGCCAGCTGCCCGTTGTTACCCTGCATCACGAACTCACCGACCTGCTCGGCCAATTGAGGCTCCAACGCTCCCGTGTGATTCAGGACTTTCTGGCGATGGACCGTGATGCGCAGACTAGATTGGTTGCCAGCGACGTGTGACTGCAGGCGATAGCTATGCGAAGACCAGCGTGCGCTGCCCAGGTCCTCGACCAGCTTGAAGCGCGCCCACCCATCGTGCATTTCGTACTTCTTCAGCGACACCTCGTCTTTGATCCCGCCGTCCGACACTCGTTTGCGAGACCATCGGCCTCGGTCATAGACCGAATAGGCCAGGTGAATGTCCCAATCTTTGCCGAGCTCGACGATGGGGTCGTCGTCTTTGGGGCGCTTGTTGTCTTTGGGTTGTTTGCTCGTCTCACGAAACATCGTCCAAAACAGATGCAATCGCCCTTGAAACACGACGGGTAGCAGGTGTTCACCATCCACATCCGCTTCGATCTTTTCCCAAGGGCTCCACTCGCCGTTGGCCAAGCGGCGGTGGTACCACGCGTGAGGAGGGCCGTACGTGCGCCCGAAGACGTGATAGGTGCCGCCGTCCCAGGGGCCGTTGGTCGAAGGGTTGGCGCTTTTGCGTTTGTTCCTGGCCGTGCCTTCCTCGAAGAACACGGCGCGAACGTCGAGCCGCGCAATCTCGTCCAATCCTTGGAGGTAATCTATGAATGCCGCTTCGACGTTTTGGTCTTTGATTTCGTCCTGCAGGATGGCCCGCTCGAGGTTGGCGAAGAGCGGCGACTTGTCGTCCCGCAGGTCTGGTTCAATCCAATTCTCTGGATAGAGGAACACTTTACGGTTCGCTTCCCAGACCCGGTAGTTCTTCATCCACTTCCAATCCGAGGCGTCGATGGACCGGGGATGCGCGAGCTCGAGGTTCATCAAGCAGCGCTGAAAAAAGGTCTGGACGCTGCCTATCGCTTGACGGATCCGCGAGGTGAACATGCACGGATTCATGTCCACGTCGATCAAGAAATATTCGAACAGTTGTCCGCGGTTGCGGACGCCCTTGTCGACCAACCGCGGGAGCAAATAGGTGACGAGC
>CBINDO010000462.1:0-4147 GCA_966249405.1 uncultured bacterium | reverse complement strand
GCCTCGCGCGCGAACCGCGGCAACGCCGCGTGCGCGAACGGCGTGCTCACCTGCAGCAGCTTCACCGCGACGTGTGTTCCGTCCGTCAGGCGCTCGGCGAGGTAGACTTTGCCCATCCCCCCGGAGCCCAACAACCGCAGCACTCGATACTTGCCCTCGAGCGTCGAACCCACCAAATCGCCCACGACGGGCCGCGGCTCTGGTTCGACCGGCAGAGGGGCGCGCACGCTCGGCGCGGCTGGCGACCGGCCGCTGGACGGTGTCAACGAAACCCAGGTCTCGGCCCCGGCCACCTCGACTTCACGACCGGGCGCGACCTTGCGCACGTCGCTCTCGACGGTCGCATCGCGACTACTCAACAAGTCCTCGAGCTCCGCGCTGTGCGCCACCGTCTCCACACTCACGGCGACGTCCGCGCGCTGGCTACGCTCCGATGCCGTCGGCTCGGGACCGACCGGCTCGAGCGCCCGCTCGACGACAGGGTTCGGCATGGCCGCCATCATCCTCCCAATTCACGGCGAATGCAATTTCAAGTGATAACACGCCGCCGCATCGGACTCCTACGGCCGCATCGAACTCCCACGCCTGAGAGTGCCGGAGCGGGTGACTCGAAAGGGGCGGGGTAATCCCCCACTACTTGCTCAAACTTCGGCTCTCGACGGATCTCACCCGCCCACGACAAGGACGTTCACCTCGTCGGCTCGAACCCATCACGACCCCGACCAGCGACGTCCCAACCCGGCCTGCGTCGAGATCTGGCCTGCCGGGGGTCGTGAAGTCACGGCGCTGTCTCGCCGCTCGACACGCGAAGCCATGCCGCGCGTCCGATGACGCGAGTCGCGTCGTGGGCCACCGACGACACAAGGAGGGCCGTCAGAGAACTCTCGAGTCAGAACCAGCTGGTTGCCCCGATTGTCACGGTATCCTGCGAGCGTCGGTTCGCGGCGTAGAGCCCGCCTTCAGCCATGACGGCGCGGCGCCCGAAGAATACCGGTGCGCCCGCTTCATCGTGCCGACACTCGAGCCTGAACGAGACACGTGGATGCGGCCGAAAGTCTACGGTTGCGGTGCCGGAGGCGACCCACGGTGCCGGCCAAAAGATTGACGAAGCCCGGCCGTCACCGTCGTGCGCCCGATGCTCGGCAAAGGCATCACCACGCGCGGCCATGAAGAGCGTATCGTAGACTTTCACTCGTCCGTAGAGGGCGCCGGCAATCCAACGACTGACGCCATACTCGTTGGGTTCGAATCCGCCGTTCGTGTGCGCAAGGAAGGCAAGGCGCGGTGAAGCGTTCCACGTCAGGTGAACGTCCCCGAGATGCCGCCACGCACGTCCTTCCGGGGCGCCTCGCGGCCGCTCGACGCCACCAAAATATAGTGCTGAAAGCGTGAGCTCTGGCGCGGTATAGACAACCTGCACTGAAACCGACTTCTCGGCGTTGGTGTCGACAACCGAATTCCAGCCGTTGTAGCCGGCAAGAGTGACCGACCAGTCTTCGGTAAGCCCGTACGTCGCCCGCGCCCCAGTGTGATAAAACGGCAAGCCAAAAAACAGGTTCGAGCGCGACCAGTTCCAGTTGTCTTTGACCGCCATGGATTCGGGTCCAATCGGGGACAGGAACAATCCGGCAGCCACACTGAGTCGAGCGTCCGTGCCGAAGCGATGCCCTACGTAAGCCTGCTGCAGATACTTCCAAAGTTCGGCGTCCGATTCGTTCGCGCCTGCCGAGCCTCGCGACAAGGGCTCGCTGAGATAATACGTCGACGGCGTATGTCCCACCTGTAACGTCAGCCGCCCGATCAGCCTTGCGTCGTCCCACTGCGCGTCGAACGCCACGTTGGACAACGTAAAGGAATTGTGGCGATTGTCGAAGCCGCGCAAGTTCGTGATGTCAGTCGTGGGGTCGTTGAGGTTCCATTGGTAGTAAGCTTCGCCGTATCCACCCAACGTGAATGTCGAGGGGGCAGTGACCGGCGCCGCGACGACGGGTAACGGTGCTTCTCGCTCCGTGATAACGCCGCCGGCACGTTCGGTAGCAGGCACCACCTGACCTGCGGGCTGCGCGTGAGCGGCCGACGCCGCACAGGCAGCACCGATGGTGAAAACGAGGGGAAGTCGGCTAACGTTGTTCATAGTTGACAACCTTGTTGTACGCCTTCTCGCATAAGCGCGACATCAAACTAGGGCGCCCGCGCATAAGCAAAGCATCAAGCGCTCGATGTGCGCATCGTGCTCCGACGCAACGATCGCGCATGCCAACGCGGCTCTTGGGGCGCGCCGTTGAGCGACGTCTTTACACAATCTTGATCCGTTGCCTGTGCGTCTTTACGCATTCCTGACGGCCGCGGAGCTAGCGTAGGAGACGTCATCATCGCTTCGAGCGGAACTCGGAGCAACGGTGGGAACGAACCATGGCTGATTTAATCTTTGTCCTGTTGGCGGTCGGCTTCTTCGCAGCCGCAATCGCCTACGTCCACGGCTGCGAAAGGTTGCGCGGAGGCTCTCATGATTAATGCTCTCTGGTTAGGGATGCTGACCGTGGTGGTCACGGGTTATCTGCTGTTTGCCCTGCTTGCGCCCGAGAGGTTTTGACCATGACCACTACCAGTATCCTTCAACTCGTACTGTACCTTGCGATCCTGCTTTTGATCACGAAGCCCCTCGGGGTGTACATGGCTAAAGTCTTCGAAGGCCAACGCACGTATCTCACTGCGCCG
The DNA here is from genome assembly GCA_966249405.1 of uncultured bacterium. Lineage (GTDB taxonomy): Bacteria > Myxococcota_A > Polyangia > Polyangiales > Polyangiaceae > SZUA-265. Next base: position 1,429 of record CBINDO010000462.1, on the reverse strand, counting down.
CTCGGTTGGCTCGAACGGGGCGCCTTCAAGCTGCTGGGCGTCGACCCGAACGAGGACATGAAGTGGACGAAGTACGCGAGCGCGATGCTGATGTTCTCGCTCGTTTCCTTGCTATTTACCTATGCCGCGCTCAGGTCTCAAGGCGTCCTCCCGTTGAACCCGCAACGCTATGGCTCCGACCAAATGACGCCGGACTTGGCGTTCAACACGGCAGTATCGTTCACCACGAATACCAACTGGCAGGCCTACTCGCCGGAGGTAACCATATCCTACTTCTCCAACATGGTCGCGCTAGCGATCCACAACTGGGCCTCCGCGGCCGTGGGCTTGGCCATCGCCATGGCTCTGATCCGAGGGTTTGCGCGACGCAACGCCGACGGTATCGGCAATTTCTGGGCAGACGTAGTGCGCTGCACCGTTTACGTCTTGCTCCCGCTTTGCTTCGTTGGTGCGTTGCTCTTCATTGGCATGGGAGTGCCGCAGAGCTTTGCGCCCTACACCACGTTCACCACGCTGGAAGGCGGCGAGCAGACCATCGCCTTTGGCGCTGTTGCCTCTCAAGAAGTCATCAAGCAACTGGGCACCAACGGTGGCGGGATCTTCAACGCCAATTCAGCGCACCCATTCGAGAACCCGTCGGCAATTTCCAACCTATTCACAGTCGTGTTGATTTGGAGCATTCCGGCAGCCATTACTCATACGTTCGGCAGACTGGTAGGTAATGTCAAGCAAGGTTGGGCGGTATTCGCCGCCATGGCAGCGCTCGGCATCGTCGGGATACTGGTTTGCAGCGGCGCCGAGCAAGCGGGTACCGCACATCTAGACGCCGCCAACATTCAGACGACCGCTGATGCTCAGCAGCCGGGCGGCAGCATGGAAGGGAAAGAGGTGCGCTTTGGCATCGCTTCATCGGCGTTGTTTGCCACGGTCACTACTGGCGCGTCCTGCGGGGCCGTCAACGCCATGCACGACAGCTTCACGCCGCTCGGCGGACTGGTGCCCTTGTTCAACATGTTGACGGGCGAAGTGATCTTCGGCGGTGTTGGCGCGGGGCTGTACGGCATGTTGATGTTCGCCGTGCTTGCCGTGTTTATCGCTGGTCTGATGGTCGGTAGAACGCCCGAGTATTTGGGCAAGAAGATCGAGAAGTTCGAAGTGCAAATGGCCATGCTGGCCGCTCTCGTCCTCGCTGCCAGCGTGTTGTTTGGCACAGCGTCATCGAGCGTGCTCGACTTGCCCAAAGAAGGCGCGCTGGCGGCGTTGAACACGTGGCCCGGCAGTGCCTATGGCAGCGCCGATACCGCGTATGGCGGCACGATGAACAACGTCAACAACGCCGCGGCCCACGGGTTCAGCGAGATGCTGTATGCGTTCGCCTCGGCGACTGGCAACAACGGGTCGGCATTCGCAGGCATCACGGCCAACACCC
>CBINDO010000461.1:0-4150 GCA_966249405.1 uncultured bacterium | reverse complement strand
GAGCGTGGCCATGTTGAAGAGTTGCTTGATCGGCGTGAGCAGCTTCTCGTCTTTGGCCACGATCGATTCGGCGGGAACACACGTCCCCCAACCGAACGCGCTGCGCGTCATGTTGGCGGCGACAGACGCGCCGGCCACGGGCTTACCACTCGCATCCTGCACCAACACCTCGAAGTTACCCTTGCGGTGTTGTTCGATACGCGCCTCGGCTTCGGCGCGCCACGGCGCGTCGGCGGCCATGCCCGGGTACGTGATGCGCGACTTCGGCAGGTCGGCAAGCGCAAGCTGCTTACCGTAGTTGTCGAGAGTGATGCCGCCGAACTCGATCGTCTGCTGCGTGCTGTAACCCAGCCGGAACGCGAGCTGCGCCTCACCCGGCGCGTAGCTGCCAGCCGCGACGAAAGGGATCGTCACTTGTTTCCACTCGGGGCCAGCGCGGAGCTCGAACGTCGTGGACTTGGTCCAAGGGTCGCGGGCGAGCTCGAACACGAACTCCGATTGTCCCTCGCCGTATTCGTCCCCGATCCACTTGGTGCGGAAGTAGATCGTCGCCAGCATCACGTCGCCGGACTCGATTTGCGTCGCGTTCGACGCGCGCAGTTGGACGTCCCACGGCTGAACGGCGCCGCCCGCGACGTTCTTCCCCTGAACTTGGATGTACTCGGCGAACGGTTGCCCCTCGGCAGGAAACCACTTGGCGTCGATGCGCTCGACCTTGCCTTGCACGGCAAAAGCGCGCACACCCTTGCCACCAAGCACGTCCACGCCCTGCACCTTGCCGAAATTGCCGGTGGGACTATCTGGCGCTCCTACGGTTGGCGTCTGAACCGAAGCCGTTGGGTTGGCAGGGGCGGCCGCACCCTCCGCCGGACCTTCAGCGTTACGCCACTCGCGCTTGATGCAGCTCAACGCTGCAACGACGCACAAAGCGCTTAGACCGGCTCTACACAGCCCAACCCTCGATAGACCAAACTCGGTCAGGCCGAACGCCTCGAGTCGACCAGCACGCTGGTTCGGCTTGGCTGCAACGCGACGACGAAAGTCAAACATACCGGGACCCTACTTAGACGAATAAGACGCAGCCGTGGAAGCGATTCCGGGCGGCGCTTGTAGATCAATTTGCCGCCCGCTTCCAGCATGCCGGCGCGAGCGGAACCGATTTTGGGTATGCCGCGACTCCCCGTTCCTGGTTGCTCGCAAGGAGCCAATTCACTTCGCTTTGGCGGCTGGTGCGACAGCGACCGGAGCGCTCGGGCTCGTGGTGTCAGCAGGCTGGTGAATCTTGTACTGACCGCTCAAATGCAAGAGCGCGAACGTGTAGAGGAGGCCGTCGTAATAACGGTATTTGCCGCGGGGCAACTGCGTGACCCACAACTCCTCCACCATGTCTCGCGCCTTCTCCCCGACCGCGTCGGTCGTGGCAAGTGTGGCGACCGCGTTCATCGCGATCAGTCCCGGCGAATGGTGACCGTTGCCGCCGGTACCGTCGACGTTCCAAAGCGCCAGGTATTCGCTGACCCCCTTGCTGTGGAAGAATGAAACCAACGCATCTGCCCGGGTTCGTTCTTCCGAACCGGGCTGAGCCATCCACGCCCAATCCATCCCCACGTTGCCACCGACGCGCCACGCGTCGTAGGCGAACTTGTGGCTCAAGCTATTGAACGAAACGCGATGCGGGCTGCCGTCGTATTTCGAGTAGTCGGAAGCCAAGCCCGTCTCGGGGTTCATCGCGCGACCGAAAAATGCTCGACTGGTGGCGGCGGCGCTGTTCCAGAACGCCGCATCCTTCTGTGGGCCCCACAACGCGAACAGGTTGTAGAACGCGGGCAGGTGGTACGAGGGGTCGGTAAACTCTTGCCCAACCGTCGCGTTGAACTGGACTTGCTTTTGAACGCCATCGAACAGGGGCTCGGACGTGACTTGATCCGTTAGCTCCTTGCCCTTACACGACTTGCCGTCACTGGTGCCCATGCGACGTTTGCGCGGCCCGGAGATCTGCGGCCGGTTCTTCATCATGTCGACGATCTCGTCGGCCCAGTACTTGTAATTGTTCGGAGCCTTCGCGGTCGCCGCGCTGCCCCAACGGTGGTGCGCGAAGTACAAAGACATGGCGAAGTATTCCTCACCGTCCGGCGCCGAGTTCTCGTCGCAGATCGTGCCCGTCGTCTCGACCACCCAACCAAAACCACGGTAGCTCGGATGTTTGGGGTCGTTGATTCGCATGTGGTTGACTGCGAATTTCCAAAGCTTGTCGAAACGCTCCTGATCGCCGAGCTGAACCGCGATCATCATGCCGTAAGACTGGCCTTCGCTGCGGATGTCCTCGTGGGCGACGTCGAGAATGTAGGCTTCGTCGGCGTCGAATTCGTAGAAGAGGCGATCCGGGTCGGTCAGGGAGAAGTACGTGTCCTGCGCGAGCTTCAACTTCTGATCGATCTCCGCCTGGGTCTTGCCGAGCTCCAAGAACACGTTGCGGTACGTGCCCGTGAAGAACGCCCCCTGCGTCGCGGTCATGCCGTCGCTCTCGACCGCCCAAACTTTGTCCGGTTCTTTCTTGGCGGCAGTGGGCGTTTCAGCCGCGGCAGCGGTCTCGGGAGAATCTGCCTCTGCACACGCGCAGCCGGCGCCCAGACAGGTGCCGCAGCACCCAGTCAACGTTTGCGCTGTGACACAAACCAACAGCGCAGAAGCCCAATACCTACGGAGGAAGGTGTCAACCGAACCAACCACCAAAGACGCCACCCGATTCATGGACAAAGCCGACTCCCAACCCCGAAAAGACCACGCCTCCAGCCGTCCACTCTCCGCGCGACGGCATTGACGAACCACATGAAACAGCCGGACCACCTCGACGGGGCCCGGCCGTTTACTTCAAACAATCACTGTACCGACGAACGAGAGTTATCGAATCCAACGATTGACGATGTTCTCGTAGAGCTCTTGCTGACCGCTCTTGAGCGTCACTTCACCGCCGGCATTGCCGATCTCGGCGAGTTGCTCGAGGCTGAGCTTGCCAGCTTCGAACTCTGCACCCTTGCCGCCATCGAACGACGCGTAGCGAGCCTTGCGCATCGCCTCCATCGGCGACTTGCGGATGATGTCGTCGGCGATGAGCAGCGAACGCGCGAACACGTCCATGCCACCGATGTGGCCGTGGAAGGTGTCCACGAGGTCCGTCGAGTTACGACGACGCTTGGCGTCGAAGTTCACGCCGCCGCCCTGGAAGCCGCCGCTGCGGAGCAGAATGAGCATCATCTCGACGGTTTCGTTGATGTTGAACGGGAACTGATCGGTGTCCCATGCGTTCTGATAGTCGCCGCGGTTGGCGTCGATGCTGCCGAGCATGCCAGCGTCCGCCGCTACCTGCATCTCGTGCTCCATCGTGTGACCAGCGAGGGTCGCGTGGTTGGTCTCGATGTTGAGCTTGAAGTCCTTGTCGAGGCCGTGCTCGCGCAAGAAGCCGATGACCGTCTCGCTGTCGAAGTCGTACTGGTGCTTGGACGGCTCCATCGGCTTCGGCTCGATGAAGAACGTGCCCTTGAAGCCGCGTGAACGCGCGTAGTCACGCGCCATCGTCAGGAAGCGGCCGAAGTGGGCCTTCTCGCGCTTCATGTCGGTGTTGAGCAAGCTCATGTAACCTTCGCGGCCGCCCCAGAACACGTAGTTCTCGCCGTCGAGGGCGATCGTGGCGTCGAGGGCGTCCTTGAGCTGCGCGCCGGCGTAGGCGACGACCGAGAAGTCGGGGTTCGTCGACGCGCCGTTCATGTAGCGAGGATTGGAGAACAGGTTCGCCGTACCCCAGAGCAGCTTCACGCCAGATTGCGCCTGCTTCTGCTTGGCGTACTCGACGGTGGCCTGAAGGCGACGCGACGTCTCGGCGCGGGTTTCGCCTTCTTCGACCATGTCGATGTCGTGGAAACAGTAGTGCGTCGCACCGAGCTTGGTGATGAACTCGAAGTTCGCATCCATCTTCATGCGAGCGCGAGTCAACGCGTCCTTGCCCTGATCCCAAGGGAAGTTGATGGTGCCCGGACCGAACGGATCGTGGCCGCGCCCGCAGAACGTGTGCCAGTAGCACACCGCGAACTTGAAGTGGTCCTTCATGGCCTTGCCGGCGACGACGCGGTTCGCGTCGTACCACTTGAACGCT
>CBINDO010000460.1:0-4184 GCA_966249405.1 uncultured bacterium | reverse complement strand
CGGGTACTCGCTGTTCCTCTACACCCCCCCCCCGGGGTCATCCGTCCGGGGGGCGGCGCTGCGCCCCCACGACGAGAGCTCAGACGGTGCGCAGGACGACTCGGCCGTCCGAGCCCCGATGGCGGATCGCGCCGTGAGACGAGGCGGTCACAGCCGCGGGGTCGTCGTCGAGTTCACCCGCATCGACCACTAAGTCGTATTCGGTGGCCTGCTCGACCGTGCACGTGTAAATCCGGCCCGGGTACACGGGGCCGCGAGACACGTATACCATGCCGTCGATGTCCGGAGCTTGCCCGGACCAACGACCCTGCATGATGAGTTCGCTGTCCTCGCTGGGGCCTTCGACCAAGACCTCCACCGTGCGACCAACCATCGCCTGGTTGCGCTCGAGACTGATTTCACGCTGCACGTCCATCAGGAGCTGCGCGCGCTCTTGCGCCACTTCCGGATCCACCTTGTCTTCGAAGGTGTGGCTGAGACACGTAGGTTCGTCCGAATAGTGAAACACACCCACGCGGTCGAACCTCGCCCACTTGACGAAGTCGACCAGCTCGTTGAACTCCGCGTCCGTCTCGCCGGGATGCCCGACGATGAACGCCGTGCGGAAAACGACGTTCGGGATGCGGGTGCGAATACGCTCGACCAACTGCCGCAGGCGGTCCCCGCCGTGGCCACGGCGCATGCGCCGCAGCATGCCGTCGGCCGCGTGCTGCAAGGGCATGTCGATGTACGGCACGATCTTGGGGTGAGACGCCATCAGGTCGATGATTTCGTCCGTCAGCTTCTCGGGGTATAGATAGAAGAGGCGTAACCACCGCAGCCCCGGGACGTCGGCGACGGCTGCGACGAGCTGCGACAGGTTTGCATTTTCGTCGAGATCGCGCCCGTAAGCGATGGTGTCCTGCGACACGAGGTTTATCTCGAGGGTGCCGGCGCGCACCAGGCGTTCGACCTCGGAAACCACGTCGGCGATGACCCGTGAGCGCTGCTTGCCTCGCAACTGAGGGATCACGCAGAACGAGCACGAGCGGTTGCAGCCCTCGGCGATCTTCACGTAGGCGCTCGCGCCGCGCGTCGAGACACGGCGCGGGTCGGAGGCGCCGATCACCCAGTCGGCGGGATTGCCGACCAAGATCCGAGGTCCCGTCTCTTTGAGCAGCGGCTTGAGCTTGAGCATGTCGCTCGAGCCGAGGAAGTGATCGACCTCCGGTAACCCTTCGGCCAGCTCTTCGGGGTAACGCTGGCTCAGGCAACCGGTGACGATCAGCTTGCGGCAGTTGCCGCTCTGCTTGTGCTGGCCCAGTTCGATGATGGTTTCGATCGACTCTTCCTTCGCCGACTCGATGAACCCGCAGGTGTTGACGACGATGACCTCCGCGTCGGCGGGATCCTCGACGTGGAAGAAGCCTTCACCTTCGGCTACTCCCAACATGACCTCCGAATCGACGCGGTTCTTGGGGCAACCGAGGCTGACGAAGTGAATCGAACGCGCCACGCTTACTTGCCCCGTCGCTTGTTCATGGAGCGCGTGAAGCGCTCAAACAGGTAGAGGGCATCGTGCGGGCCAGCCGCGGCTTCGGGATGGTACTGGACGCTGAAGGCATCGAGCTCGGGCGCAATCAGGCCTTCGCTGCTGCCGTCGTTCAGGTGCAGGTGAGTGCTCTGGGCGATCCCCTTGAGGGACTCGACGTCGACCACGAAGCCATGATTTTGCGTCGTGATCTCGACGCGGCCGGTCTTGAGATCCTTGACGGGCTGGTTGAGGCCGCGGTGACCGAACTTCAACTTGGAGGTCGTTCCGCCGAGCGCCCGTGCCAGCAACTGGTGACCCAAACAAATCCCGAACAACGGCATCTTGCCGAGCAATTCGCGCACCGTGTTGGTGGCGTATCCAACAGCGGCGGGGTCTCCGGGACCGCTCGAGAGGAACAGGCCTTCGGGGTTCAGGGCGAGGATGTCTTTGGCGCTCGTGGACGCAGGGACGACCGTCAAGTCACAGCCGACGTCGACGAGGCAGCGAAAGATGTTTCGCTTGGCGCCGAAGTCGAGGGCGACGACGTTGTAGCGAGGTTTGGGCTCGATGCGTGCCGGACCGTTGACGGCAGCTTGGGTTTGGAACGAACTCGCCCACGCGGCGCGGCTCTCCTTGAACGCGTAAGCCTTCTTGGGGGTCACGCGACTCACGAGGTCGAGACCCTCCATGTTGGGGGCCGAGCGAGCTGCTGCGATCAGCTCGTCTTTGGTGCCAGTGCCGATTGCGCCGTTCTGCGAGCCCTTGTCGCGGAGGTAGCGGGTGAGGGTGCGCGTATCGATGCCGCCGATCGCCACCACGCCTTGCCGCTTCAAGTGCGCGTCGAGATCCTCGGTGCTGCGATAATTCGACGTGACGATCGACGGATCGCGAACGATGAATCCAGCGACCTGCGGTCGGTCGTCGACACTTTCCGGATCTTCCGGGTTGACGCCGGTGTTGCCGATGTGCGGCGACGTCATGGTCACGAGTTGCCCCGTGTAAGACGGGTCCGTCAACACTTCCTGGTAACCAGTCATGCCCGTCGTGAACACCACTTCACCAGTGGTGATGCCCGGGCTACCCCACGCAAAGCCTTCAAACGTGGTGCCATCAGCGAGCGCCAAGTAGGCGCGGGTTCGATTCATGGGGTCTCCTCAAAGGGGTAGATAGTGCGGCCATCGAACACTGTTTGCAGAACGCGACCGCGCAGCTCAGTCTGAAACAGGGGTGAATTTTTCGAGCGACTGTACCACCGCGTGCGCGATGGCGTCCAGGTTGCCCTGGGATCGAACCAAACCAGGCTCGCGCGCTGTCCGACGGCGAGGCGCGGCGAGGGTTGGCCCAAGATTCGAGCCGGTGCGGTACTCAACGCGTCGACCAAACGAAGAGCAGATATGTGCACATCCACGTAACTCCACAAGGCGCTCAATGCAACTTGCAGCCCTACGGCACCGGGTTGGACTTGATCCAGCTCGCCTTCGGTTTCGAGGGTACTGCGTGGACAGTGGTCTGTGACGATGCAATCGAGCGTCCCGTCGCGCAGAGCGGACCACAACGCCTCACGGTCCTTGGGGGCTCGCAGCGGAGGTCGGAATAGGTAACGCGAGTCGAAACCAGCCAGGGCCGTCTCGTCGAACAGCAGGTGGTGAAGTGAAACACTCGCCGATACGCGCGTGCTCTGCTCCTTCGTCGCGCGCAGCAGGTTGAGGCCCTCTTGAGTGCTGATGGTGAACGCGTGGAACCTGACGCCGGTCTTGGCAGCGAGGAACAGGTCACGCTGCAGGGCTACCGTCTCGGCGACGACCGGTACCGTGGGCATCCCCAAGGCGAGCGCGCCCACGCTCTCGTGAGCGACGCCGTGACCAGTCAACGAGGGCTCGCGCGGCGCCGACAAGATCAACTGATCGAACGCGGCCGCGTACTCCATCGCTCTGTACATCAGCAACGGCGATTCGATCCACCGGTTGCCATCCGTGAACCCGACGGCGCCAGCGTCCGTGAGCAAGCCAAGCGGCGCGAGTTCACGGCCCGCGAGCTCACGCGTGATTGCCGCCAGCGGCAGGAGGGCGGAGCCGCCGTGTGCACTTGCCGCGGCGCGTTGTCCGGAAGTGACCAAGGGGTCGTCGTTGATCGGTTGGCCGTGGGGTAGGGCACACACCTGCACGAAGCCACCTGCCGCGGCCGCCTGCAGACCGGTCGTCCAGGTCTCCCGGTACTCCCGGCCGGGCGAGCCGAATTCAGCGCGCAGATCCGAAAGTCCCGGCATCACGACGGTGCCTTCGGCATCCTGTGCCGGAACGGTCGGGAAGTCGCGCGCTGCGCCGGCTTTGCACGCCGTGATCACGCCATCCAGGACGACGAGATCCACGACTTCGTCGCGTTTGGCAGCGGGGTCCAGCAAACGGACTCCGCGCAGTGTCAAAGAGGTACCGTGCCCGATCATCGGCGCGCCTGATAGCACTAGGAGAGGGTTCGTCAAAGCCGGGTTTTTTGATGGTGAGTGTTGGCGCCCCGCCTCGGGCCAGGGGATTGTGTTAGGCTTCCGAACCGCATGGCGAAAAAGTCTCCCAGTGTGCCCCGACCCAACGGCGCGAGTGCTGACTCGAAAGACGCGCGCAAGCCGAAAACCGGCCTCTCCAGAGGAGAAAACGAGAGCAACGCCCCTTCGGCG
>CBINDO010000459.1:0-4240 GCA_966249405.1 uncultured bacterium | reverse complement strand
CGCGCCAGCCTACCTGGATGCCACCACCCGCCAGGCTCGACCCGAGGCCGACCCTTTTGCGGAGGCAGGCGCCGTCAGGTCCAGCGCCGGCTCCAAGCAGGTGCCGACATCGACGGCCGAGAGTGTTGTGCTTTAGCTGCCACCGCCAAGGCCACGGCTATACCTCCTGCGCCAGGCTCACGGGGGCACTACCTGGCCCGTCGCGATGACCTCACAAGCTAGACAAGGCGCGTGGCGAGACATCTCAGCTCGCACGCTGGGCGGAGCCAAGCAGCGAGCGTGTTTACCAGCGGAGCATCAGCAGGGAATGCGGAGCCAGGAAGGGAGCGCGGCCGCAAAGTGTGAGGCGACGAGGCCGCCGCCTGATGCGCAGCGACAAAGGCGCTGTCAGGTGGCGACGATGTGTTCGAACTCGTCGCGAGTCCATGCGGTGCGACAACACCCTCCCTCAAACTAACATACCACTGACCGCCTGCCCAACGGCTTGGGTTTCAGTGGCGTGGGCCAACGCCAAGACATTCCCGGAGGACCAAAATTGCGCCAGGCGAAGCCTGGCTCATTCAGGGTTCATAAGCAAGGGATATGTTAATCAGGCCCACGTCCACTGCAAACCTTTGTTGGGCAGCGCTCGGAGCGGACATTGTGCTGTTGGACTGGTGACTAGACCTTTGGGCCCATGGTTCTGAAGATGTGGGACATCTTCGCGACTTCGGACTCAGGCCGCAGCTCTCCAGAGGCTGGAGCTGACGTTTCACGCCGCGATGTGGTATGCGATCGCGATGGCGGAGCGTCGCAAGCACGAACCAACCCAACCAGGAAACCCGCGTCAAATTACGGTCGCACAGCACGTTCACAGTCGCTGGTGCATTGACAGGTTCGCCGACGCGGAAGGACGAGTTGCCGTCCTGCGTCATGGCACGACGCTGCCCTTCCTTACATCGGCAACCAACAACGTGTTCTGCGTCAATCGCGCCTGGGATGAGCACCTAGAGCATGGGCTGTTCAATCAGGTCGAGTGCGCATTTTACGAGGTTGTTCAGACAGCATTGGCCAGGGGAGTCGTCGACGATCATCAGGCAGTTTCCGCGTACTTATCTGTCTGGCAGATTCGTGCTGACTTTCTTGAGCATCCGATCGAAGACCTCGAACTTGCTGGCCACGAAGACTCATCCCTCGGCCTAACGAAGGACGAGGAGGAGATCGTGGAAAAGAAGCACGCGGCGTTCACGCGAGGAAACACTGTCCCCGGTCGTTTCGTCGCGTGGTTGGAAGCAAGAAGGAACCACGACATGACGATGAGCCACTTGGCGGGTACGGTCTGGGGAGTCATTCGCGCCGAACATTCGGCTGGCTTCATCTGTCCGGATCGGCCGGCGCGTCGGCGCTACATCCCGATTGCGCCGACGATGGCGCTAATTGCTGCATACGGGCGTCTTGACCTAAGCCGGGAGCAGGTGCTTGACCTCAACCGGTCATCGCGAGCGCAATCATACCGGATAACTTTTGGACATCCCAACGACGTGAGCGCACTTGCGAGCGACGCGATGGCTACTGAGCCGAGCACGGCGTCACTCAAGCCGCATGCGCGCAGTGCACCTGAGCGAGCAGACGGCGAGAAGTGAGCGGCGCGCCAAGGCATTCGCGTGCGAGGTCCTGTCTGCCCAACTCTACGTTCTCCTGTACCCCGCGTCAGCACAAGAGAAGGTTACAATCAGAGCGCGCGACTCTTGGCCTCTCGGAACTCGGCAATGAGCGACCACACGCGATTCCAAGCGTCCGTTTCAGTCATAGACGTCGCGAGGATTTGATCGATTCCGGAGAAGTTGTCCGCTCCGGATCGTTGTTGCAGGAACTCTTCGAGTTCAGCCACCACGGCGATATCATCACCGTTGGCGTGGTGGTGTATAGCGAGGGTGTAGCCGGTGATCAAAGCCTGGAGCGCATGCAACCCCTGACGAGGGGCGTCGTCGTTCCACCCCAGATACATCGATGGCCGTTCCTGAACTAGCGCTAAGACTTTAAGAATCGAAGACTTCATGTATTGTGCCTGCCCAACGCCTGGGCCTTCAGCCGCGTGTGGCGAAGCGGAACGACCTGCCCGGTTGCCAGACACAAGAAGAAGCGGCGTAGCCGCCCGGAAGCATATCAGCGAAGCCCAACATCTCCAAGCCACACGTCGGGTGCAGGGCCGTGTTGGACGGCGTGCTTTGCGCTAGCCGCACTGCAGGATCATCCACGATGCTGCAAAGTTTGCAGCACGCATGTCTTGGTCGCGCATCCAGAAGTAGAGGCATCCGCCGTCCCCCCACATCATGCCGGCCTCCTCGGCGCTGGGAACTTGAAGGAGCAGCCTCCAATCCAGGGCGCTGCGACGAAGCTGCGGAAGGCGAGGGTCCTGATACGCCTTGGCATCTCCACAGTAAAGCCCAGCCGACACGAGAGCACACTCCAAGCTCATGTCACCCTGAATCTGATCAGGGTAGCCTCCGACCAGGCCGCGACTACTCCAAGCGTCATCACCAGTTAGTGCGTCACAGAGGTCCATGTAGATGGCTCTCTGTTCTTCGGACAGCGCGAGCTCATCGACGACGACGGACTCCCAGGGCGGAAGAGTGGCCTTCGAGCTAAATTTGACAGGGACTTGCTTGTAACGCGCGTGCTCCGGGAGGTCAGGTGGCCAGGTGACAAAGGGCGAAACGTTTCCTTGGTCCGGATTCACCAACATAACGACAGCGCTGCCCGCGTCGGCCGGATCAAACCCCCACGTCCGCTGCTCTCTATCGTAGAAGAAGAGCAGCGAGCCGCGACTCGGGAGTCCCTCGCCGTGCAAGGCTTCAGGGAGCTCACCCAACTCGATCTGGGCGATGAAGGCGAGACTCTCGCCGTCCTTGCGAGGCCAAGCCGGCTGTTCGATTCCTCGCGGAAGCCCTCCGAGATAGGAGCGCGCGTCATTGGTCCGACCCCGGGCACCACCGGCTGTAAAAGCACCAGCAACACGAATTAATTCGCCCAGTGCGTCGAGTCGAGCAAAGCCGAGCTCGCCAGCTCGCTTCGTCACTTCTGCAGGTGTCATTCGTCCGTCCAACGGCTAGGCCATTCTGCCGCATGGGGGCCAGCGTCGCAAGCGTTCAGGTGGCCATAAGACCAAACGAAGAGGCGGCGACGAGCCGCCTCCTGGAGAGCTTCGAGCAGGGCTCAAGGTTACCAGCCCCCATGTCGGTCAGCAATGGCTTGTTGGCCCGCTTCTGGCGTGGTCGCGTCAGAGTGACGGAACACTTCACGTCCACAACGTTAGTACCGCTGATGCGACCGGCTCACCTTGATGTCCTGCACGACCGGCCACCCCAGCTCGGAAGATAGACGTTGGGAGAGAAGGGCGATTTGGTCGTCTTTGAGACATTGTTCTAGATCCAAGCCAAGGGTGCCGCGCTCGCCCTGCAAGTTCACTACGGTAACAGTTGAGAGCAAGTGTCTTGCCAACACGGCGCACACGGCAGCGCTTGCGCCACACGCCAGCCACGTCGAAAGTTCTTGCGATTGCCACGCGTTAACAATCAAGACGCAGGACAGAACCCCAGCTCCCAGAGCCCAAGGTATCTCGCGAGCCGGATGTTCGGAGGCAGATTCGTTTCGGACTTGGAGCGAAGTAGTTTGGGCGCGAGTGACCGAAGTGACGACCTTTCCGTTTCGGACCTTCTCAATCCGCTCTGGGGTGAAGTGAACTAAGCCTGCCCGTATTGGGGTGGGCGTGATGGTACTCGTTGTGGTGTTCACGATTCAGCATCATATGCGGGCAGAAGTATGCCGACTAGGGGGAGAGATGCGCTCTCGAACGCATTTGCACGAACGAAAGTGGGTCACCCCGGTCCATCCGAGTTGCTTCGCAACGGGGGCAGCGCTCGAAGGAGCTGGGTCCAGAGCATCGTCGTCTTCAAGGTCCGGGACGCGAAAGACGACGATGTAGACGCGCCAGTGGGGAGTTGTGAGAAGCGCACAAGAACCGGTAGCGACTTCGGCGAAGTCAGCCAATTGCTTCAGCCGGACAGGCAACGGTGTTCGTCAGGAGCTGGTGGTCGGGCCAACGCCTTGGCCTTCAACCGCGTGTGGCGAAGCGGAACGACCTGCCCGGTTGCCAGACACAAAATGAAGCGGCGTTGCCGCCCGGAAGCATATCAGCGAAGCCAGACATCTCCAAGCCACACGTCGGGTGCAGGGCCGTGTTGGGCTAGCAGAAGCCAGG
>CBINDO010000458.1:0-4242 GCA_966249405.1 uncultured bacterium | reverse complement strand
TTCCGCGCCTTCGCGCAGCTGTATCGGCGGCAGCGCCGGCAGCTCGAGGATGACGTGCCAGTGGCCCTTCTCACGCACGCAGTGCACCTCGGCGAACTCGGTGGGAGAGCGGCCCAAGACCGTGACGCGCGCGTAGTCACCGCGGACTTCGGACGTGAACGTGCGTGGCTCGAAGGCGAGCGCGAACATGGATGGTACGAGCATTTCGCCCGCGCTGACGGGTTGCCCAGCGGCCGCAGTCGCCCGCCGAGCCCGCTCTTGCAGGTTCTCCCGCGCACCTTCCCAGAGCAGCTCGACCGCCAGTTGGGCCTTCGCCGGATCGCCGTGCACGGCGCGCATCCGTTCGATGAACGCTTGCACCACCTGCGCGGGACTCGTATCCGGTTGCGGCGGCGCGCAGCTCGTCGACGTGACGGCGACGGCCAGCCACAGACCGAGCAGTCCAGCGGTAATGCGCATGAGGCCCGACTACCGCGCGGCTCCCGCTCGGGCAACCCCTATTTGGCCGCCCACAACTTGGCCCACGCGGACGGCGATTGGCAGTTTCGGAGACATGGGTTCGGACGTCTTTTTGCGTTGGGCGGGTCGCCCGCTGACCTGGCAAGCCGCTGTCACGCCTCGGGTAGCTAGGCGTGTAGTTTCGGCAGGCGATCCGGGCCTGAGGTTCGTGAGTGGGGACAACCTCGGAGTGCTTTCCAGTTTGGAGCGCGAGCTGCGGAGCCAGGTTACGCTGGTTTACTTGGACCCTCCGTTTCTGACGAACAAGGTCCACGCCCGGGTGACGCGGACGCGCGACGCCGAAGGCAAGCTCGAACGTACCGAAGTGGCCGCCTTCGATGACCGCTGGAGTTCGATGCACGATTATCTCGAGCACTTGGGCCCGAGGTTGGAGGCGCTGCGTGAGACACTTGCCGACCACGGGTCGTTGGTGCTGCACGTGGACACCAAGACGAGCCACTATCTCAAGGTGTTGTGCGACGAGATCTTTGGCCCCGACGCGTTCGCGAGTGAAATCGTGTGGCGTTATCGTCGCTGGCCCGCGAAGACCCGCAACTTCCAGCGCGTCCACGACGTGCTCCTCCGTTACGTCCGCAATCCGGACGCCAACCCACGCTTCAACCAACTCTACGAGCCGCTCGCGCCGTCGACGCGCGCGACGTGGGGTACCGGTAAACAACGCGCAGGAACCGAGGGCAACGGTCGACGGGTGCGCTCGAGCACCACCGAGACCCCGTCGCCAGGCGCGCCGATGGGCGACGTCTGGGACATTGGCATCGTCGCGCCCGTAGCGCGCGAACGCACGGGATACCCGACGCAGAAGCCCGAGGCGCTCCTGGATCGCCTGATCACGGCCCTCACCGACCCGGGCGACCTGGTCCTCGACCCTTATTGCGGCAGCGGCACGACCTTGGCCGTGGCCCACCGTTTGGGGCGATGTGCGATTGGGATCGATCAAGGCGCCGATGCGCGTGAGGTTACGCTGGCGCGCTTAGCGGCCCTGGGGGCCAGACCCACGGTCGAAGAGACCGGCGACGAACTCGCCGTAGCGAGCTGACCAATCCGTGGCACCAGGGCTCCTCCGCCGGTGACACTCCTGCCGGCTGGTGTTCGCCGCGGCGTTTGAGTAAACGACGGCGATGGTCGTGAGTTGGTTCATCGGGGCTGGGCGGACGCGAAGGCCGCGACCCTGGGCACGACCTTCGTGCGACGTCGCGCTGGACACCTCCGACTTCGTGCCTGCGCAGCGTCGCCGCACGGGTCTGCCGTCTACCGCTTTGCGCTGGTGTTTCGGTGCAACGCTCTTGGTCGTCAGCAGCTCGAACATCGAGTCGACGCGTGCCGACACGGCCGCGCCCGTCCCGAACCCGGTCACCACTCCGGACAACGTGCGCATCGCCTTGCAAGTCCCACCACGGCGCGTCGCGGAACTGCGCGATCGCGCCTTGACCGAAGCACTTCAGCGCCACCTGCTGCAAGAAGCCGCGGGCGCCCCGCCGTCCGAAGCTGCCGTGAAGGAGTACTACGAGCGTTTTCGAGACCGGTTCGTCTCCCCCGACGCGATCGAGGTGTGGCGGATACTGGTCGATTCCGAAGACCTCGCCAAATCCTTGATCACCCGAGTGAAAGAGAGTCCCACACCCCAGAAGACGTGGAGCTTGGCGGCGCGCGAACACTCCGTCGACAAGGCCACTCATTTTCGCAAGGGCCACCTCGGCTTCGTACGCGCCGACGGCACGACCGACGTCCCACAGGTGCGTGTCTCACCGTCCGTCTTCGCGGCCGCGAGCAAGCTCGAAGACGGCTCGTTCAGCGCCGCTCCGTTCCGCGAAGGCGAACGTTGGGGGATCTTGTGGCGGCGCGGCGTCCGCAAAGAGCGCGGGGCGAGTCTCGAACAAGCTCGGCCCGAAATAGCCCAGCAGCTCGCGGTAGCGGCGGCTCGCTCGACGTTGCACGACCTGCTCGCGAAGCTCAGGTCCGAACACGTCGCGGACTTCCACCCGGAGCTGGTCGAAAGCCTGCCATCGCCGGCAGAAAAGGGTATCCGCGTCCAACGATTTCCGCGTGAGCCGCGCCCAGCCGACGGCAGCCCCACTCCGCGCAAAACGGACTGGGGCGAACGTTGATTTCTCGAGCAGGCGCCGGAACTGGTGCCTGCTCATCGTCTCACGCGGTGGGGACCTTCGACTTGGCCACCTTGATCGCTGCCTTGTACTTCGCGAGGTCGGCGTCTACCTTGCTCTTGACCTTGCCGAAGGTGTCCAAGGTCGCCTCGTCGTAGGCGGCGATGTCCTTGTTGATGTCTTTCTGCAGCGCGACGACGGCCTTGATTGCCTTGTCGTAGGCCGCCTTGGACTTGGCGGGGATCTTGTTGGCCTTGGCGGTAACCTCCGCCAAGTCTCGGTTGAGCGCTTGATATCGCGCCTTGGCCTCGGTCTTGTAAGCGGTGCGCGCCTTGTCCAAGAGCTTGGCGGCTTCTTTCTCGGCGTCCTCCAAGCTGGCCTGAGCCTTGGTAGCCAACGCCTCGGCCTCGGCCTTGGCTTGCTCGGCCGCTTTTGCGGCGTCTGCTTTGAGGGTCTCCACCTCCTTCTCGAGCTCGGAGACTCGCTCCTTGGCCTTGGCCTCCGCTGCGGCTACGCGTTTCTCTGCTTGTTCTTGCACCTCGGCGAGCTGCTTCTTGTGTTCTTCCTCGTTGCACCCCATCAGCCCAACGGCGACGACCAGTGCCAGCCAACCACGTGATGTGGTGGCACCCCAAAGCGTTCGAGAAGGTTTTGCCATATGCCGCAGCATACCGCGTACCTGGGCCGCGGCACGCAGTTGTATAGGGAGCATTGAATGCTCCACGCGGTCGGTGCCGTCACCGCTACGCGCACCTGAACGTTTACTCCGCGGTAGCAATAGTCCTGGTGGACCGCACGCGGCTCACGATTTTTGCGCCACTTGGCGCCCTCAAGGGAACACCGGCAGCTGCCAGCCGAGTTGCTTCAAAATGGCGCGGAAGTGTTCCTCTTCATCGCGTGCGGCTCGCTGAAACTTGAGAAACTCCTCGGCGTTCCGTTCGACCGCGGAGTTGGTCGCGCGCTCGCAGTCTTCGAGCATGAGCAGCAAATGCGGGTGCGCCTGAACGACCTCGGCGGGCACCTCCATCGTCTGCGCCGCCGTCACGCGAGCTGCGGCGAGCTTCTGCGTCGTGCGGGCGAGCTCTGCATCGTACAGCTTGCGCCGCAAGTAGCTGAGTTCGAGGTTGGCGATGCCAACCAACATCGCCGCGCGATCGAGGTAACTTCCGGCGTGAGCGCGTCGCGTGTAAACCGCGACGGGCAAACCGGCGAACAGCGCGAGCACGTGACGGCGCCGCAGGCCCGTATTCACGACGCACCCTCCTCGCCCTCGACGGCCAGTTTGGCGACGCTGTTCGTGCCTGTCTCACGAGCGGCCGCGCCGTTGCGTAGGGCGCTCCAGTCGGCGGCCAGCGCTTGCGCTGCGGCGGAACGCTCTGCGGCGCGCTTCGAACGCCCCACGCCTTTGCCCAGCAGCACACCCGATACGCTAACTTCCACGGCGAACCAACGTTCGTGAGCCGGGCCGCCGCTTTCCACGACGCGGTATCCCGGCGCCGGCAGCCGCTGCGCTTGAAGGCGCTCCTGCAGATCGGTCTTCGGGTCCGACAGGTCCATCGTCGCCATCCCGTGCTGCACGATGCCTTCACAGGCACTCCGAGCCGCATCCAAACCCCCGTCG
>CBINDO010000457.1:0-4304 GCA_966249405.1 uncultured bacterium | reverse complement strand
TTAGTTCGGGGACGGGCGGCGGAAACCCCCATGTGGACGCCGTGGTGATGGCCAGTGGCAACAGCATCAAGAAAGCAGTCGAGGAATCAAACAAGGCCGGCCTGTCCCAGGCAGAAGCGGTTGAGGCCGTTACGAGGGTGACCAAGGCTTCCGGCAGGGACGTCGGGACTGTGGCGACAATGGACGACGGTTCAAAGGTCCTGACTGGAGTCAGAGTCGGTCCGGGGCCTGTTGTGCACGTGGCCCCAGATGGAAAGGCCAGCATGGGAATTGGCACCTTGGGGGTTGGCAAGGACCCCAATACTGGACTACCGGGGTTAACCGTGTCGGACGTAACACTGAAATGAAACACGAGATTCAGCAGTTAATCGAAGCGTTCACAGCGCCGTCGTCGCCGGGTGCAACGGTATTGCGCGACGCCGCTGGAGCCCTTGGGTTTCTGCCGTTGTACGTGGGCTGGACTCGTGTTCTGGGGATAACACCTAGCGGTGAGATTGTTGAGTGGGACCCTGAGGGGGACCGTGCTGGACTCACAATCGTGACAAATCCGTACTGGAAGCGTCTCGCGCTGGCACAGGGAGCTCTGAAGTACGCCCAACTAGCGTCATTCTTGCCGCAAAAGCCTTCGGATTCAGCTACGTGCAAACAGTGCGGTGGTAGTGGTACGCTCGCAGAGCCCGGCCTAGTCTGCGAGTGCGGTGGGCTGGGGTGGGTAGTTCCAAACGAAGACCAATCCGAACACTGGTGAGTACATCGACAGATATGTCTCCCCAACGGCAGTTCGGCTAGGGGGTGAACTGCCCAGATGCTTACCACCGACATGCGCAGCACCACTTCGCTTGCGGCGCGCATGTACGATACCCCCCAAGCTCCAATCGCCGCTGCCGCTTGGCATCGAGCGCGACGCGCTCCGCGTGATACCCGCCATCCACTTCGACGACGAGTTTCGCCTCCGACGCATAGAAATCCACGATCAACCCGAGCAACGGCACCTGCCGCTTGAAGCTGACGCCGAGCTGCCGCCCCTTGAGCAGACGCCACAGGGCAGCCTCGCTTTCCGTGGGCGACCAGCGCATGACGCAAGCCCGCTCACGGAGCGTGAGCTCGCGAAACGGTGAAAGCGCAGGAGACTTGGACCGGTGGTTTGGGGTCATGAGCTCCCAGGCGCAGAGGGCATGCCAGGCCCCGCACGTCTCACCGTCTCACTTGACCAACGGCTTGGCCTGGCAGGACCTGTGCGCCATAGGCGATGACACCAAACCGCCGGTCCAATGCGACGCTCACGTTGGCAAACGCAGGCGCACCAGCTACGCTGCGTGCGTGGCCACCATCGAGCGTGCGTACCGGTACTGGGTAGCCCTCGCGTGCGCACTGCTGTGCTGGTGGGCGCCAGCCTACGTTTGGGCCTCGCTGTCTCACAGCACCGCGTTCCCCTTCCCCGACCGCGCGCAGCACGCAGCACAACAAGACGGTACAGCCAACCCCAGTGGCCACGACCTCACCTGTAACCCCACCCCCACACGGCGCGTGGGAGCACGGGACGTGGGGAAGGCAGCGGCGGCACGCCGCTGGGTTGGGGCATCACCAACGCGTCCATCCGAACGCGTGAAGGCGGAGTACGGAAAGGGCGGCAGGTTACTCAAGAAACGCGAGTGGTCGTACGAATACGATGCGCGCGGTCGGCGCACGGCGAAGATTCGGACGATTGGGGGCGTGGAAGAACGCACCACGTACGACTGGGATGGTCGCGACAAGTTACGCACCATAACTAAACCCGACGGTACACGGCTCGACTACTCGTACGACGCGTTTGGGCGTCGTGTATCCAAGACGCGCAGCGGCGGACCCCTCGACGACAAACGCGTGGAGTTCTTGTGGGACGGTGAGGTCCTCGCCTGGGAACTCGACACTGAAACGGGGCCGCGCGCTTTCGTGCATGAGCCCGGCGGCTTCGAGCCTGTCTTGCAGCAGCAAGGTGGTGAGACGTACCTATGCGTAAACGACCACTTGGGCATGCCCAAGGAACTGATTGACGGCAGTGGCCGCCTGGCGTGGGCAGTCTCACACTCGGCGTACGGCAAGGTGATTGCCACCGAAGGTCCCCCCGAACTCGAGGTCGAAGGCGGCTTCGTCAGCGGCGGCGAACCCCGCGTGGAGTCGCCGTTCCGCTTGCTCGGTCAAGTGAACGACGATGACGCCGAACTCGCGTGGACGCGGTTCCGGTGCTTCGACGCGGACACGGGGACTTGGATTTCGACGGATCCGTTGGGTCTACGTGGTGGTGTTTCACCTTACACATTCGAAGGCGCCCCCCGCACGCATGTCGATCCGCTGGGTCTCGCTGGTAGTCCACATCCGGACAACAGGAACTTTAAGTCACGCGAAGAGGCCAAGGCGGCCGCCTACGAAAGAGCCGGGATTCCCCCGGGTACCGAACCGGATGCGGCATGGGAGGTTGGCGGTGACCCTAGAAGGAGAGGCGAGAAAGGGTACGTCTACAGCGAAGACAAGGGCGCTCAAGGACGTTATGAACAGTTCGAAACCGAACAAGGGTCTCGCGTTGTCGCTGAGCACACGAACGACGGCAAGCCACACTTTCACGCCGGACAGCCGAAGGGAGACCCCTCGCGCGATGCCGTTGACTTCGGATGGGGGGGCGACCGGGACTCTTCTGAACGGTACCAACAGGTCGGAGGGAAACACCACTATTACTACCCTGAGGGAACATGACGATGCTGCAGGCGCGAGAGCTGTTAACAAACATTGAAGGGTTGAGCTGGGTCGCCACTGAGCTGCACCAGGAGGAAGCCCGCTCAACCTGGCGGGCGATAGCTTCTTTCGGCGCACGGCTATTTGGAAGAGCCCTTGCGTCCGATGATGCCATTGAGGCACAACACAACGCAGCGCAGATTTGGATCGCAGCCTTCAGGAGAAGCGGGATCCTCTTACACACATCTGAGCTACTGCTTTCGCTCGGCGGACACGCTGGAGGCGGTAGCTGGGAGAGGGTTCGAGTTACTGATCCTTTGGCTCTACTACGGATCAATTCTCCCGAGCCTGAGTTTGTCGCAATGAGCATAGCGAAGACCAATTTCGTCGCGGTTACAACGGAAGAAAGCGAACAGCTGATATTCTACGGGGAGCGCTCCGGGCTTTCTTGGGAGCTCTTCTCAGCGGACGGAGCGGTAGGCAACCTCAACGGCGGATAGGCGCTCAAAGACTACGTGGTAACCTACGAACCGCAATCGTGAGATTTCCCAAGCTGAAGTGGTAGACGTCGAGTGTCCCCCAGGATGACGTCGCAACTCTTGCCTGAAAAGGTGGAGTCGTCGCGTGGTAGCCCCAACCTGCGCGCCCCCAAACCAGGGTCGTGGTGGCCGTGCAATTGTGACGCTGCGAGTAACGACTAAAAGGCGGCAAGTCGACGGCACCAGCCTAACGGGCGAGTGCCTCTTCCACCCGCTCCACCGCGGCCCCCTGCTCACCCAACACCACTTCACTCGCGACCCGCACAACGCGATACCCCGCAAGCTCCAACCGCCGCTGCCGCTTGGCATCGAGCGCGACGCGCTCCGCGTGATACCCGCCATCCACTTCGACGACGAGTTTCGCCTCCGACGCATAGAAATCCACGATGTACCCGAGCAACGGCACCTGCCGCTTGAAGCTGACGCCGAGCTGCCGCCCTTTGAGCAGCCGCCAGAGCGCCGCTTCGCTCTCCGTGGGGGACCAGCGCATGTCGCAAGCCCCCTCCCGGAGCGTGAGCGCGCGAAACGGCGAGAGCGCAAGAGACTTGGACCGGTGGTTTGGGGTCATGAGCTCCCTGGCGCAGAGGGCATGCCAGGCCCCGCACGTCTCACCGTTTCACTTGACCAACGGCTTGGCCTGGCAGGACCTGTGCGCCGTAGGCGAGGACCCCAAACCGCCGCTCCAAGGCGACGCTCACGTTGGCAAACGCAAGGGCACCAGCTACGCTGCGTGCGTGGCCACCATCGAGCGTGCGTACCGGTACTGGGTAGCCCTCGCGTGCGCACTGCTGTGCTGGTGGGCGCCAGCCTACGTTTGGGCCTCGCTGTCTCACAGCACCGCGTTCCCCTTCCCCGACCGCGCGCAGCACGCAGCACAACAAGACGGTACAGCCAACCCCAGTGGCCACGACCTCACCTGTAACCCCACCCCCACACGGCGCGTGGGAGCACGGGACGTGGGGAAGGCAGCGGCGGCACGCCGCTGGGTTGGGGCATCACCAACGCGTCCATCCGAACGCGTGAAGGCGGAGTACGGAAAGGGCGGCAGGTTACTCA
>CBINDO010000456.1:0-4370 GCA_966249405.1 uncultured bacterium | reverse complement strand
CTATTGCTTTCACTACGACGAGAGCGAAGGGCGTTACGCGCCCGTCGCCATGAACATCATGCGCGTTGGAGCAGGATTGGTTGCAGTACTGCTTGGCGCGTTCCTTACCGTGTATTGGTTGGCTGAGTCTCGGAAGCGTAATGTTCCGGGGGCCGCCGCCGCCGTAAACCCAGGCACTGTGTCATGACCGAGAGTCCCATGTATCGAATGGTTGCAGCCCCGCTTCTCGCCTTCCAGGCCAAAGACGGTGACAACATTGTTCCCAAGCTGCCCGAGTCAGAGAACTTCTGGCTGCCCAACGCCGGTAGCGAGCTGGCCCAGAGCATCGACGGCCTGTTCACTTACATCATGTGGGTGTCGGCTATTTCGACCGTCGCGCTGTTCGTGGCGATGATCTGGCTCATCAGTAAGTACCGAGCTACCTCGCGCGCGGCCAACGAAAAGGCTCTTTCGCAGGTCGATCACTCGAACACCCTCGAGATTATCTGGTCGGTGGCGCCGTTCTTCTTCCTCGTGTCGATCTTCGTTTGGGGCTTCAAAGACTTCGTCGCTCTCCAAACGGCTCCCCAAGATTCCGTCGAGATCTACGCGACTGGTCAGAAGTGGAAGTGGACGTTCAAGTACCCCAATGGCCACGTCGACGGCGAGTTGCACGTGCCGCAGGGTAAGAACGTGCGAGTGATCATCAAGAGCGTCGACGTGCTCCACAGCTTGTACGTTCCCGAGTTCCGCGTGAAGATGGATGCCGTCCCGGGCCGCTACACGGACTTGTGGTTCAAGGCCGATTACGCCGGTACGTTCCCCGTATTCTGCACGGAGTACTGCGGTAAGCAGCACTCGGACATGTTGAGCCAGGCTATCGTCCACGAGGGCGACGGCTACCAGAAGTGGCTGATTCAGAAGGAGAAGGAGATCGAACTTCTCCCGCCCGCAGAGCTCGGCGAGCGCATGTACAAGCAGTTCGGCTGCGGTGCATGCCACAGCCTGGACGGCTCGCCCAACACGGGCCCAACGTTCAAGGGCATCTGGGGTCGCACCGAGACCCTCGCCAGCGGCCAACAGGTCGTGGTCGACGAGAACTACGTCCGCGCTTCGATTCTCGAGCCCATGAAGGACATCGTTCAGGGCTTCCCACCCCAAATGCCGAGCTTCAAAGGACAGCTCAGCGACAAGAAGATTGACGGCCTGATCGCTTACCTCAAGACGATTAAGTAAGTGAGCTCGTGCAAATTCCAGTGAGGTATTGAGCTATGGCAGCACCTACAGCAACGGCAGACGAGAACTTTCTAACCCACGAGAAGGGGATCCTTTCGTGGTTGTGCACCCTCGACCACAAGCGCATCGGGGTCATGTACCTGATGTGCGTGCTCGGCGCGTTCCTGCTCGGCGGCACGGCGGCTTTGTTGATCCGCGCCGAGTTGTGGACGCCCGGTCCCACTCTCATCGACCACGACACCTACAACCAGGCGTTCACGGTTCACGGCGCCATCATGGTGTTCTTGGTCATCATCCCCGGCATTCCGGCGGCGTTGGGCAACATCGTGCTGCCACTGATGCTGGGCGCCAAGGACGTCGCGTTCCCGCGCCTGAATCTGGCGAGCTGGTACCTGTGGGTCATCGGCGCGTTGTTCTTGATCGCGAGCCTCGTGACGAACGCCGCCGACACCGGCTGGACCTTCTACACGCCTTACAGCACGACGACCACGACGACGGTTATCCCAGCGCTGTTCGGTGCGTTCGTCCTCGGCTTCTCCTCGATCTTCACCGGTCTGAACTTCATCACGACGCTTCACAAGTTGCGTCCGCCGGGCATGACCTGGTTCCGGATGCCCCTGTTCCTGTGGGCGATCTACGCGACCGGTATCATGCAGGTTCTGGCGACTCCCGTGCTCGGCATCACGTTGCTCATGTTGATCGTGGAGCGTGCTTTGGGCGTCGGTATCTTCGACCCGGCACTGGGTGGTGACCCGGTGTTGTTCCAGCACTTCTTCTGGTTCTATTCGCACCCGGCCGTTTACATCATGATCGTGCCCGCGTTCGGCGTGGTCAGTGAGATCTTCCCGGTGTTCAGCCGCAAGCGGATCTTCGGCTACAAGTTCATCGCGCTCTCCAGCGTCGCCATCGCGATCCTCGGCTTCCTGGTGTGGGGTCATCACATGTTCACGAGCGGCCAGTCCGTCATCGCGGGCACGGTGTTCAGCGCCATCACCTTCTTGATCGCGATCCCGACGGCCATCAAGGTCTTCAACTGGCTGTCCACGATGTACAAGGGGTCGATTCACCTCGACACCCCGATGCTGTACGCGCTCGGCTTCCTCTGGGTGTTCGTAATCGGTGGCGTCACGGGCATGTTCCTGTCGGTGATGAGCACGGACGTGCACCTGCACGACACGTACTTCGTAGTCGCTCACTTCCACTACGTGATGATGGGTGGCGCGATTACGGCGCTGTTGGGCGGCATCCACTACTGGTGGCCGAAGATGTCCGGGCGCATGTATGACGAGAAGCTGGGTCGTATCGCGTCGGTCATCGTTCTGTTCGGTCTGAACCTGACGTTCTTCCCGCAGTTCATCATGGGGTCGCGCGGTATGCCGCGCCGCTACTACAACTACTTGGAGGAGTTCCAGCCTCTGCACCAGCTGTCGACCATCGGTGCCTTCACCATGGGTGTCGGCTTCCTGCTGACCGCTGTGTACCTGCTCAAGAGCCTCAAGTCGGGCGCAGTGGCACCGGCAAATCCCTGGGGCGGAAACACGCTCGAGTGGGCATGTTCGTCGCCGCCTCCCTATTACAACTTCCACCAACCCCCGACCGTCACGGAAGGGCCGTACGAGTACGAAGCGTGGAAGTACGATGAGAAGATCGGCGGCTACGTTCGCGAAGGCTCGAAGGCATGAGCCGAGCTGGCGGCCGCTGCGGCGGCCGCCCTCTGCGACGACTCCAGACTTAGTTAGGACGGGTTATCAGGATGAGTGAAGCAACAGCACACACCGCGCATGGGGATCACGAGCACGGCGAGTTCCCATTCCTTGCGCACCACTTCGACACGCCACAACACCAGTTCGACTCGGGCAAGCTCGGCATCTGGTTGTTCCTGGTCACCGAGATTCTGTTCTTCAGCGGTTTGTTCTGCGCATACGCCATCTACCGGGCCCTGCACCCGGAGGTGTTCGAATACGCGCACTACTACTTGGATACGACTCTCGGCGCGATCAACACCTGCGTGCTCATCATCAGCAGCGTCACGGCAGCATGGGCCGTTCGCAACGCGCAGTTGAAGCAGCAGAACGCGCTCGTGATGAACATCATCATCACGATTCTCTGCGGGTTCGGCTTCATGGGCATCAAGTACGTCGAGTACTCGCACAAGATTCACGACGGTCTGTTGCCTGGTACTCACTATCAGCCGACTCACCGCGCTTGGGAGCTGCCCGTGTACCAGGCCAAGTTTGGCGAAGGCCACGGCGGACACGCTGCCGCTTCCGGTGATGGTCACGCAGCACCAGCTGCAGCCCAAGCCGCGCCAGGGAAGAAGTTGGTTGGTCCACACGAGTTCAACGTGGAGCCGCGTAACGTTCACCGCTTCTTCGGCATCTACTTCTGCATGACTGGCCTCCACGGCTTGCACGTATTGGTCGGTATCGGCATCTGGGTTTGGTTGCTGATTCGCGCCAAGGCGGGCGAGTTCGGCCCCGACTACTTTGGTCCGGTCGACTATGCCGCCTTGTACTGGCACATCGTCGACTTGATTTGGATTTACCTGTTCCCGCTGCTGTACCTCATCCACTGAACGGCACGCGAGGGCGACTTTTTCTAGGAAGATTTCGAGGTCAAAATGAGCGGACACGACGACAAGCACGACGAGCACCACGGGATTGCGCACGTGATGCCGACGAATGTGCTCCTGGCAGTTGGCGGCACTCTCCTGTTCCTCACCGCGGTGACGGTGTGGGTTACCTACGCGGACCTAGGTCGTTCGGGTAACTTGATTGTCGCCATGGTGATCGCAACCATCAAGGCTGCGATGGTTTGCGCGTACTTCATGCACTTGCGTTGGGACAAGCCGTTCAACGCGCTGGTGTTCGTCAGTTCGGTAGTATTCGTAGGGTTGTTCATCACGATCGCGCTGATGGACAAGTCCGAGTACGAACCGGACATCGAGGAGATGTACCTGGAGCAGTGAGCGGGTCTTCGCCGCGGAGCTCGACGCTTCGCAGCGAATTGGTTCTCGGTTGCAGAAAAGCGCCGCGGTGGATTCACCCGGCGCTTTTCGCTTTTGGTGCGCCCAGCATGGGCGCTGTCTTGCGGGTGCAAATCCCGCCGAAAGGAGACCATCCTGATCGAAGCAAACCGCAACTGCAGAAGGGCGA
>CBINDO010000455.1:0-4557 GCA_966249405.1 uncultured bacterium | reverse complement strand
GGCGTCGTGTTCGCAGCGGAGCTCATCGAACGTCTCACCGGAGGCGCAGGCATGGCGTTCCGCGTCCTGCGTCTTGAGCGCCAAGCGCACCGTGGCGACGGCGCCTTTGACCCAGGCGCTGGTGTCCGGTGCCTGCTCGGAGGGCAGTAGCTTGCGGTTCAGCGCGCGGTTTACCAAATCACAGGAGACGACGCCAAGCACCGCAAGGACCAGCATCGAGCCGACGGCTCTGGCATCGAATAGTCTTCGAAACGCGGGCGGTCGAGTCGGGGTTTCCGGCACCGTGCGACCTTGGCAACAGGGCCACGGGGTGTCAAGGGCCGGCCCTCGGACGGCAGAATTCGGCCGCGCGGGGACGTAGCCCGCGCGACCGCATGCTCACTTCAACAGTGAAGGCAGGAACACTTCGGGCGCTTGGTAACCCAAGAGGTGCAGGGTGGTCGCCGCGAGGTTACCCAGCCCGGGCGCCTGCACGGACGTGTCGATTGCCAACCCTTCGAGGCCGGGTGCGTACACGTACAACGGGACCGGGTTCAGGGTGTGGCTGGTCTTGATCTTGAGCTTGCCGGACTCGTCCTTGGCGAGTTTGCCCTTCTTGTCGTGTTCGTACATCTCGTCGGCGTTGCCATGGTCCGCGGTGATGATGAGCGCGCCTTTGGCTCGTTGCGCCCAGCGCATCAAGCGGCCGAGCTCGAGGTCGACCGCTTCCACGGCCAAGATCGCTGCGTCGCGCACGCCCGTGTGTCCCACCATGTCGCCGTTTGCGTAGTTGAGCCGCGCGTGGCGATACTTGCCGGTCTCGAGTTCGGCGATGATGCGGTCGGTGATCTCGGCCGACTTCATCCACGGCCGTTCGTCGAACGGCAGCGTATCGCTCGGAATCTCGATGTAGGTCTCGTTCTTGTCGTCGAACTTGCCGCTGCGGTTGCCGTTCCAGAAATACGTCACGTGGCCGTACTTCTGCGTTTCGCTGATCGCGAGCTGGGTGACGTTGTTGCGCGCCAAGTACTCACCCAAGGAGTGGTCGATGGCAGGCGGATTGACCAAGAAGTGCTGCGGCAACTTGAGATCGCCGTCGTACTGCATCATGCCGCAGAAGTAGACGTCGGGGCGGGGACCGCGCTCGAACTTCGTGAACGTCTCGTTCTCGAATGCTTGAGTGAGCTCGATCGCGCGGTCGCCGCGGAAGTTGAAGAAGATGACCGCGGCGCCGTCGCGGATCGGCCCGACCGGTTGGCCCTGCTTGTCGACGATGACGAACGCCGGCAGGTTCTGGTCGTCGATTCCGGGCTTCTCGTCGCGGAAGGTCTGCACCGCCTCACGGGCACTCGTAAACCCACGACCTTGACCGAGCACGTGCGTCTTCCAGCCGAGCTCGACCATGTTCCACTCCGCTTCGTAGCGGTCCATGGTCACCTTCATGCGACCGCCGCCCGAGGCGATTTGATAGTCGCGGCCCTTGGCGCGGAGCGCCCCCAGCAGGTTCTCGACATCGTCGATGTAGAGCAAGCCGGACGTCTCGTGCACGTCGCGACCGTCGAGCAACGCATGGATGCGCACCTTCTGCACGCCCTCGGTGTCGGCGCGGGTGACCATCGCCTTCAGGTGGTCGATGTGGCTGTGGACGTTGCCGTCCGACAACAAGCCGATGAAGTGCAGCGGTTCACCGCTCTGCCGGACCCGGGCCACACTCGACTGCCAAGCGTCGCTCCGGAACAGGGCGCCGCTCTCGACGGCGTGCAGCACCAACTTGGCGCCCTGATCGAACACCCGACCAGCGCCGATCGCGTTGTGGCCGACCTCGCTGTTGCCCATGTCCGCGTCCGACGGCATGCCCACGGCCTTGCCGTGCGCCGCGAGCGTCGTGCCGACGGTGTTGGCCTTGAGCCAGTCCAAGTTCGGGGTGCGAGCCAACCATACCGCGTTGGACTCGTCCTCGACGCCGATCCCTACGCCGTCCATCACGCACACCACCACTGGGCCCTGGGCAGGGCGGGCCGACGGCTTCAACTTCAAATCCCAAGCACTCATGCGGGCTTCTTATCAAGAAACGGGTCGCCCAACGCACGCAAAATGTGGCGCTTTCCAGGCCCGGTGGACCTCCGGCGTCATGTGCGCTCCCTTCGCCCCGCCCGCCTCGGGCGCTGAGGCGGTCCGCGCCGTCGCCGTGTGCACGTGCGTCGGCTCTTTCGTTTCGGAACGGTGTGCGGCACGTCACGGTGCAAAGAGCCTCAGCCAACAACGTGCTTTCAGAACCTTCAAGCTCCGGTTTTCCCGGCCGTTCTTACTTGCGTGCAGAGCGCGTCCCTCAATCGGGCGTCACTCGATCATACGCCTGGCGGAATCGTCACTCTGCTACGGCACGTGCTCCGTGACCCCAGTTACACTCCACCGTTGTTGCCCGCGGTGGCCCTCAAACTCGTCGAGGTCTCTCGCGATCCCGACGTGGACCTGAGCAAGGTGCGCGAATTGATGGAGTCGGACCCATTGGTCACGGCCAAGGTCATGAGCATCGCGCAGTCGAGCTTCTATTCGCGCGGCAAGCCCGTAGAATCGATCGAAGACGCCTTGGTTCGCCTCGGGGTCAAGCGGCTGACGGGGATCTTCCTGGAGGCGTCGATGCGCGCTTCGGTGCTGCAGAGCAAAGCCTTCGAGGCGCCGATGGAGAAGGTGCGCCGGCACTCTACCGCCACTGCCCACATCGCGCGTGGCATCTGCCGATCGCTCCAACAACCCGCGGAGCGCGCGTTCGTATGCGCACTGCTCCACGACATCGGGATCGCCGGCAGTCTGGGCGTCATCGGTTCGATTCCGCGCAAGGAACGTCCCACCGACCCCGAGAGCATCTCCAAGGCGATCGAGGTCGTGCACGAGGAGGCCTCGGCGATCATCGGGCAGAAGTGGTCGTTACCCTGGGGGATGCAGTGGGTGATCGGTCATCACCACAACTATTGGGTCGACGGCAGGGTGAGCCCGCTCGCGGCTCTGGTTTGCCTGTCCGATTGGTTGGCCGCGGAAGCCGGCGCCGGCGCGCTCAACGAGATCAACGAAGAACAAGCTCAAAAGGCGCTCGTTTATTTCGGGTTCGACGGCGTCGCGACGCAAAAGTTGCTCGACAAGTGCCGTCGCATCGTCGACGAGCTGCCGTAAGACCCGGCGCGGAGCCGTCGCATCGCGCAGCCTTAGATTCCGGCGCGCAGCCGTCGCACCCGCGCAGCCTCGAATTCCGGCGCGGAGCCGTCCCACCCGGAGCCGTCGCACAGCGGAGCCGTCGCACAGCGGAGCCGTCGCACAGTGGAGCCGTCGCACAGTGGAGCCGTCGCACAGTGGAGCCGTCGTATCGTCGACGAGCTGCCGCAAGACCTCGGCGCGGTACCTGTTCGCGGTCCGCGGCCACTCGTGGTCACGCGCGCTGCCGGACGTCTTGGAGGGGGTTGGGCCCAGCGCTTGGGTGGCGGTTTTCGGCTCCCGCCCACCGTTTTCGCGCCGGTTGCGAAGGCGCGTTTCCTCGGCTACAGCGTCGTTTCATGACCTTACCGCCGCTTCGCGCCAGTGCTCACCTCAAGGACGTTCGCTACGAAATCCGCGGGGCATTGGCGCGCCGTGCCGACGAGCTCGAGCGTGCGGGCTTCGAGATCACCAAGCTGAACATCGGAAATCCCGGTGTTTTCGGGTTCAGAATGCCGGAGTCGATGCGCCGCGCGATGATCGAGAACCTGCCCAACGCCGAGGCCTATTGCCACCAAAAGGGCATCTTCCCGGCGCGCGAGGCCGTCGTCATGCAGCAGCAGGATCGCGGCGTCATGGACGTCACCGCCGACGACGTGTTCATCGGCAACGGCGTGAGTGAGCTCATCATGTTGTGCATGCGCGCTTTGCTCAACCCCGACGACGAGGTGCTCGTTCCGAGCCCCGATTACCCGCTGTGGACTGCGTCCGTCGTGATTCACGGGGCCAAGGCGTTGCACTACCCGTGTCTGCCGCAGAATGGATTCCAACCGGACCTCGACGCCATGGAGCGCATGATCACGCCTCGCACGCGGGCTATCGTAGTGATCAATCCCAACAACCCAACGGGCGCGGTTTACTCTCGCGCGGTGCTCGAGCGTATCGCGGCGATGGCAGAGCGGCACCGCTTGGTGGTGTTCGCGGACGAAATCTACGACGAGATGCTTTACGACGGCGCCGAGTACATCCCGATGGCCACGATCGCGAAGAAAACGTTGTGCGCGACGTTTTCCGGGCTCAGCAAGATCTACCGCGCTTGTGGTTTGCGCGTCGGTTGGGTCAGCTTCAGCGGTGAGAAACAACACGCGCGGGACTACCTCGGCGCGATCGAGTTGCTCGCCAGCCTGCGTTTGTGCAGCAACGTGACCGGACAATGGGCGGTCCAGACGGCGCTCGGCGGCTACCAAAGCATCTTCGACCTTACGGCGCCCGGAGGCCGCCTGTACGAGACGCGCGCCGCGCTGATCGCCGCGGTAGCCCGCAGCAAGTACCTCGAGCTCCAGACACCTCCCCAAGGCGCCATGTACGCGTTCGTCGGCGTCAAGACGG
>CBINDO010000454.1:0-4616 GCA_966249405.1 uncultured bacterium | reverse complement strand
AAGGGCGCTCAGAACCGTCTCAACATCGTCGACTCGAAGGGGCGCATCATCTTCAGACCACCGCTCAGCGAAGGTGAATACACCGTGGGGCGTCAATTCCAGACGACCCTGTACAAGTGGCGGCTCAACGTCGCGCTCAACGCGGCGGAGCAGTTGGCCAAGAGCACCGAACGTCGGCTCTTGATCGAGATCGTGCTGGCGACGCTCTCGGCCTTGGTGGTGGTGGCTGGGGTGTTCGTGATCCTGACGGCCGCGGCGCGCGAGCGGCGTTTGGCCAACTTGAAGAGCGAGTTCGTGGCCAACGTGTCGCACGAACTCAAGACGCCGCTGTCGTTGATCCGGATGTTCGCCGAGTTGCTCCAAGGCGGGAAGGTGGGTAACCCCGACAAACGCAAGCAATACGTCGACATCATCGTCACCGAGAGTGAGCGGCTCGGCGCGTTGATTGAAAACGTGCTCAACTTCTCGAAGCTCGAACGCGGCTTGGGGACGTACGAGTTCGCCGAAGGCGACGTGCACGAGGTGGTCCGCAAAACGCTACTCGCGCTGCATCATCGCGCTGAACGCATGGCGGTGAACGTAGAGCCGGACATCCCGGACACGCCGCTGATCGTCCGGATGGACGAGCGAGCCATCGACATCGCCGTCAACAACCTCGTCGACAACGCGCTCAAGTACGCGGCCAATGGTCGTTGGGTGGGCGTCAGCGTGCGCAGCGGCGAGGGCCCGTACGTCGAGATCGTCGTCCGGGATCGCGGTCCCGGCATCGCTCCAGAAGAGCGTGGCCGCATTTTCCAGCGCTTCGTGCGTGGCGAACACGCCGCTGGTGAGACGCGGCAACGTGGCAGCGGAATTGGTCTATCCCTGGTCAAGAACGTCGCGGAAGCCCACGGCGGGCGTGCTTGGGTCGAACCGGAGCCGGGCGGCGGCAGCGCGTTCCATTTGACGATCAAACGCACCTGAGTTGGTCCTCCGCCGTCGCGAGGACGTGAGGCGTCGCCCGTGGCCCGTCTGCTCGCTACGTTGACGTCACTCGTCGACCTCTCCGTCGTCGACGGCGGGTTGATTCTGCATCAAGTCTTTGTCGGACAAGAAAAACGCCGCGCCGGGAGCGGCGGGCACTGGGGCGGCGACGAGCGGTACCGCGGCCGGTGCGCCCTGCAACGGCGCAGCGGGCGGGTTCAAGGGGACTTGCGGCGCGGCAATCACGTTTGGAGCAACGGCGATCGGCGCTGGCGGAGTGATGCCTGCAGGCAATGGCTCACCGTCTGGGCCTTCGCCGTCCATGTCTTCTTGGGGTGCGGCAGTCGGCGCCGCGCTCGCGACCAGCTGTGGCGGCAAGGGCGGCGGCAACGCGACGGCTTCCAGCAACGCGTCGTACTTCTCCTTGACGCCTTGGAATACCGCGCGTTCAGCTGCGGGCAGCACCGTGAGCGCGTCCAGGTGCAAGGTCTCGGGATCGATGTACGCGCCGTTCTTGCGCGCGCTGAAATGCAGGTGTGGCCCCGTGGAACGCCCCGTGCTGCCGACGTAGCCGATGACTTGAGAACGTTTGACGCTGTCGCCCACCTTCAGGCCCGGCTCGAAGCGCGACAAGTGCGAGTAACCGGTCTCGTAGCCGTTGTCGTGTTCGATCGCGATGTAGTTGCCGTTGGCGCCGTAGTTGCCGAGCTTCGTGATTTTGCCGAAGGAAGCGGCGTAGATCGGCGTGCCGGTGGGCGCCCCGAAGTCCGTGCCGTTGTGCGGCATCTTCTTCTTCAGGATCGGATGCATGCGCTGCGGGTTGAACTTCGAGGTGATGGGCGCGCCGCGCACCGGGCTGCGCCAGCCCCCTTCACCTGGCGCGCGCCCCTTGGCATCGTAATACTGACGTTTCGCGGCGTGATAATAGATGCGGATTGGATCGCCCTCGACCGGCAGGTATTCGAGCGCCTCGATGCCCGCGTAGCGGTGGAATTCACCCAACACGGTGACCTCTTGAGCTACCACGCGCAGTCGATCTCCAGCGCGGAACTGCGACACGTTGGTGTGCCCCGACAACGCGCGATTGATCACGTCGCCGATGCTCGTCTCCAAGCCGGCGTTTTGAACCGCGGCGCCAAAGCCCGCGCTCGTCATCAACAAACTGCCTTGAACGCGGTGTTTGCTGACTTTGAGGTCGAGCTGTTTGCCGACCAGTTTGCCTTCGACTTCACGCGCTTGGTAAACCTCTTCCTTGCTGACGATGTATTCGAAAGCAACGAGCCGCTTGTCGGCGCGGTTCACCAAAGCCACGAACTCGTCTTTGGGCCGGCAGTGGTCGAAGTCTTTGTGTTCCTTCAGCGCGGCGTAGACGCGGTAGGCTTGGTTTTTTTCGATACCCGCGGCCTCGATCGCCTTGAGGAACGGATTGCTGCCGACGGTCCCGCGGATCAGGCGTTGACTCCCTTCTGCGGCGCCGATGCGCCAAGGACCGGCCTCACGTTTACGTTCTGGCGGCGCAACCGGCGGCGGCAGCGCGATACTCGGCACGGCGTTCGGGTCAGGGAGCATCGCCGTCGCCATCGGGGCCACCGCGGTCAATGCCACCGCCGGCGCACCGTCGGTCGGCGTTTTGGGCGCGAACTTGGCGAGCAACAGGAACAACGAGCTGATGGCGGCCAGGCCAATCAAGGTGATGCCGATCAACGTCGTGGTGGGAGACAACACCGCTTTGCCGACGCGTACCGGTTCACTCACGAGCTTCTGACGCGGGCCGGCGAGTTGTTCGAGTTCCGCCTCCATGCCCCGCAGGGCGGAGAACGCGCCGCTACCCTCTGCTTGACTCGGTCCGTGTTCGCGGGACTTGGTCACCTCGGCGGCCTTCGCGAGCATGCGATCGCGCACCGGGTGCCCGGTGCGTTGGTAGTCTCCGTTGGCGCCCGCGCGTGGCGGCCTCAACGACGGCATGGAATCGAGGGGGTCGGTCTCGGGCAGTGGTGAGACGGGCAACCGCGCTTGCACGGAACTCGTCCTCGGAGTTTTCGGTGGGCGCGCCTCGGCTGGCCGCGAAGGGGTCGTTGGTGCCGGCTGGGGTGACAGCTCCGGTTGCGCGGTGAGGGGCTGCCCGGCTGGTTCGGGAGGCGCGACTTGCGGGGCGGCAGGGTTCGAGCCGGCTGCTTCGGCGACGGACGCGCCTGCAGCCGCTTGGCCGACGCTTGGCGCCGCGGCGGGATCAGGCTGCGGACTGGGCGCCGCCTCTCCTGCGGGTGTGCTCTGTGGCGTGCCCTCATCCGCGCCGGGGGAGCCGGCCGACGACTCGGCGGTTGTCGCTTCGGTGGGGGAGGCCGCACGCGGATCCGAGAGCTCTTCATCTAGGTCGAGCAACCGCACCGGATTCGAGGGCGGGATCTCGCGTGGGGGTCCACCGGCCTCTGCGCCTGGAGCGGTCGCTGGGGCTTGGGCCTTGTCCGGGCTTGCTTCCACGAAGCGGCGGTAGCAGCCGAGCCCCCTGCCGGCAAGCTCCGATCCGCGGTTTCGTCACGCAAACCTGAGCATCTGTTCAATCTTCGCGGCGTCTAGCGGGCCAGTTTCGTAATAATACTCGCCCACCGTCCGACCCAGCACCTCGGCGAACAGCGGGAGCGCGGCTCTGCCCGTCGCCTCCACCGACGGAGTCTGCCCAACCAGACTCTCGACACTCGCGACCCCGTATTCGGCAATTCCGCACGGCACGATGTGCCCGAACAGGGATAGATCCGTCGTCAGATTCAAGGCAAACCCGTGCATCGTCACCCAGCGCGAGATGCGCACGCCGATCGCCCCAATCTTCAGCGGCACGCGCGCGCTCCCGAAGTCGGTGAACACGCCCGGCTGCTGCCCGTCCGTCCACAGTCCGACCATACCCTCGGCGGTGCCCGCCGCGATCCCGAACTTGGCGACCAGGCGCTGCATCACTTGGGTCAGTCCGCCCACGTATTTTCGAACGTCGCGTTGCTTCTCGTTCAACTTCACGATCGGGTACGCCACGAGTTGACCCGGCGCGTGCAACGTCACGTCGCCGCCGCGGTCCGTTACGACCGAAGTTATCCCGTTCGCCGCGAGCAAGGCCGGCGGCGTCAAGAAATTCTCGGCGTGCGCGCCGCGTCCACTCGTGATCGTCGGCTCGTGTTCGAGCAACAACACCACGTCGCCAATCCGGTCCGCCTTGCGCAGCTCCATGAGCTGACACTGCAGCTCGTAGAGCGGCGCATAAGGACGAGTTCCGAGCCAAATCGCGTTCAATTGGGTGGTCATCTTCAGTTCCGGACGTCTCGAGGTCACAAGCGTCCCCGGTCGGGGTCGCCGGTTAGGCAAGGGGCGTCGTTGGTGTTCGGCATATAGTCGCCGCGCGTCGTACTTCCAATGACCCATGGGCGCCGCGCTCGTTGGGGTGCCGGCAAATCGTCCCCGTCCATTTCCGGCCCCAACGCAACCCGCGCTCGGAGCCAGAAGGTGCCGCGTTAGACCCCCCGACGACGCAACGCCCACCCCCAACGGCGGCTTGGACGGTAACCCCGAACCAAACCCTCCGTCGAGCGCGACGCTCTTCGAGTCGGCCTCCGTAGCGGCGGCGCTCGGTGCGTGCGCGTGTGAAGCGCGACTTGCGTTCGAAGCCG
>CBINDO010000453.1:0-4636 GCA_966249405.1 uncultured bacterium | reverse complement strand
CCAACGCGTGGTAACAGTCTTTGGGGTCTTCTCCCTCCGGTAACCTACGCCCATAATCGGCGTTGCAGCTGGTATTGGGCGAACGCAAGCCGACGTCGATGGTACCGCCGGTGACGCGACCGAAACGGGTGCTGAAGTTGCCCGGGTAGAAGTCGAGTCGATCGAGCATCTCGGTGGGGACGACGCTCGAGAGGCCACCGAAGTGGTAAACGATGGGCACTAAAGCGCCATCGAAGAAGTAGTTGGTATCTTGCGGCGACGAGCCGCGCACAATCAGCAAGCCAGCGAGGCCCGGCGGCCTCGCCACGCCAGGCAAACTCTGAATCGCCCGCAACGCGTCACCGCCAGTGCCTGGCACCTTGGAGATTTCACGACGTTCCAACGTACGGCGCGTCACCTCGCGTGGCAGCTTCTCACCGAGCACGACGACCTCGATGCCCTCGGAGATCTCCGAGATCCGGTACACGACGCTGGTCGCCTCGCCAGCGAGCACCGCCTCGGTCACGGACAGTGGTTGAAACCCAGCCGACTCGGCTCGCACCGTATATTCACCCGGCGCCAGCTCGACGGCGACGAAGCGCCCATCGGCGTCGGTGTACGCTTCGCGGACTGCCCCCGACGCATCCGTGATCTTGATCAGCGTGCCCGCGAGCGGTACGTCCGGGCCGGCAATCAACAGCCGCCCCTCCAAGATGCCGGTAGTTGCGCTCGCTTCGACCGGCTCGGCTTCGGCCGCCCCTTGCGCGGATCCTGGCGTTGCGTTTGCCCGGTACAGGTAGCTGATGGCCGCAGGGATGGCGACGCCATCTCGCTGCGCGGGTGTGAAGACGAACTGTTTGGCTTCACTCAATGCCTGGGCGTCGAGTTCCGGCCCTGCGGACGTGACCACTTCGGCGGCGCTCACGGAACCGTCTTTGGCGATGGTCACCTTCAGCAGCACCTCGCTCGGTGCAGCCGTGACCGGGCCGCCATCGGCAGGTGCAGGTGGCGGGGCCAACGGCTTCGGCTCCGGCGCGTACACCAGCTTTGGTGGGACAATCACTGGCTTAGGGGGCTCTGCGGAGACGGCGCCCGGTGCAGCGGCTGGCGGAGCTTGCTCTTGCGCCCGCGCGTCGGCGCTCCCCAGCCATGATACCAAACCGAATGTTAGCGCCGGCAGCGCGCCGAACATTCCGCCGAGGGGGCCGGCCGTGGTCCGCCGTCGGACCGAGCTGCCTTGCGTAGACGAACCCTGGTGTTTCGAAATCATCGAGATTGTGAGCTCCGCGCGATGACGGCGTGGGTGCCTTGTCACAGCCCGCAGCTAGCGCGCAGCCCCGTGCTCGACAAGCCCCAACCGGACCCGGGCCCAGAACTTCGTCAGGTCGGCCTCCGGGTTCGACGGCCGACACGCCTCCGACGGCACCTCGAAGCATCTGCCGCTTGAACTCCGGCAACACCGCGGCTAGTGGGGCGCCGCATGAAGGTAGCGACCTGGAACGTCAACAGCCTGCGAGCGCGGCTGGACCTGGTCCTCGATTGGGTTGCTCGAGAGCAGCCCGACGTGCTGTGCATGCAAGAGACCAAAGTCCTCGACAGCGAGTTTCCGACCGAGGAGTTCCAGCGCCTCGGCTACGGCGTCGTGATGGCGGGCGAAAAGAGCTATAACGGCGTCGCGATAGCCGCGCGAGGGCTGCTCCGCGACGTCAAAGTCGGGTTGGCCGGAGCCGTCCGAAAGGACGACAAGCGGCTGATTTCGGCCGTCTTCAAGAAGACGCAGATCTTCTGCTGCTACGTTCCCAACGGCAAGAGCCTCGACTCGCCCGACTTCGAGTACAAACTGCGTTGGCTCGACCAACTCCGCACCACGTTGGACGCGTGGTCCAGCCGTGACAAGGACGTGATCGTGTGCGGCGACTTCAACGTCGCGCGCGAAGCTCGAGACGTTTTCGACGTTCGCCTGTTCGAGGGGCAAACCCACTTCCACCCGCGCGAGCACGCGGCCGTCGACAAGGTGTTGGAGTTCGGACTGAGCGACGGGTTTCGGCTCTTCGACGAGCGCGCCGAGCAATACAGCTGGTGGGACTACCGCGCTGGCTCGTTTCGCAAAAACGAGGGGCTCCGCATCGACTACATCTTCGTTTCCGACAGCTTGAAGCAACGGTGCGAAAAGGTGTGGATGGATGTGAACGAGAGGGACAAGGACAAGCCGTCCGATCACATCCCCGTGATCGCAACCTTCAAGAGCTGACGTCGTCCGGGGTCATGGGTGTGACGTGGAACCCGACAGCCGGTGACCCGCCGCGCGGAGCCGGTTGATGGTTTCGAGGTCCAGCCGTCCAGCGCCGAGCCACGTCGCGATCTCGGGATCGGCAGCGATTGCTCGAGACACGTCGCAATAGGCCGGCAAGTAGGCACCCTCCCGCGCCAACCCGCCCCCGCGGTACGCCCGCAAACACACCCGCAGCGCTAGCTCCAACGGCGCCCCCGCGGCTACCAGTGTTTCCACGTTGTCGGAGAAGCGCAGCCCCGCCCAGACTCCCGCGCACGCGAGGTGTCGGTGCGCGAGTTCGAGCTTGCGCGCCGGATGCAAAACGCCCGCACTCTGTTCACAATACACGGCATAGCCCTCTTGTGCGTCGTTGCCCCCCGCTGACCCGGCCGCGAATAACCCCAGGTTTTCACTTCGGGCACGCACGCGTGGACGCGCGTGCCCGAACACCTCGTGCACCGCGACGCGCTCGGCGTCTTCGGCAGTCAACTGACGGTTGGCAGCGACCACGATGAAGCCTTCCCCGGTTGCGGCCAGCGACACGAGATCGGTGCTCACCTCGACCCGAAACGGCAGTCGCTCGCTCCCGACCCACGCCTGCACGCGCCGGAGCAAACTCCGCGAATCGGCGAGGTCGTCGCTGCGCACGAGCGAGCCTTCGATCGACGGCTCAGCGTTGCGCCACTCCCCCACGAGCTGCGCCGCCGGAGCGGGGTGGAACGGCAGCTGGTAACGCTGCCGCGACAGGTGAACGATATCGACGCTGCCTACGGCTTCGGCGAGTTCCGTCTCGAGGACGAGCTCCCGACCGCGCGCGCGGTACAGGTCCGCCCACGGCACGCCATCGAGTTGCCCGACGAGGGCCAGCAAGTCGCTGCGTACCCGGGACAGGTCGGTGGGCTCTGCATATCGAAAGCGCGGCTCCGAACGTACCCCCGACCGCCAATCGGCGACGAGCCGCTGCGTCTCTTCCTCCATGTTGAGCGGCCGACAACGCGTTACCAGAGCCGTACGCCGTTCGGCGAGGAGCAGGCCCGCGACCACGTCGGCGGCCCGCAAACGACTGTTAACATGCAACTCGGAATTCATCTGATAACGCCAGCGGAGAGAGTGAACCGATACCCGTCCCGTCCCGAGCTGCCACCGCTCGCCGCAACGTCATGGAGTGGCTCGGACTGCAACACATCGTCACCCGACGGCCGCCGAATGCCCGACCATAGGTGTAACCGCGGCAAACATTCCAGCAATTCCAGGGGTCTGCTCCGCTTCGGTCGTCGCGGCCCGCGGGCTGCAAACCCTGCCCAGGTTGCCGCCTCGGTTTTTGTTCCTCTCCGCGAGCGATTGAACACTATGCTGCCGCGAGCCCGCGTGGGCCTTCCGTCTCTTCGTCGCAATGGTCTTGGATCGCTCGTTTTGGGTAGCCGTGGGTGTCACGAGCTACGTGGCCCTGGCCGGACTTGCCGGCAGTTCGCCCACCAGTCTGACGCTGTTGGGCATCGGAGTGGGGCCGCTCGCCTTGTGGGAGCTGTGGCGTCAGACAAAACGTCGGTTGGAGCGGGCCGTGCTCAGCCCGGAGCTCGCGTGGGTGACGCGTGTGGTCGCCACGGCGGCGGTGTGCTGGATCCAAGCCCGGCTCGCGGCACGAAGCTCGCTGTTGATTGAAGTCGTCGCGGTGGCTGCCTCGGGCGCGACCGCGGTTGGAGCATTGTACGCCGTAGCGCGCATCGAGCGCTTACCGGGATTGGTGTCGCCTCCACGCCAGGCTCGTTCTCTCGACGCCGCTGCGTTCGCTGCCTGTCTGTGGTCGATCGTGTTGGTGCTCGCGATCGCGAGGTTCACCGATCTCGACAACCGTTTTGGCCTCGATCCCTTGACCTTGGACTACGCACACACCACCGCGTGTGTGGGGACGCTGCTGTTGTTCGTGGCCGCGTGCTGGCGTATCGCCGCGATCCGTAAGCTCGAACTCGGCGTTCCAGATCGCGCGCTCGGAGGCGTGGTGGGCAGCTTGGTGGCGCTCGCGGTCGCGATCCCAGCAACGCTCGTACACGTTGGACCGCCCGACCGAGTCCTGCCGTTGGCGGTGTTGGTAGCCGCGTCGAACCTGCTGTGGACGGCGCAGGTGAGCGACCCGGCGCGGATCTCTGGGGTGCTGCGAGCGGCCGTCGTCGCGTTGTTCCTGGGTTCTCCCATCGCGCTGTTCTTGGGTGGCCTCGCCGAATCTCATCCCGACAAGGCACCCTTGCTCGTGCTTTGCGCGACCGTCTTGGCGCTCTTGGTGGGCGCGCTCGCGCGCCGCGCCGCCGTCCCGCTCGCTCCCGTGCAAGCGCGTTGGCTCGACGCGCTGGAAAAGGCCACGACGGCGGCGCTCGTACCCGAACCGAC
>CBINDO010000452.1:0-4655 GCA_966249405.1 uncultured bacterium | reverse complement strand
CGCCATCGCGAGGTACGTCTTGCCGGTGCCCGCCGGGCCGATGCCGAACGTCAAGTCGTGCGAGCGGATCTGGGAGATGTAGTGCCGCTGCGTCGGGCCCTTGGGCACGATGGGCTTCTTGCGAGTGGCGATCGCGACGGTCTCGTCCAGCAAGCTGGTCAGAGTCCCCTCCGGGTTCTCCCGCAAGCTGCGGAGCGAACGCGCCACGTCAGCAGCGCCAAGCTGCACTCCGCTACTCATCAGTTTCAATGCGTCGCTCAAAAAGCGGCCGGCAACGGTCACGTCCGAATCATCACCACTCAACAGGATCGTGTTGCCCCGAATGTTCACCTGGGCGCCGCTCTCTTTCGCGAGCTCCGCGAGGACTTGACTGTGGGGCGCGCTCAACGCGATCAGGGATTGAGGATTGTCGACTTCGATACTGGCGCTAACCGGCGCTGATTGCATGCACACCTAGGGGTTCGGGTTTTGGGACAGCAACGAACGTTCGCCGCGAGACCGATTACATTGTAATGCGTTCTGTCGCGGGTGCTCTGGCAAAAAAAACGTTACCACGAGGAATCTCGTGCGCGCCGAACGGAAGCAGCCGCTCGTGTGGGCGCCCGCAAGAGCAGTCGAGGCGGCGCGCGACGCGACGTGATGGATCACGAGTGATGTCGTTGTGACACGTTTCGAAAGCCTGCGACCTCGCCGAGTTGGACGCGACAAAACGGCGTGATAGGGTGCCCTCCATGAAGCTTCGCGTCGGGATCATCGGCTTATTCTCTTGCTACACCGCGGTTTGTGGATGCTCGAGCGAGGCAGGTGCTCCGACTCAGGGTTTTGGAGTTCCTGGTCCGTCGCCCGTCAGTCCCGTCCCCAATCCGCCTGGACAGCCGGCGCCAATCTCACCGACTCCGCTTGGCACGGACTTCATCGACGGCGAGATCCCGCCGGGCCCGACGCCACCGGGTACCGACGAGGCCGATTGCGACAATGTCCTCGAGGTCACGTATCGCGACTTCACCGAAGATCACCCCGACTTCGAAGAGGTGTTTGCGGGTGACGAAGTGAGGCTCACGCTCGTCGAGCCCGAGCTGGATGCGGAAGGTAAGCCGGTGTTCCGCGATTCAATCGGTTGTCCTTGGTCGCAGGACGATCCGAGGCAATGCAACCCAGACTGGACGCCGACTCAGAAGGTGATCGACAGCAAGGCATCGTTCGACCAGTGGTACCGCACCGTGAGCGGCGTCAATGAAGAGTTTCAGAAGGAACTCACCCTCAACGAGACGCCGCCGGGGAGTGGAAACTACGTCTTCGAGACCAGCGAATTCTTTCCGCTCGGTCCGGAGGAGGGGTTCGGCAAGACGCCGCGCAATGGTCAGAACCGCAATTACCTGTTCACGACCGAGATCCACTTGACGTTCACTTACGTCGCTGGGCAAACCTTCAGCTTCCGCGGTGACGACGACTTGTGGATCTTCATCAACGACAAGCTGGCGCTCGACCTAGGCAGCATGCACAACCCGGCCGACGGCGAGATTGACTTCGACGCGCAGGCCGCCGAGCTCGGCATTACCCCCAACCGCGTGTATCGAATGGACGTCTTTCACGCCGAGCGTCACACTCAGGTCTCGAGCTTCCGCATCGAGACCAACATCGGTTGTTTCACGCCGGCGCCACCGCGTATGGTGAGGTAAAAGCGGGGTTCGGGATTTCGGGCTTCCAGCGCCGCGCCGGTCGCGGTAATTGTCCCGACTCATGGCCGGATCCAGCTTGTTTGCCCTGATCGATGACATCGCCAGCGTGCTCGACGACGTCGCCTTGCTGACGAAAGCGGCTGGTCAGAAGACGGCTGGGGTCGTGGGCGACGATCTGGCGCTGAACGCACAGCAAGTGACCGGGTTGGCCGCCGAACGTGAACTTCCCGTCGTTTGGGCGGTGGCCAAGGGCTCTTTGCTCAACAAGGCGATCCTCGTGCCCGCGGCTCTCGGGATCAGCGCCGTTGCGCCTTGGGCCGTCACGCCGCTGTTGATGTTCGGCGGCGCTTTCCTTTGTTTCGAGGGTGTCGAGAAGGTGGCGCACAAGGTCTTGCATCCCAAAGAAGAGCGCGAAGACCACGTAAACCATCTGCGCGCCGTCGCGGACGAGAACGTCGACCTCGTTGCCTTCGAGAAAGACAAGGTCAAAGGCGCCGTCCGAACCGACTTCGTGCTGTCGGCGGAGATCCTCGCCATCGCGCTGGGTGAAGTCGCAGTGGCACCGTTGGTCACGCGTTTGCTCGTGTTGACGGTGGTCGCGGTCGTGATGACCGTCGGCGTTTATGGCTTGGTTGGCATCATCGTGAAGTTGGACGACATCGCCTTGCATCTGAGCAAGAAATCGAGCGCGTTGGCCAAGACCTTCGGTCGCGGGCTGCTCGCCGTCGTGCCCTGGCTGATGAAGACGCTGGCCGTGCTGGGGACCGTTGCAGTGTTCCTGGTTGGTGGCGGCATCTTCGTTCACGGCATCCCCGCGCTACATCACTTCATCGAGCACGTCGCGGAGTGTACTGGTGGCGCTGCGGTGATCGTGAGCCAGCTCGGCGCGATCGTGGTCGGGATCGTGGTGGGCATCGTGCTCGTCGCCGCGTTGACGATGTTGAAGCGCTTGCGAGGGACACGCACCGCAAGCTGATGCGGTCACCAGGTTAAGGCCGCTCCACGTGCGACGCGCTGATGCGTCACGGTTGGGCGCATCTAATGACCGGTTCGGAACTGCGACAAGGGCCGCTCGCATCGAGCGTCAATTCGATGACGGAACCGCTCGCCGCGTTGGGGCGCACGTCGGCGCTCAGCATGGCTGGGGCGGGCGCGCAAGCTCGGGATGCAACCGTGGCGAGGTGGACCCAACGCTGGCCTGCGGCTTGCAATGGCGCGGGCATGCCCAACGCGATGCTGAAGATTCATCCCGAACCCTTTTTAGACGTTAACCCCTGTCCGTTGTGCGGAGGACAAAGCGGTGAGCTCATCAGCGCACGCGTTGCAGGGGGACACGGAATCGACACCCACAGCTGTCATCACTGCGGCACCGTCTATCAGCCCGTATCATGGAGCTCCGAGGAGCTAATCGCCGCGTACGAGGCCGAACACACTGGTGAGACGGAGACCCTGATCCTCCCCATCCCCGAGGGGTCGATGACCGTAGGGGACCAATATTTCGACAAGGTCAAGGCTGCGCTGCTCACGGGCCGCGCCAACAACGCGATTGCTCTCACCTACATGCAGCCCGGCGATAGAGTGCTCCAGGTCGGCTGCGGCGCGGGCGAGACTCTGACCACG
Source organism: uncultured bacterium (assembly GCA_966249405.1). Taxonomy (GTDB): domain Bacteria; phylum Myxococcota_A; class Polyangia; order Polyangiales; family Polyangiaceae; genus SZUA-265. The sequence goes on along the minus strand of CBINDO010000452.1, from coordinate 1,356 downwards.
CAGCGCGACGCGCTGGGGATCGAGTGCTTCGGCGTCGAGTTGTCCGAGCAGCTCGCGCAGATGGCCGAGGAGAACCGCGTCGAAGTGCAAGTGACGTCAATCGACTCGCCCGATTTCCACTTCGAGGAGCTCGACGAGGTCCAAGCGTTCCATTTCCTGCAGCGCCTGCCTGACCCGCTGGTGTGGTTGCAGCGTTGTTGGGAGAGCTTGGCGGTCGGCGGGCGTATCGTCGTCGAGGTGCCGAACCTCTATCACCCTCGAGGGGCGCTCGATGACGCTTTCCTGCGTGCCACGCACCTCCACACGTGGAGCGAATCGACGTTGACCGCGCTGTTGCGGCGCGCGGGCTTTACGGTGGAGCGCGTCGTGTCGACCCTCACGCTGTTCGCCGTTGGCCGCAAAGAGTCAGCGGAGGCCCGTGACATCGCGTTCTCGTCGGCGTTGTTGAGCCACCCAGAACACGACTCCCAGTGGATCTCGGCTCGCCTGCGCAACTACGAGGCCATGGAGAAGACCCGCGCCGCGATCCGTCGCGACGGCCCGGACATGGACAAGATGCACCAGTTGGTGCATCAGCTGATGAAGCCCGCCTTCGACTATCACGTGGTCGACGTCGGCTTGGATTTGATCGAGTTCTTCCTGAGTCATCGCGCCGTCGGCCTCGCATGTCTGCTCGCCACTGCGGCGTCGGAGGGCCCGTACGATACGGAGCTCACGGACCGGTTTGGCAAACTCGCCAAGGTGATCCGCGAGGAGGGAGTCGCGGCGGTCGGGTTGCCGGCATCTACCGACGCGCCGGCTCCCGCCGAGACACTGCGCGAGCACACCAAACGGCAGCCCACGAAAGCCGCGCCGGCACCAGTCCTCAAGGACGCCGTCGCCGCGATGATGGAGGAAATGCGCCGCGAATTCTCGGGCAAGAGCGGCTTCCAAATGCCGCAACGCGCGCCCTTCAACCCCATCGGCATCCAGCAGGTTCAGGCGTAACGTCGCGTCCGCCAGAGTGTCTCACTGAGCGGCGCTAGAACTCGCCGCTCAGCACCACGCCGCTCCGTGTCTTACCCAACAGGGGCGCGACCGTCCAAGCGAGGTCTTGGCGAATCCAGACTTGTCGCGACGTCGACAGTCCGATGGCGAGCAGCAGCGCTCCGATGTCTTGAACGACACCAACCGCCGCCAGGGCCTCGTCGTTGTCGGACTCGCACGAGATGTCATCACACGCGCCGTCGTGCATCGCGAGGGCTACCCACGGTCCGGCCACGGGAATGGCGGCGTAGCCGAGCCCGTCGTCGAAGTCGCCGTCGGCCGCGATGCCAACGCCGCCGACGTAACCCCATCCAAACAGTGCGCCCCCCA
>CBINDO010000451.1:0-4680 GCA_966249405.1 uncultured bacterium | reverse complement strand
AAGAACACCGAGCGCCGCACGAGTCCACTGGCGAGCAGCTCGGCCGCCAAGTGCACACCATTGCCGTCGTCGAGATCGACGTCGAAGATCCCGAGCTCGAACGGTACGACATCGCCCGCCTTCAATAACTCGACGGCCTTGCGCGCGGCACGGCAGCTGGGAATGTGTTGGATGCGGAGTCCGCTGCGCCGCAGCACACGTTCCACCGAGCGTGCTACGAGGCTATCGTTCTCAACGAAAAGAATCGGCGAGGGCAACGCGACCATACCGCCACATCTTTCGGGGGATAGCCTCGGCGAGACAAGTGCCACGAATGGGCTGGGCTGTGGATAACCGGTGGGTATGCCGGAGCAACATGCTCCGTAACTAGACGTGGTTTGGCTCCAAACTGCGCAGAGTCCCGAGCTGGGCTATCCACAGTGGCTGTGGATACTGCCCCGCGAGCCAAAATTTTGGCGTGGTCTGGTCGGGCCGACCACGCCCCTCGTACGCAGTGAGTGAGCGATTCCGAGAGCCAACAAACACCTCAACACGGCTATTGCTCCCGCGTGATATCACCCCGCCATGGCGCAGGTATTCGTTGGCACGAGTGGGTACTCTTTCAAGGAGTGGCGAGGCGCGTTTTACCCCGCGAAGCTCGCCGAGCGGGAGTTCCTGCCGTATTACGCCGAGCGTTTGGCGACGGTGGAGCTCAACAACACCTTCTATCGAACGCCGACACCCGAAGCGATTGACGGATGGTGTGCGCGGGTTCCACCAGACTTCAAGTTCAGTGTGAAGGCGCCGCAACGCATCACCCATGTCTCACGCCTCAAGGACGCAGGTGAGCTGGTAGGGAATTTTGCGCAGCTGGTAACTCGCTTCGGTGAGCGGCTGGGCGTGGTGTTGTTCCAATTCCCTCCGCAGTTTCGCAGCAACTTCGAACGTCTGCAGCAGTTTCGCGAGGCCTGGCCGCGCCAGATTCCGACGGCGCTCGAGTTTCGCAATCCTTCATGGGACACCGAGGAGATCCGCGCTTGGTGTCGGGCGGAACGGCTGGCGTGGGTCATCAACGATTCGGACGACGAAGCCGCCGAAGCTGACGATGTTGGGCCCGTCCACGGCCCCGAGCCGCAGCTGCTCGCGGACGCGGCGGGGGGCGACGTGACATACGTGCGCCTGCGCAGGCAGCATTACACCGAGCAGGAGCTGTGGGCGTGGGCCGACGCCGTCGGCGCCGCGGCGGCACGAAATGCGTTCGTGTTTTTCAAGCACGAGGTGAGTGGCCCAGGTTACGCGCAGCTGCTGCGCGCCCGCGCCGAGTCGAGTCGTGGATAGAATCCGGCGTCGCCTCGCGTTGCCGCGACCAGCCCAGGGGGCGGTCGCGCGTGAGTATGCGGGCGGCGCCGTTCGGCCGAGCGCTCGACTGTGTCCGAGCGTCGTTTTTCGGGCTCCGTCTCTGCACTTCGCGAGCGAGCGGTGCAGCTGGCGGTTGCATTGCCGGCGGTTCCTCCAATAGGAGAGGTGGGTTCAACCATGACAACTACTCCGTTCGTGCTGAGCCACCAAGTCATCGTCAACGTCGGCGCGAGCCGCACGGCGTTCGTGCTGCACGGCGCGCTCGGGTCCGCGCAGAACTTCCGTGGTTTCATCAAGAAGCTCAGCGAGGTGCGCACCGACTACTCTTACGTGCTGGTGGACCTGCGCAATCACGGCACGAGCCATCCAGCTCCTGGCCCAAACACGCTGGAGCAGTGCGCACGGGACCTGGTTGGCGTCGTCACCGCCAATCCCGAGTTGCCTCCGCTGACCACCTTGATTGGGCACTCTTTCGGCGGCAAGGTAGCCGTCGAGTTTGCACGTTCGGCGCCTGCGTCCAACGTTCAGACGTTGGAGCAGATCTGGGTCTTGGACTCCAACCCGGGCCCCCAGAATCCTGGAGAAGATCATGAAGTGCTGCGCGTCGTCGCCGCGGTCGAAAGCGTGCCCTTGCCGATCCCGAGCCGACAGCACGTGGTGCAACACTTGATGAGCGTCGGGATGAGCGCCGGCTTGGCCAACTGGATGACGACGAACATCGTCCGCGAGGGCAACGAATACCGCTGGGTCTTCGACTTGGCAGGTATTCGCGAGTTGCTTGGCGACTACTTTGGCCGGGACTTGTGGCCGTTCCTCGGGCAAGCGCGAACGTCCCCCGAGTTTCACCTCGTCGTCGCAGAGCGCAGCGATCGTTGGAACGGTGAGATGACGGCCAAAGCGCGTGCCCTCGGCCCCGAGACGCGCGCGCGTGTGCACATTCTGGAAAACGCCGGACACTGGGTGCACGTGGACAATCCCGAAGGCCTCTTGAAGATGCTGGCAGAAGGCCTGCGCGACTGAGGGAGGTGCCCGGTGCTTGGCTTCTCTCCTGCACGTGGCGTTGGGCTAGCCTAACCACGCGATCGTGAAAGCGTCGCCGCCGTTGTCGTGAGACGCGGGCTCGAAGTGTCGCACGACCCGGGAGGTGGCGAGGTGTTCACGCACTGCGCTCCTCATGGCGCCCGTGCCGTGGCCGTGGAGGAAGAAGGCAGCCGGTTCGCGCATGCGCAGCATCTCGTCGAGGAACTGATCTACGAGGAGCAAGCCGTCGTCCACCCGTTTCCCTCGCAGGTCGCAGGTGTTGTGGGTGGTACGCGTGGCTTCGGCTGGGTCGGAACGGGTCGCCTCTTGGGTTCGCTGGCTGGTGCGCGACTTGCTGGGTTTGGCCGCAGGCGCTTTGGCTGCAGGGGCTTTCTTGTGCGCAGGCACCTGCACTTGTTCCACGGGGACGCTCATTTTCAGGCCACCGACGGACACTCGGACCTGGCCCTTGGCCGACGGTTCGACGACCACGGCCTCGGTGTTCAGGTGCACCAATCGGACTGTGAGGCCTGGGACCAAGTCGATGCTTGGATTCGGCGCGGCGGTCGACAGCGCCGGCGACTGTATCGCGCGCGTGAGCGCACCGTCGACGGTGATCGGCAGGGCGGCGGCGCTGACGAGCTGCTCGGCTTCGCGGTAAGTCTCACGGGTGCCCGTGCCGAGCAGCGCCTTGGCTCGGCGCAGATCGGCGCGCGCGGTTTGAACGTCTCGGGTCAGCTCTGCGGCGAGCTTCTCGAGCGCCTGGCGGTCTTGGCGTAACAGGTGTTCTCGCTCCCGATCGAAGGCTTCACGGCGCCGTTCTGTCTCGGCAAGGGCGGCTTCGTTGGCTCGGCGCGACGAGGCCGCGCGCTCGAGTTCGTCTTCGAGTTGGGCGATCAAGCGCTGCTGCTGAAGGTTCTCCTTGGGGACGGCTGCCTTCGCCGCCGTGATCACGGCTTCGGGGATGCCGTAACGTTCTGCGACGGCAAAGGCTGAAGACGCACCCGGAATGCCCATGGTCACGCGAAACGTCGGCACCATGCGTTGCAGGTCGAATCCCACGGAGGCATTCGTGAAGCGAGCGTCTCCGCTCGCGCCCAGCTGCTTGAGCCGATCGTAGTGGGTAGTCGTCGCGACGCTGGCTCCTGCCCGCGTGAAGGCATCCAATAGCGCGACGGCGAGGGCTGCCCCTTCGTCGGGGTCCGTACCACCCGCGACCTCGTCGAGCAGCAAGAGCACGCCGCGGCGGGCCACTGTGAGACAATGCGCCAGGTTGGTGACGTGCGCGCTGAACGTCGAGAGCGATCTCGAGATCGACTGATCGTCGCCGATGTCCGTGAACACGTCTGAAAACCACCCGATGCGTGACGTGGGATCGCACGGAACCGGCAGGCCGCTGCGCGCCAAGAGCGCCGCTAGCCCCAAACATTCTAGCGCGACGGTCTTGCCGCCAGCGTTTGGTCCCGACAGGATGAGCGCTCCGGCCGGAGGCAACGTGAGATCGTTGGCCACGACGGGCTGTCCATCGTCCTTCGAGCGGGTCCGGGGGAGCAGCAAGGGATGTCGCATCTGCACGAGACGTAGCTCGGGCTCGGGCGCAAACTGAATCGGCGTGGCGCCGTGCCGAATCGCCCAGGTCGCGCAGGCTGCGACGCGGTCCGCCAGGAGACAGACCTCGTAAGCGCGGTCGACTTCGGTGAGACGTGTGGCGACGAAGCTCGACAGCTCCGCGAGCAATTTTGCCTCCTCTTGGGCCACGTGTGCTTCGGCGATGCGCGTCCGGTTGTTGGCCTCGAGCAGCTCCGCTGGCTCCACGTACAAGGTGCTCCCCGTACCGCTGGAGCCCAAGACCGTGCCTTCGACGCGCGGCGCGTCCGTGCGCACCGGCAAGGCGAACCTCCCGTCGCGCTCGGCGAAGTAGGCGCCTGCCAGCTGTTCCTTGTGTTTGCGCAGCAGCTCCGCCTGAGTGTGCCGCAGCGCGTCTCGGCTCTTGGCGAGTTCTCGTCGGGCATTGCGCAACGCGTCGGACGCGGTGTCGTACAATTGCCCGTTGTCGTCGAGGGTGGTCTGCAGGCGATGGGCCAGGTCCCGCAGCGACGGATCGACGTCGAAGGCCTTGCTCAAGGTGGGGCAGTAGTCGTGGTGAGTAAACACGTGACCGCGCAGGGTGACGGCTTGTTGGATCGCGTGGCCGACGTCGCGGAGTTCGGGACCACTCGCCGTCGCTCCGCGTCGCTCGCCGCGAGCTCCCTGGCCCGCTCGGACGAGTCGACCGCGCGCTTCGTGAGCTGCTTCTTGATCGTGCGGAGCGCGCTCGAATCC
>CBINDO010000450.1:0-4766 GCA_966249405.1 uncultured bacterium | reverse complement strand
GCGGAATTCCGGCAGATCGGTGCGAATGGAAGCAGACTCGAGTTCTTGGATGATTGCCGATGTGATTGACATGATCTTCAGTGGTGTTTCGCGACTTCGCTGGGTTCGCGACTTGGGAAGTCGAAGCATCTCGCCTGGTGAACAACAGGGACATCAGGCAAACTGCACGGTCTGGATGCTACCGTCTGGGCGCTTCACCCGGATGGCGTGCGAGGGGCGGCATTATGCACCCCTTGCCCCGTCCGTCAATCCCCAATTATCAAAGAAGTGCCCGGGGCGTCTTGACTCCGCGCCGGCAATGCGGTAGGCCGCCAGCCCCTTCGACTCGGGTTCCCGTGTCGAGGATTTGTCGAAACCATCACCAGCTCGATGCTCGACGTGAGCAGCGGGCGCGGCCCACTGATCGGACCACGGATGAAAAGGAAACGCAAGCTTTGGCGCGCGTGACCGTCGCTCCCGTCCCGACCATGGCCGTCGAGGAGTCCCATGAATCAGTTTCCCGGAATTTTAGGTCGTAAGATTGGCATGAGCCAGGTCGTCGCCGAAGACGGCACCGTTACCCCCGTAACCGTGATCGAAGCCAAAGCGACGGTCGTCGGCAAGCGCACCAAGGAGCAAAACGGATACGACGCTCTGGTGTTGGGTTTTGGTGAGCGCAAGGCCAAGCACACGGCCAAGCCCGTCGCCGGTCAGTTCGCCAAGGCAGGCGTGAAGCCCACGCTGATCACCCGCGAGTTCCGTTGCGACGCCGAGTTCGCAGCCAAGTTCGAGGTCGGCGCCGAGGTCAAGCCCGAGGAAGTCTTCGACGCTGGTCAGTTCATCGACGTGCGCGGCATTTCGCGTGGTCGCGGCTTCACCGGTGTGATGCGTCGCCACAACTTCGCTGGTGCGAACAACAGCCACGGTACCCACGAGTACTTCCGTCATGGTGGTTCGCTCGGTACGAACATGACCCCGGGTCGCGTTTTGCCGGGCCGCAAGATGGCCGGTCAGCATGGTAACCAAACGGTGAGCGTTCTCAACCAGAAGATCGTGCGCATCCTCGCGGACAAGGGCCTCGTCCTCGTTCACGGCGGCGTCCCCGGCGCGCGCAACAGCCTCGTCGAGCTCCGCGGTGCCGTGAAGAAGCGCGGCGGCAAGGTCAGCTAACCAGGCAGTCGACTGGGTCCATCGGACTAGGTCGCTCAAAATCCCTTGGCAGTGTCTGAACAAGACATCCTCGAACGGGCGCTCGAAATTCGGGCGCCCGTTTTGCTTGAGACCAACGCCTGGCGCTGGCTCGACGCGGACGTCGAGCCCTACGGTGTGACGATCGAGCGCTACGGCGATTATGCCGTCGTGAACGCGTATTCCTCGGTTGGCGCCGCCGCGAGTCGGAGGTGGGCCGAAGCGCTGCTCGCGAAGGGTGTACGAGGGGTTTACTACAAACACCGCGTTCGGGACGATCTTCGCAAGGTGGCTCGTGAGCACGTCGCTCCAGTCCTGCCGATCGCGGGCGAGACCGCGCCGGAGCCGCTGCTCGTGCGCGAACACGAGATGCGCTTCGAGGTGCGTCTGGGGGACGGCTTTTCTACGGGCCTGTTCCTCGACCAGCGAGACAATCGCAAACGCATCCGGGGTTTGGCCGCGGACAAGCGCGTGCTCAACTTGTTCTGTTATACGGGCTCGTTCAGCGTGGCCGCCGGCGTCGCGGGAGCGTCCCAAGTTACCAGTGTCGACTTGTCGGGCGCCGTGCTCCGTCGCGTCGACGAGAACCTGCACCACAACGGGCTCGCGAAGTCGCAACACCGGCTGCTCCGCTCCGACTGCGTCGCCTGGGTCACGCGCGCCGTGCGGCGTGGGGACCGCTACGACATCGTGATCCTCGATCCGCCGAGTTTCGGTTCCGACGGGAGCAAGACGTGGGCGGTCGCGCGCGACTATTTCGCCTTGGTGGCGAACAGCTTCCAGCTCGTGGCGCCCGGCGGCACCATCTTGTGTGTCACGAATCATCGCGGAACCAGCGCGGACGAGTTTCGTCTCGGCTTGGTCGACGCCGCCGCCCAGGCAGCGCGCCACATCGAAGAACTCGTCGTGCCGCCACCCCCTCTCGACTGCGCCTCGAACTCGGGTAGTCAAGGGCCCACCAAAAGTGCGATGCTGCGCCTGCAATGAGTCGTCGTGGGACCTATTCCGGTGGTGATTCGCGTACCTTGGCTGCACGTGCCGAAGGATATCCGGCGCGCAGCGTCTTCAAGCTCCAAGAGATCGACGAAAAATCCAAGGTCATCGCGCTCGGCGATAACGTCGTAGATCTCGGCGCGGCGCCGGGCTCTTGGTCACTGTACGCGGCAAAAAGAGTGGGGCCCACCGGTCGTGTGCTGGCGCTGGACTTACAAGCGATCACGCAGGCGTTCCCGAGCAACGTGAAGGTGATCCAAGGTGATGCCTTCAGCGATCACAGCGGGTTGCACACGGACAACGGCCCTTACGACGTCGTCCTCAGCGACATGGCGCCCAACACGACCGGGGACAAGTACAGGGATGCGATTCGGAGTGCCGAGCTGGTTCGGGCAGCTTTGGACGTGGCGCAGCGATTCGGCAAAACCGGCTGCAACTTCGTCGCCAAGATCTTCATGGGGGCCGACTTCGAGGCGTGCCGCGCCGAGGTGCAGAAGGCGTTCGAGACGACGAAGATCGCTCGCCCCAAAGGCGTCCGCGACAACAGCGTCGAGGTGTTCCTCGTAGGTTTGAGAAAGCGTGAGACGTCAACGCCTTGACGCCCGCGCAGGCGGGGCGTGTTGGCCGGTTCGAAGGCACCCCGGGGTACCACCCGAATCTTGGCCAACGCCCGGCCCTGTGCGTAAACCGGGCGCGTGACGAGCAACCGACCGGGGCGGAGAACCTCGGGTCTCAAGTCATGGTGGGCGAGTGTTGGCCAGATCGGGTGGCTGCTCGGCGGGCTTTTGTCCGGATGCAGCTCCCGTGCGGAGGGGGCGAACCGGGCGTCCGTCGAACTGCCGCGCATTGCCACCGGGACTGAGTCGCTGGTGGCCGCACCGAACGCTGCCGTTCAGACGTCCGCTCTCGAAAGTCGGACCGAAGAGGTGGCCGCTGTCGAGGCTGCCGAATGTGCACCTGCCGCCGGTGACGAGCCCTCGTTCCAACTCGTGGCGACGGCGCGCCGAACCCCGGTGTTCGCGCGGCCCGACGTGCAATCGCGCAGGCTCGGGTACCTTCGAGCGGGGCAGGTCGTGACTCGCAGTGCCCAGCCGACGAAAGGCCAAGGGTGTCCGCGCGGGTTTTACGCCATCGAGCCGCGAGGATACGTCTGCGTCGGCGTCGATGCGAGCCTCAACCTGGAGCACCCGGCGCGCACGTTGAACGCCGTGGGGCCGAACCTGTCCGCGGACCTGCCGTACGTATACGGGTTGTCGCGCTACCCAACGCCTCCCTTGTACACTCGCGTGCCGACCGCGGGGGAGCAGGCCGTAGTCGAACCCAACGTCGTCCGGCACCTCGAACGTCGCGACATGACCCAGTGGTTGGCGCTCGGCGTCGACGATATCCCGGCGTTTCTCGAGGATCACGGGGCATCCTTTCACACGAGCGGTATCAGAAAGGGACGCAAGGCGCTCACCGAGGGGCAAGCGTTCGTCGAAAGTGGTTTTGCCCTCGTGAGGCGCTTCCAGGCGGAGGGGCGTTCTTATGGGCTCACGCCGGACCTCGAGATCTTGCCGCTGGACCGTCTCGATTGGGCCAAAGGCAGCGCATTCGGAGGTGTCGAGATCTCCGAGACCACGCGCTTGCCACTGGCTTTCGTCCGCGACGAGGACGCGACGTTGTACGATGGCGAGCCAGACATGGGCCTCGTGGCTGGACGTAAGCTCGCTTTTCGCGAAGCCATCAGCCTGAGTGGCGTGAGACACGTCTACCGCGGCAAGACTTACTGGCAGACCACGACGGGAGGTTGGCTCGAGCAGACCTCGCGAGTCACCGTCGTCGAGCCGCGCAAGGCGTTTCCGTCGTGGGCGACCTCGGGCCGCTCGTGGATCGACGTCTCACTTCTGCAACAGACGCTCGTTGCCTACAGCGGGAGCGAGCCACGGTTCGTGACCTTGGTGTCCACCGGTCGCGACGGGGTGCGCGACGCGGCCACCAGCAACGCGACGTTGCAAGGACAGTTCGTCATTCACACCAAACATCTCACCGCGCCCATGACGGGTTCGGGGGAAGGCGGCGCCTTCGATCTCCGTGACGTTCCGTACGTCCAGTACTTCAGCGGCGGATACGCGTTGCACGCCGCGTACTGGCACGACGGCTTCGGTCAGCCAAAGAGCCATGGCTGTATCAACCTGTCGCCGAGGGATGCCAAGTGGCTGTTTGCCTGGAGCGAACCTCGCGTCCCCGATGGTTGGCATGGCGTCATGTCCGAAGTGGGGACCTGGGTGAACATCCACCCTTGAAAGACCGCAGCCTGCCCGCAAGGGCGCCGGCGTTGTCCGCCCGACGCTCGACTTTGATCTCGAGTGGACCAAACGTCGAGCGAACAGCAATGGCGACGTCACGCGACGTCGCTCGGTTGCGGTCAGTGGCGGAAGTGACGAACGCCGGTGAAGATCATGGCGACCCCGGCCTTGTCCGCCGCTTCGATCACGGCTGGATCTTGCTTACTGCCGCCCGGTTGCGCGATCGCGGTGATGCCAGCTTTGGCTGCCGCTTCGATGCCGTCGGGGAAAGGGAAGAATGCGTCGCTGGCGAGCACGCTGCCCACGGCGTTCGTGCCT
>CBINDO010000449.1:0-4769 GCA_966249405.1 uncultured bacterium | reverse complement strand
GCGTAACGGCCAGGAGTCGGGTAGTCTTCCGGGACAACCCTTCAATCACGGGACAAGTCGATGGCAACGGGTGAGTGCGAGTTTACTCACCGCGCTGAGCGCGGTTTCGTTCAACTCAGGTTTGAACCTGACGGGTCCCATCTGGTCACCTGCCGTCTCGCAGCCGTGGTGAGTACCACGGCCGCGGTCCTTGCCTCCTGCCAGGCTTCGATGGTCTGACGGATGAAGGTTAAACCCCAGTCGTTGGGCGCACCACTTACGAGTGCGGCGATGATCGAAGGAGTCAATCACCTAACCCTCTCTGTTCGCGACCTTGATCTCTCGTTCGCCTTCTACCGAGACGTCCTTGCATTTCGACCTCTGGCGCGATGGCGAAGCGGCGCCTATCTGCTTGCCGGCGAAGCGGTGTGGCTGTGTCTTACATGGGACCCGACCATTCGCAGGGTGGGGACCGACGAGTACACCCACATTGCGTTTTCCATTGCCCAGGCGGACTTCCTCCCAGCCGTTGAACGAATTCGGGCGGCAGGCGTCCAGGAGTGGCGACACAACTCCAGCGAAGGCGACTCCCTCTACTTCCTTGACCCCAATGGCCACAAGCTGGAACTTCACGTTGGAAACTGGCGGTCGCGCCTTCAATCCTGTCGGGCGCGACCCTACGAAGATATGGTCTTCTACTGATATCCGCGCCTTCCTGAGTTCCGCCGTGAGGCGTGCGGTTAGTCGCCGCCCCCTTTCCTTGGTAGCGTTCGGCGTGGTAGGTTCGTCCTGGTGGCCAAGCGATTCGCAGACCAATCTGAGTGCGTGTGGAAAACATGGGAGCCGTCGTTGTCGTCGATTACGATTCGGAGTGGCCACAGCTCTTTGAGTCGCTCAAGTCTTCACTCGCGCCAGCACTTGCCGGGCTCGCGACATCGATCGAGCATGTCGGCAGCACCGCCGTCCCGGGGCTGGCTGCCAAGCCTGTCGTTGACATCGACGTCATAGTCGCGGAGCGAGACGTAGTTGAGGTAGTTGCTCGTTTGCAGACGCTGGGATACGAACACCTGGGAGATCGAGGCATCCCCCAACGCGAGGCCTTTCGGCGACCGTCAGGCTCACCTCCCCATCACCTTTACGTTTGCCCCTCGACCAGCGCAGCTCTTGCAAACCACCTTGTTGTCCGCGATCACCTTCGAAGAAATCCCTCGGATGCAGTTGCTTACGGCGACCTAAAGCGGCAACTCGCCGTGAAGTTCGCGCACGACATAGAGGGTTATGTCCAGGCCAAGACCGCCTTTCTCATTGGCATTCTGCGGCAGCATGGATTTACCGACGCCTCGGTGCGCCAGATTGAACAGGCCAACTCTCGACGATCGGAGGCTGCCCAACAAGCCCATGAACGCCGACAAAGGGCTTGATATCCTTGGGCTTTCTGACAGGTCTCCGGGAGGCGGCTGGTCGCCGCCTCAAATCCTTGGTATCGTTCCCGACTGTGGGCTTGCTCCGATAGCCCTTTGCGGGTTATTGGCAAAGCCGTTGGGCAGACAGGTTTCGGATGTACGCAATAGGGCAAGTCTGGACGTACAACACTCGAGAGGGCGACGAAGGGTCGACGCTGACGATCTTGCACATTGAGCAAGAAGTGGCGACCTACTCCGGTGTCGCTTGGGTGCGGCTCGAGGGCCTCGGGGTTCGCAACCCTCGAGCGCCGGGCGGTGTGCAGAAGGTGCTGGAAGCTCCGGTCACGTTCGGTGCTCTGGATGCGAGCGTCATTGAGCTGCGCGGAACGGTAGAGGTTGAGCGACGGGATCTGCAGTTCTATGCCCAGCGTCGCAAGGCCATTGAGACGTTCGACGAGGGAGCCTTCGACAATTCTGTCGCCGATACCGTTCGCTCTCTACAGCGAATCCATGACAAGCATCGCTAACGCCTTTCACTTGTCGCAACCGAGCTCAGCCTCCGAAGGCTATCCTGAGGTAGGATCTCTCGAAAGATGCTGGTGGCATGATTGGTAAGCTTGGCCTGATCGGAGATGTGCATGGTGAGGCTGAGCTCCTCGAGCGAGCGTTGGAAGCGTTGAGGTCCAATGGCGTATCGGTCATCGCGTGCATCGGCGACGTCGTTGATGGTGGGGCATCGGTCGGACGATGCTGCGACTTGCTCGAGGAACACGGCGTTGTGACCGTCGCTGGCAATCACGATCGGTGGCTGCTGGCGGAAGTTGCGCGAGACTTGCCGGAAGCCACAGACCCCAGGACCGTCTCGATTCGGGCCCGTGCGTTTTTTTGGAACGCCTGCCTCGCATGGTGGAGTTGAACGTAACGGACAGTCTCGCATTGCTTTGCCACGGGATTGGGCCCAACGACATTGCCAAGGTCGGGCCAGACGACTTCGGTTACGCAATCGACACCAACGATGCCTGAAAAACCTCATTCGGAACGACTATTATCGCTGGGTTCTGAACGGACACAGCCACCGTCGGATGGTGAGGTCGTTCGGCAGACTTACCGTCATCAATGCTGGCACCTTGAAGCGTGAGCATTAGCCGTGTTTTCTCGAGATTGACTTTGTCAACGCGGAGGTGCTGGTCTTGTCTGGTACGTTCCCCGCCGTGAGCTTGTCCCGGTAGCCCTTTGCGGGTTATCGCTAAGCCGTTGGGCGGACCTTCAAGCTCCTGCCGAACTTAAGCGTCCACCGCGTTGTCCCAACTCGCCGATTCGTGTTCGAGCGCAACTATCCGCGCTCTTCATGCAGCGCGAACTTCAACACTTTGCCGTAACTGCGAAAGTCGTTGTCACGAGTGAAGATCGACAACTGCCTCCGTTGGGCAACTGCGCAGAGCAGAAAGTCTGTGTTGGAGCCCCGTATCCCACGTTCGCGACACTGATTGAACATCTCCGCAGCACGCTCGTAGTCTTCCTCATCCAAGGCCGCATCCGGGAACGCCCGCAAGCGCTCCTTGAGCAGTTCGAACTGCGCCTTCTCCCTGATCCCCGACAGCAGCTCCTGCCGGACCGCTCCTAGCATCACCACGCGGCCTTCCTTGACTAGCTCCACCAATTCTCTTGGAGCACTATCCGCCACCCGCTTGGCCCGTCTCAGAGCCAACGACCACACAGACGTATCAACCAGCACGTTCATTGTCGCTTCCGTTGCTTCTTGTAGTCATACCCAGCCTCGAATTCGACTTTTCCAAACAATTCCAACACCTTCTCCTGGCTCCGCCGCTGGATGTACTCTCTCAGCGCCTCGTTCACCGTTTCCTTCTTGGTTCGGTGCCCTCCTACCTTCTGAGCCTCCTTCAGCAGGGCTTCGTCTATTGCCAGGTTCGTTGCCATGTGTGGAACTCTACACATAGACGTGTGTCGCCGCAACAACTCCCTACGCCTGTTGACCACAGCCGATGCTTGAAGGACAACGGCGGCCCGTGCATAAATGCTCCCCGCGGTGCGAGACGAGCACGGCCAAGGATTCCCAGGCCGTGCGTCTCGTGGCGGATGCAGTCAGGAGCCAACGTGAGAATTGGAGAAGCGGCCAGCGAGACCGGAGTTACCGTGAAAGCCATCCGCCACTACGAGGCGGTCGGGCTCCTGGGGGTACTCGAGCGCGACGGGTCCTACCGAGATTTCTCTGCCGATGATCTCGAGCGGCTTCGCTTGATCGCCCACTGCCGCGATCTTGGATTCGGCCTTCCCGAGATACGCCAAGTGCTGCAGATCGTCGCTGATGCCCTGCCCTGTTGTCCCGACCCAGAGGCGATGATTGATGTCGTTGATGGTCGACTTCGCGCGATCAACGAGCAGATTGCCCGCTTTCAGCAGCTCAGTGAACGCCTGGAACACACCAGGGCATACTTGCAACGTCGCCTGGAGGCGCAGAAGGCTTGACCCTCTTCCAAGGGGAGGCTTGATGCTCCGCCCCCATGGACTCCGACGAGGGCGCAACTGCGCGACGCACCGAACGACGACGCCGACTCCTGAGATACGCAGCAATCGGCGCGACGCTGGTGCTCAGCGTGGTGCTCATACTCGTGCGCGGTGGCTTTCGTTCGCTCGATGTAGCCGCCTACCCGCTGCCGGTGCAGCGGCCGACCACCTGGGAGGAGATCCTCGCGCGACCGCGACCGGTCACCGTCGAAGTCCTGCTCACCGGCACCTCCGATGGTGATCGTCGCGTGGTCCTGGACGAGAGCGATCCCAACATCAAGGAGCTAGGTGACCATCATGCGCCGAGCACGGTATTGGCCTACTGGGTGCATCACCCGACCGAAGGCGACTACCTGATCGACGCCGGCCTCGCCCGCGCGTTCGCTCGCGAGGGCGGCAACTACACGGGCCTGCTGCGACTGATCCTCGCGCTGATCGGTGCCGAAAGCCGCAGCACGGACGGGGCCGACGTCGCATCGCAGCTCAGATCGCGCAGCATCTCGCCGCGAGCCGTGTTCCTCACCCACCTGCACGGCGACCACACCTCGGGGCTCGTCGACCTCCCTGCTCAAGTGCCCGCGGTGTTCGGTCGAGGCGAAGACACGTTCATGCAAAAGGCGATGATTGGCGACCACCTCGACGGCAGGCCCCTCTACGCGCTGGATTTCGGCGAAGCTCCCGAGCTGCCGCCCTTCGAGCATGTGCTCGATCTGCTCGGCGATGGCTCGATCTGGGCGATCACGACCCGCGGGCATTCACCGAATCACGTGTCGTACTTGGTCAATGCCCAGTCCGGCCCGGTCCTCATCACCGGTGACGCCTGCGCATACCACGCGCAGTTCGAGCACCGCATACGGCCCA
>CBINDO010000448.1:0-4783 GCA_966249405.1 uncultured bacterium | reverse complement strand
GCTCGACGTCGAGGCGTCAACGGCTGCGCAGGAGGCTGCGCTCGGCGCGGTTCTCGAACGTTTTCCCGACGTGGAGGTCCTGGAGGTTGTCGACCCAGATGGTGAGACGGTAGTCCGGGTGGCGCGCGGTCCCATCGACGAAGCTCGAGAGGTCTCGCTGCGGGTGCTCACGCCGTTGCCCACCGCAGACTGGATGCTCGCCGTCACGGCGGTAACCCCGAAGGCGCCCTTCGACGAGTTCGAGCAACTGGGCTCGTTCATGGAAGCGTACGCAAGCTTGGCCAGGCGGCGGGACGTGGACGAGCAGACTTACGTCTTCGCGTTCGGCGCTTTGCTCGTCGGTACGATCGGGATCTCGGTGGCGGTCGGGTCCTGGTTGTCGCGCAGCGTGGTGCGCAGGATCGGCGCCTTGGCCAAGGCCGCGCGCGAGGTCGGGCGTGGCGACCTCTCGATCAGAGTCGGTGAGACGCCCGCCGACGAGGTCGGTCAGCTCGGCCGCGCCTTCAACACGATGCTCGCCGAAATCGAGGGCAACCGGTCGCGGATCGAGTTCCTGTCTCGGTTGGCGTCGTGGCAGGAGATGGCGCGACGCTTGGCTCACGAGATCAAAAATCCGCTGACGCCGATCCAACTCGCCGTTCAAGAGGTGCACCAGCGGCTTCGCAATGTCCCACCCGAAGAGCGCCGCGTGCTCGACATGACGCTCGAGATCGTGGAAGCAGAAGTCCTCACGCTTCGCCGTTTGGTGAAGGAGTTTTCGGAGTTCGCGAGGTTGCCACAATCGGCCTTGGAACCAGTGTCGTTGAACGCGTTTCTCGACGACTTCCGTCAGGAGCTGACCTTGTCCCCGCTCGGCACCTTGGGCCTAGATCCGGAAGCCAACCCAGAGGTCATCCTCGAGTGGGCGCTTCCCGACACCGATGCGACGGTGGCTCTCGACGCGCAGATGATGCGACGCGTGCTCGTCAACCTCGTGCAAAACGCCGTGCAAGCGAGTCGCGGCCGCAAGCAGGTGAGGGTGGGCGTTCGTGTTCAGGTCGGTGAACGCATCGAGATCGGCATCGAAGACGACGGTCCGGGCATTCCAGCCACCTTGCGGGATCAGATCTTCGAGCCCTACGTTACGACCAAGAGTGATGGAACCGGACTTGGCTTGGCGATCGCAAAGAAGGTCGTGATGGACCACCAAGGTATGATCGAGGTGCAATCGCGAGAGCCCAACGGCGCGCGTTTCGTGTTGACCTTGCCGCTCGGTACGAGCTCGGGTTAGGTAGGTGGCTCCCTCCTCTGGTAACGCACTAGTATGGCCGAGCACAAACCAACCACCGATCGCAGTCAGGTCTGGACGTTCATTGGGCTTCTGGCCTTCGCTTGTGCGGTGTTCGGGTATGCCGTCTTGCCGCACATGGATCCGGGTCGAAGCCGTCTGCGTGGTGAACTCGCGCCGGACTTCACGTTACGGGTGATCTCGGGTGGTGAACCAGGCAACCGGATGGCGCTGAGCGACCAACGCGGTCGTGTCGTGCTGCTCGACTTCTGGGCGAGCTGGTGCGCGCCTTGCCGCACTCAAGCGCCGATTCTCGAGCAATTCGCGACGCGCCACGCCAACGACGACGTTACCGTCATCGGCATCAACACGGGTGACGCGGAACCTGCGGCGCTCGAGTTCGTGCGCAGTGTTGGTCTCACTTACCCGGTGTTGTTCGATGAGCAGGGCATGGTCGCCAAAGCCTTTGGCGCGTCCGAGTTGCCGACGTTGGCGGTGATAGGCCCCACGGGCAAGGTAGTTGCGATCGATGCACGCATCATTCGAGACAACGAACTAGAGTCTTTAGTGCAACAGGCACGAAACAGTCAGTGAGGAACCTAGCCCAATGAACATCTATTCCGTCATTCTGGCCGGTGGTAGCGGTACTCGCTTCTGGCCAGCGTCCCGCAACGCACTGCCGAAACAGCTGCTTGCCCTGGGCCCAACGCCGGACAGCTTGATTCATCAGACCTATCTTCGCCTTCAGTCGTTCTCCTCTCCCGAGCGTACCTTGGTGGCCACGGGTAAACATCTCTTGGCGGGTACGAGCAACGCGCTTCCGGAGTTGCCCACCGCGTCGTTTCTGGGGGAGCCCAAGGCCAAGAACACTGCGCCGTGTATCGCTTGGGCGGTTGAACGCATCTACCGTCGAGACCCAGAGGCCCTGGTCATCGTGATCCCGAGTGACCAATACGTCGAGAACGAAGCCGCATTCCGAGCGGCGGTCAACTTGGCATTGCAATCGGCCAGCAGTGGCCCGATCACCATCTTGGGCATCACCCCGACGCGCCCGGAGACGGGCTACGGTTACATCCAGGGCGGTTCGGAAGTCTCACCAGGCGTTTGGCGCGTGAAGCGGTTCGTCGAGAAACCCGATCGAGCCACTGCCGAAGGTTACCTCGCCGCCGGGGGCTACTTCTGGAACGCCGGCATGTTCGTGTTCCGCGCCTCGACGTTCATGCGTGAACTCGAGGTGCACATGCCGAACCTCTACGCGGGAGTGAAGCGGGTCGGGCAGGCCTCCGATCTAGGCGCGGAGGCCGAGGCAGCCGCCGTCGAGCAGCTGTTCGACACCACGGAGTCGGTCAGTATCGACTACGGGATCATGGAGAAAGCCGAGACCATCCACGTCGTGCCGGCGGACTTCGGCTGGAACGACCTGGGCAGCTTCCAGGTGGCGTGGGAACTCGCCGCCAAGGATGAGCAGGGTAACGCCGCTCCCGCGACCAGCGTTCTGGTCGACGCCAAGAACAACCTGGTGCTCGACAAGCGCGCCAACCCCGAACCACGCGTCATCGCGCTCATCGGTGTCTCCGACTTGTGCGTGATTCAAACCGACGACGCGTTGCTCGTCGTGCCGCGCGAGCGTTGCCAAGACGTGCGGGACGTGGTGAAGATCCTGAAAGACAGCGGGCGCTCCTCGCTGGTCTGACCGCCTACTCGAGCTCGACCTCCAGCGTCGTTGGCGGCGCGGCTGGTTGTCGTAGGCGCTCCGCGACCCCGGGACGGGTCAGCGCGTAGGCCGCGACTAGGATTGCGGCAACCGCCCCAAGGAGCGGTATCAGATAGGCCAGGGGCGAGATGTTGTGCCGGTCGCCGTGGCCCGCGACACGCGCCTCGGCGTGGTCCAAGAGCTGCTTGGGGTCGATGCTGGGTTCTTTGAAGAGCGCCATTTCAACGCCGCTTGGTCTTTGCTGCGGGTGAACGAGACTTGCGCTTGGGCGCCGGGGCCGCCTTGGCCCCAGCGTCACCACCCAGGCGATTGATCTCGTCGCGCAAGCGCGCCGCCTTCTCGAAGTCGAGAGCCTCGGCCGCAGCAAACATCTGTTGTCGCAGAGCTTCGAGGACCTCTGGGTCGTTCGATTCTGCGACCGCGAGGAGTTTGGGGTTGCCCTTCGGCACCGCGTAGTAGTCGCTCTCGCCGGTGGCGGGGTTGATGTCGAAGATCGCGCGCCGTACGGTCGCCGGCGTGATCCCGTGTTTGGCGTTGTAAGCCAACTGGACGGCACGGCGGCGTTCGGTCTCTGCGATGGCGTGTTGCATCGCGTCGGTTTTTCGGTCGGCGTACATGATGACCTGACCACCCGCGTTGCGCGCGGCACGCCCAATCGTTTGAATCAGCGAGCGAGGACTGCGCAGAAAGCCTTCCTTGTCGGCGTCCAGGATCGCCACGAGACTCACCTCGGGCAGGTCGAGACCTTCGCGTAGCAAGTTGATCCCGACGAGCACGTCGTATTCACCGGCGCGCAGATCGCGGAGGATCTCTACGCGCTCGAGGGTATCGATGTCCGAGTGTAAGTACCTGACACGCACGCCGAGCTCGGTGTAATACTCGGTCAAGTCCTCGGCCATCCGTTTGGTGAGCGTGGTGACGAGCACACGCTCGTCTCGCGCCGTGCGCTTGCGAATTTCGCCGAGCAGGTCGTCGACTTGGCCGGAGACGGGGCGGATAGTAATCTCTGGATCAAGTAACCCTGTGGGGCGGATCAACTGCTCGATCGGCTCCGACGGTGAGACTTGCAGCTCGTAGTCGCCGGGAGTGGCCGACACGAACACCGTACGGCGCATGAACTTGGTGAACTCCTCGAACTTGAGCGGACGGTTGTCGAGCGCGCTGGGCAACCGAAAGCCGTATTCGACCAGAGTTTCCTTGCGCGAGCGGTCTCCCTTGTACATCGCGCCGATCTGAGGGACCGTTTGGTGAGACTCGTCCAAAATGAGCAGGAAATCGTCGGGAAAGTAGTCAATCAACGTCGGCGGCGCTTCACCTGGTGCACGTCCAGACAAGTGACGCGAGTAGTTCTCGATGCCCTGGGTGAAGCCCATTTGCTCCATCATCTCGAGGTCGTAGTTGGTGCGCTGCTCCAGGCGTTGGCGCTCCAGCAGGCGACCCTCCTCTTGCAGTTGTCGCAGTCGACCGCGCAGCTCCTCTCGGATCGCCGATATGGCTTTCGCCATCTGATCTCGAGGGGTGACGTAGTGGGAGCCCGGGAAGATGGAATAGCGTTCGAGGGTGTTCAGCGTTCGACCGCGCAGCGGGTCGATCTCGGTGATGTTCTCGATCTCGTCCCCGAAGAACTCAACCCGGATCGCGAGCGCTTCTTCGTAGACCGGAAACACCTCGACGATATCACCGCGAACGCGGAAGGTGCCGCGGTGGAAGTCGACGTCGTTGCGCTCGTATTGGATGTCCACGAGGCGCCGCAACAAGGTGTCGCGGCCCATCTCCTGACCGCGCACGATCTCGATCAGCAG
>CBINDO010000447.1:0-4828 GCA_966249405.1 uncultured bacterium | reverse complement strand
GTTCTCGGTGTGGTCGCCGGAAGCGGTGGCAACCAGGCTCCCGTCGGCATTGAACCGCATCATCGGACCGCCAGAGTCACCGTAGCAGCTCTGCGTATCGGTGTCCGCAAGACCAGCAACCATCTCCGAACCGGGCATCATCTCGTACATCGTGTAGATGTCGTAGATGTAGTCCAGGTACTCTTGGCCGTAGTACTGGAAGTACGGATCTTCGGCCAGCACCGCGAGGTAGTCCTCGTCGGTGGTCGTTCCGGTGAACCACCACTCCACGAAGGATTCGAAGTCACCGAACATGGCTTGCAGGATCAAGCCACTGGTTGCTTCGACCGTCTCACGGCCAATTCGACGCTTTCCGTCGAAAGCGTAGCTGGCCGAATACGCTCCGTAGCCGATGCCGACCAATGGCTCACCGATCTCGATCCCGTCGCTCACTCCGACATCCGGATAAGCGAAGTCGCCAGCAACCGGCTCCGACAGGTACAACACAGCGACGTCGATCCCCATGCCGACGAAACCACCGAAGCTATCTGGAGCGGTGTCGACGGACGCAACCTGTATCAGTTGCGAAGGCTGAGCAGAATCCGGTCCAACGGCAAAGTATCCGGCACCGTAGCCATAATAGATGAGGTCGTCGAGCACGTCGACGCAATGGCGTGCGGTGAGGACAGTCTCGGGACCAATCAACGTGCCAGTGCAGACCTCTTGAGGCCCGTAATAGGGATCCACATAGACGAACGCACCAACGATGTCGAGTTCCTCGCTGGTTGCTTTGATGCCGCCAATGATGGCCGACTCTTGAGTACCGAGGGGTCGCTCGGCGGCCTCATCGGTCGCCTGATCTTGGGCCGAACACGCCATGCTGCCGAGTGCCCCAAGGATCCACGCTGCTTTCATCATCGATCGCATGTTGTTGCCTTTCAATTTGGTAGTCATTACTCGCCTCCCCCGCAGCTAGCGCCACACTGACCTTGGGCTAGGTTCGCGCAGTTTTGGTCGAAGGTGCTCGTACAGCACGTTGGGTCGATACCGCAGACGCACGCCTCGACGGTCTCGTCCAAACAACCGGGCTCGGGAGCAGCCTCACAACACGTGCTGGTCGGCTCTGGTTGTTCACACTGCGCCCCGCACTCAGCTATAGCCTCCTGCACGCAAACCTCGTCGAAAGACCCCGTACAGCACACGGAGTCGATCGCGCAGAGGCAAGACAATACCGACGGCTCGTTACAGCCCGGCGAGTCGCTGGCTTCGCAACAGCTATTGTCGGAGGTGACCGAGCTGAAGTTGATTTGGTACGGTGCCGATTGCGGACCGTAGTTGAAGACGTGCAGGAGGTAGTCCCCGCCGTTCGAGACGCCGACGACGGTCTCGGTCCCATCGAAGCCGAACGATCCGCCCAGGTATTCGTAGTAAGAGGTACCGTATTCGATGTCGATGTCTGCGACGTTCGGGTCGAACGATACTTCGATCTTGAAGAGCTCACCCGCGGGAGTAGGTGCGTTGAAGAGGTACATATCGTCCTCGTACACGCACGAAAACGCGTAGATGGTCTCGTCCGTCGGGATGTATGCAGGCGAGTAGAAGTCGTTGGGCTCGTAGGGATCGTCGCCGGGACAGGTGTACCCGTATGGATCGTCTTCGTAGAAACTCGCACCGATGAGCAAAGCGCCGCTGCCGGTGTTCACGACGCCACCGTTTACCAGGAACGAAAAGTTCACCATCGAGAGGCCGTACGCGTAGACGTACACGTACGCTGGGTTCTCGGAGATCAGCTCGAACTCAATCCCGCCTTGCGACCCGTCATCGGTCTCGGGAGCTCCGCCGTCGACGACAACGGGCGCGCTCGATTCCTCGTCCGGCGCCCCTCCGTCGGGGCCATCCCCCGCTGCGCGAGCGGCGACCGCTGCTCCTGTTTGGCTCGGCCATTCGCCGGCGCGCGCAAAACCTCGAGCGTTGGCTTCGGGTTCGGTGACTTCCGGCTCGACCGTGGACGCGGCCGGTGGTGGTGTCATCGGAGTGCTCGTGGTCCCAGGAGTTGGGCCACTGGCCCCGCCACCGTTGACCTGCTCGACCGTGTAGCCCGGCATCAGGTAAACGCTGTAGTCACCGGCTGGGACTTCGAGATAGATGAACGTTCCCTCCGGATCGTCTTCGGTCGAGACGGTCGTTTCGTATTCTCCGTTGTAGGCGCTGATCCTGAACTCAGCGTTGCGCAAACGGTAAACAGCACCTGAAGCGCCGACGCCCGTCAACGCCAGCTTCAAGTTGCCCTTTTCGATCGCGACCGACTTCTCGTCGTCGGCCCGAGGCTTGTCGCTTCCACACCCCAGCAAGACCGCTGACGAGCACAGGCTTGCAGCCATCACTTGCCAAGCGGCCCTCGCGAGGCGCCCTTTTCGTTTGGTTGAGTTCGGCAGACTCGTTTCAAACCATCCCATGTTATTTTCCCTTGTTGTTAACACGCACGACAAACGTCGCGCGGTTTCGTGACTCGCGTCACAAACCCTATGTTAGGCAAAACGCCGTGGCCGCCTCGGGCGTTATCCGTCCGAAGCGATGTCCCACCGACCGATTGGCCACCCACCGACCGCTGGCCTATAGTTACCCAGACAACCGCTGCTCTACTTCACGTAAAGCGCGACCCCCAGATTTTTCATCACGTTCACCTATTCCACACTGTCACTCGGCGCGGAATGACTCCGTCGCCGCTATCAACGCAGGTATCTCCTGCAACTCGTAGAACTCCGAGCCACGGACGAGTTCAATCCACGATGCGTCGTCTTCGGGCCTCGTCTCACGCTGCAGCGCATACTTGAACCAATGGCTCAGGACACACGGCAGCGTATTGCGGTGGTAGAGCAACGACACGCCCAGGTCGTCCGGCCCGTCGACATCCGGCAAACCAAGCGCACCGAGATCTGCCCGCGTATCAATCGCCTCTCCCGCGTCGAGAGCACGGCCGCGACCTCGTTGGTCGAACCCGTCCAATGCGAAACCCAACGGATCGATGACGGCGTGACACTCGGCGCAGGCTTCAGCTTTGGTTTCACTCTCGAGCCAACCGCGCACCGCTTCACCCGCTGAGGGAGCGCCCACCCGCGGGTGTGCGGCGGGCGCAAAATCTTCGCATAACAGGCGTCGCGAGATGAACGCGCCGCGCCGACTTGGAGAAGGGCGGTCAGGATGCGCTCCCGCGGCTAACAGGAAGGGCTGGCTGAAGACCCCCGTTCGTACAATCGTGGGCTCGCCTGCATACAACTCGACCAACGACGGTTCCGTCACTTGAAACGACTGTTGTACGAGGTCGCGCAAGCCGGCTCCCGAACCGACCAGACTCATGAAGTAAACATCGAGTTCCGCGCGCGCGGCGGTCCGGAAATCGATCGCGTCTGCGTCACCGCCGTCGACTCCCCCATCCGAGGAGAACGCCGACAGCCCATTGTCTGCAGTCCGCGTGACCTCGCTCCACGCACCAAAAAAGCTGAGGAACCCGCGCTCGGCCCGTTCATCCGCGAGCAGTCGAAGCGCTTCTTCGTAGACCTGGCTTGCCGTCTCGAGCTCACCGTTTCGAGCCAATGCCACCGTCGTGGCGTCCGGCTCACTCCGCCAAATGAAGCGGGCCAAGCGAACAGCGATTGCGGGAACGGAGTCTCCGACGTTGACGTCGATGGGGTCTGGTTCGATCAACTCGGGCGTTGGCAACGGGCGCTCTTCCGGCAAGAACGTCGGGCGCGACGGTCCCGAACCGCGCCCACCGTCCTCTGAGCCGGCGTCCGTGACTTCCTCCTTGTCGATCACCGCAGACTCAGTGTCTCCAAAGCCAGCATCCCGCTCTGGAATCGACATGGTCGGATCGATTTCACCAGAGTCGGCCGCGTCGTGTCCGGCGTCGTCGCGAACTTCCGTTCGTTCCTCGTCTTCCTCGGACGCTGGTGTCCGACTATCCGAACATGCCAGCGCAAAAATTGACGCAAGAAGTGTTAGCCCACCCCGGCCAAATGCCTTCCCTACATACATGGGCGCAAAGCGTAGCCTCCGTTCGCCTCGGAGACAACCGTCTTTTGATGGTGAAATCAGTGCAACGATGGCGTTGCTTTGAAGCATCTAGAACTGCGCTGTGATCCGGATGCTCGCAAGTTTCGGTGAGACACTAATTCCCAAGAAGGAATTCTCCCAATACTGCGCGACCAGCACACCGCCGAGCAGCAAGCCAGTCGCCGCCGCGGCCGACGCGGCGGTACGCACCGCGGCACTATCCGCGCTGGCCTGAGCTGACACGAACTCGTCACAAGAAGGGCTCGCTAGCTCGAAACAAACGCCGGGTCCCGAGGCGCGCTCCGCGATCCGACTGGCCCGGGCCCAATCGAAAGCGAAGTACCCCGTTACCCCGAGGCTCGCCCCAGACAACACGTACAAGCCCGTGAGGACGGCGCTCTTGGAAGCAGAGGGCGCCCCCGGACTGCCGCCGACCCAGAACACTCGGTCTAGGGTACCCACCGATTCCCCAGCCCAGACCGGACCGCTGCTAGCAACCCAGACAGCCACCGCCCCCGCCATCGCTCGTCGTCGCGCAACCATGGCCTACCCATACCAGTCAGGGCGGCGAGTTCCAACAATCGACAGGTTCGACGGTGCTCGGTTCCCTCGGGTTTCGAACCGGGCAAAAGCGACTCATGTCCCACCAACGGTCGTGTGGACTCGTCGCGCTCCGAGTCCCTTGGCGTCGCCCGACGAACGCCCCAGGAACGGGGCTCACTCACTGGGCGCGAGGCACCGTGCCACTGCACGAAAACAGCTTACAGCTGGATGCGCCCAAGGCATATTGACGCAG
>CBINDO010000446.1:0-4830 GCA_966249405.1 uncultured bacterium | reverse complement strand
GACGGTGGCGCCGGTGGCTTCGCCGATCCATTGCGCCAGCGCCAGCAGCGTCGAAGCGTTGGCGTGGTGCGCAGCCGCGTTGCCCAGCAGGATGGCCTTGCGCTCGCCCGAAGCCAGCGAAGCCGGCATCCGAGAAGAAGAAGGTTCGTACTTCGGTCAAGGTCGCGATCGCTGCTGCGGTGGTCGTGGCAGTGGGTGGCGGCGCGTTGGCGCTCGAGCCAGAGATCGGTCCGTTCGGGGTTTATGCGGCTCAAGATCTGTTCATGCGCGGTGAACATCAGGCGCTCCAAACCCGGCTGAGCCAAGCGGTGGACGCGGCGCGCGCCCTCGACGGTTACGCGGCCTCCGTAGAGGCCGTGAGGGCGATGGATCAAGGCCGCGCGAGCGCCAAACGCTTCGTTCCCCTGAAGGCCGAGACGGCCGCGCAAGCACTCGCACTGGCGCTCCGCTTCGGGGGTCCCGCCAGCCTGCAATCCACCGGGCAAGTGCTCGTGAGCGAACTCTTGGCCAGGTCCGCGGAACGCGCCGAGCTGCGACGAGCGCAAGCCGTCGACCACGTGCTCAAGCGTCAGCCGAACGTAGCCACCGAGCTCGGCTCGCTGCCGCGTGACTTGTTCACGCTGACGGTAGAAGGTGAGCATTGGTTGTTGGTCGAGAACGTCGAAAACGCGATCTCCAGCTGGACCGAAGCCGTCAATCAGAAGCGCTGCGCCTGGACTGTGTTTGGTTTGGCCCGTGCATACATGGCCGGCAATCAACTCGCGAAAGCCCTGGACGCCGCGGCTCAAGTGCTGGAGCTGAACCCGGAGCACGTCGGTGCCAAGTTGTTGCAGGTGGACGCGGCGATTCGTGGTGGGACATTTGCGCCGGCAGCCATCGAGACGCTCCAGGGAGTGATTGGCGCTCCGGGCACCGCGAGCCCCTCCGAGGTCAGCTTGGCTCACACCCTGAAGGGTGAGTTCGAGTTCGCGACCGGCAAGGCGTCGGCCGCTCTCGAGTCGTTCGAAGAGGCGCTCCGGGTCGTAGCAGGTGACGCGCGCGCGCTCACGAGTTCCGCGCGTGTGTTGTTTGCTTCGGGACGTCATGCTGCCGCACTGGCTCGGTATCAGGCCGCCGTGACTGCCGCGCCAGAAGCACTTGCGCCGCAGGTCGGCGTCGCCCGTACGCAGATCGCTCTCGACCAACTCGACCAAGCCGTCCTTTTGATACAGACGTTGCGACAAGCCCAACCAAAGGACATCGAAGTCGCTTACCTGAGCGGCGTGGCTACGTTGGCATCCGGGGAAACGGAGGTCGGGCGCAAGGTTCTCCAGGAGGCCATCGAGCTGAGTAAACAGCCACCGCCGTCGAGATTCGCTCCGCCGGAGTTTCAGAAAGTTGCCGTCGAGGCCTACGTCGCCCTGGCGACCTCGTTCACCAAAGCCGGCGAACCAGAACGTGCTGCGCCGATTTTGGTCGAAGCGGCGCAGCAGTTGCCAGGTTCCAGCGCCTTGCGAATCGCCACGGGAGACGTGGCGTTTGGTCAGGGAC
The DNA here is from genome assembly GCA_966249405.1 of uncultured bacterium. Classification (GTDB taxonomy): domain Bacteria; phylum Myxococcota_A; class Polyangia; order Polyangiales; family Polyangiaceae; genus SZUA-265. The sequence goes on along the minus strand of CBINDO010000446.1, from coordinate 3,300 downwards.
AGTTCGAAAAGGCACTCGTCGAATACAGTGAGGCTCGCAAGGCATCGAGCGCCGATATGGCGGCGATTTTCAAAGAAGGACAAGCACTGAGCCGTCTGCGGCGCTTCGAGGAGGCGCAGGCAAACTTCGACAAGGTCGCAGAGATTGACGCCAATTATCCGGGGCTGCCGTTGGAGCGGGGGTTGATCTTGGACAAGTCGGGCAAGGCCGCCGAGGCGCTTGCGGAGTACGAGCGGGCGCTAAAAAACGATCCTGCCGACATGGACATCCAGCTTCGCGTGGGTTGTGGTCGAGTCGAGGCCGGTCAAGGCGCGTCCGCCGCCGAGGTGCTCAAGGACGTATTGGCGAAACGGCCGCATTCGGCTGAAGCCAACTACTGCTTGGGGCGAGCTCTCTTCGCGCAGGGCAGCGCCGTCGAAGCTCTACGACTGATGCGCGCAGCTGTCGAGTTCGACTCCAACAGTCCGTTGTACCGACTGCACCTGGGTTGGGTTGCCAGTGACATGGGGCAAGTAGCGGTGGCACGCCGTGAACTGAATCGTGCCTTGGAGCTCGACCAGGGTTCGGTCGACGCGTATTGGCAACGCGGCCTCTTGAACCTGAAGCAGGGGGCTGCGCGCGACGCGACGCTCGACTTCAAGAAAGCTTTGGAACTGAACCCGGCGCACCTCGGGGCAAACGCAGACATGGCTCAAGCGCTCGCCCAGCTGGGCAAAGAAGCCGACGCCATCCCGTTCTGGGAGAAGGCGATTGCTGGCGACGGTAACAACTCCGTCTGGCTCTTCCGGTACGGCAAGATACTGGTCGGGCGAAACCAACGCGAGAAGGGGACGGAGCTGCTGCTCCGAGCCTTGCGCCTCGTCGAGGGGCAGTCGCCGGCCCCCAACTGGCTGTGGCAAGCCCACTACTTGGCGGCGCTGGGGATGGCGGGCAATCCGGAGGCGCCAAAACACTGGCGTCGTTACCTGGAGCTCTCTCCTCACGACTCGCCCTATCGCGGTGAGGCAAAGCGCGCATTGGCAAAAGCCGGACAACCGTGGGACGGCCCGTGACGTTTACCTCTGGGCACTAGAACCCGCGCGTGGCGAGAGCTGGGCCAACAGCTCCAGCTCTTGTTCCACATCTCCGCTGCGCCGTGCCTGATGTAGCGCTTCGATCAGCGCGGCCTTGCGTGCCTTCGCTTCGACCTGGCTCAGTTTGGTGAGATTCGACGTCACGGTGTTGCGCGCGGTTTCGATCGTATCGGCGCGCGGGGCCGCCAAGCGCTCTCGAACGATGCGCTGAAACGGCTGCTCGAAGAGCTCGATGTGCTGCTCCAACTCGTCGCTCGTCTGCACCAAGTTGGCGATCGCGAGCGCGAGCGGTCCCGTCGCATGGCACATGAGCGCGGCAATTGCCGGCTCCTGGATCAACCCAGGGTATTCGACGAGAGCTCCGAACAACTCCTGTTCGATGGCTGCGTCGTGCTGCAAGGAGCGCGCTCGTTCGGGGGGTAACATACGCCGTTGGGCTGGCACCCCGACGTCGGGAGCGACACCGCGTTGCGCGGGACCGGCTCCTCTTCGGGCACTCTCGGCAGTGGGCCTCGGGCCTTGTGAACTCGCCGCGCGAGCGACCGAGCGCTGCAGCGCCGTGAACGTATTGACGTCTTTGATGCCGAGCCGCGCCGCGATCCTATCGGCATGAGTCTGGGCCAAGCCGCGGAGCGTTTCGTCTTGCTCGGCCGCGATGATCGCCAGCACCTCGCGGATCTTCTCGCCTTGTGCTTGGGGCGCGTTGCTGGCCAGACCGTCCAACGTCGTTTCAATCAGATACTCGAGCATCCCGCTCGCCGCACGCACGCACTGTTGGAGGACCGTAGGGCCCTTCTCGCGAACGAAGGAGTCCGGATCGTGACCCTGAGGTAAACTCGCTACGCGCACCGTGAGTCCAGCCGCCGTGGCGGGTTCACGCGACGCGATGGCGGCGCGTTTGCCCGCCGAGTCCGCGTCGAACAGCAACGTGACCTGCGGCGAGTACCTCCGGATCAACGTCGCTTGCTCCTCCGTGAACGCCGTACCCAACGGCGCGACCACGTTCGCGACGCCCGCGGCGTGCAGGCTCACCACGTCGAAGTTGCCCTCCACGATGATGCAATCGGACTTGTCCCGGATCGCGCTTCGAGCTTGATGCAAGCCGAACACCGTCTCACGTTTCTTGTAGATCGGCGTTTCGGGAGAGTTGATGTATTTGGCGATCCGCTCCTCGCTGTTGCTCTCGGACGCCCCGACGCCGCGTAGCTCCGCCGCGGTCGGGTTTTCGAGCATGCGGCCACTGAAGGCGATCGTCTTGCCGTTCACGTCGAGGACCGCGAACATCAGCCGATGCCGAAATCGGTCATAGTAGCCGCCGCCGCTGCGGCGAGGCGCCACGAGCCCGACCTTTTCGGCCGCGGCCAAGCTGAGACCGGCGCCCTTGAGATACGTCGCCAGGCCGTCCCACCCGGCAGGAGCGTAACCGAGTCGGAACGCCTCTAGGGCTTGTTTCTGCGTGTCCGTCAGCTTCTGCACGTCCATGCCGCGGCGCGCCAGCTCCGCGTGAGCGTAGTGACGCAACTCGTGAGACTTCAGGCACTGCTGGAAATAGGTCGCTGCGGCCTGGTTGACCGCGTACAGCTCGTCACGTTTCCGCTTGGCCTCGTTATCCTGACGCCGTTCCTGCTCCGAGCGCGTTTCGACGACGTCGATCCCGAGGCGATCGGCTAGCTCTCGCACGGCTTCTACGAAGCTCAGCCCCTCGAGCTCCTGGACGAACTTGATGGCGTCGCCCGACGCGTGACAGCCGAAACAGTAATAGAAGCCCCGTTCGTCGTTGACGTGGAAGCTCGGCGACTTCTCCTTGTGAAAAGGGCAAAGCCCGGTCAGGCTACGACCGCGTCTTTCCAGCTTCACGCGTTCCCCGACGACGGCGGCGATCTTCACCTGGTCGCGAACGCGCTGTATCGTCTCCGTGGAGATCACGACTCCGGTCTTGCTGGATCGAGGGCCAACGAATCAAGAGACTCGACAGCAAACCGATAGCGCTTTCGGGGGTGCGACCGGGTGCCGCAGCGAACTTGAATTTTACACTGGCACTTGGTGCGCGCCCGTTGTAGGGGACGGCCGCGCTCGGCGCACGGCTCATTCCAAGCGGTTGGCAGGGCCGAACTCCCGTGATATGGCGCCCGCCCGAAGGCCGCGCGCCTCTCGCGCAGGCTGGGCTCGTCGAACTTACAACACTCAAGATTGGCTAACATGGCGAACGCGACAAAAGGCAAGATCA
>CBINDO010000445.1:0-4996 GCA_966249405.1 uncultured bacterium | reverse complement strand
CTCTTCGGGCGCCTTGCCCGCCGCCATGCGCACCTGAAGAATAATGAACGGCACAGCCGAGCCGTCGGTTCAAGCCGTCGGGTTTCGGCTGGTGCGCGATTGACCCGACAACACCTCGGTCACCCCTTTGGCGAGGTCTTCCATTTTGAACGGCTTCTGCAAGAACCCGCGCACTCCGCTGCGCAAGATCTCCTCGGTTTCCGTCTCCAAGCTGTAGCCAGAGGCGACGAGGGCGACCACGTCGGGATTTACCGCTTTGAGCGCGAGGAATGTCTCCTTGCCGTTCATCACGGGCATGATCATGTCCAAGATCACCAGGTCCGTGTCGGCCCAGTGATCGCGGTAGTACGCGATGGCATCACGCCCGCTCGTGAACCCTTTGACCACGTGTCCGAGGTGCGTGAGCACGGTGCAGACCGCGACTCGCAGCGTGGGTTCGTCTTCGACCACGATGATCCGCGCGGACCGTTTCGGGACGACCTCCAACGACACGGGCTGCTCATCGGACACTGCTTGGACTTCGGACGCCGGCAAGTACACGTAGAACGCGCTGCCGCGACCCGGTTCGCTCTCCACCCTGATGGCGCCGTTGTGCCCGACGACCGCGCCGTAAACCGACGGCAGTCCCATGCCGAGGCCTTTGCCGGGAGCTTTGGTCGAGAAGAACGGCTCGAAGATGCGTCCCAACACGTCCGCGGTCATGCCCACGCCGGTGTCCGCCACACAGACTTCGATGTAGTGAGTCTGGCTCAGCGTGCCCAGCAGGCTTTGACGAACGATGTCGCTCTCTTCCACGACGCGAGTCGAGATGGTGAGGGTGCCGCCGTCTGGCATCGCGTCGCGCGCGTTCAAGGCCAAATTCAGGAGCACGTTCTGCAACTGGGTCGGGTCGCCCACGGTAGCGCTCGTGGGCGCGCGCAGATCGAGCCGAACGTCGACCTTCTTGTCGATGGTTCTCTGGAGCAACGAGCAAACCTCGTCCACCAAGTAGTGCAAGTCGATATGGACGCTCTGGTACTTGCCTTTGCGCGAATAGGCCAGCAACTGCGCCGTCAGATCGGAAGCACGTTTGATGCCTGCCATGATCTGGTCGCAATAAGCCGTGAGCTTCGGATCGGGTTGCACCTCCTGGCGAAGCAATTCGGAGAACGCCAAGACCGTCGTCAGTTGGTTGTTGAAGTCGTGCGCGACGCCGCCCGCGAGTTGACCGATGGCTTGCATCTTTTCGGCGTGGTGCAGGTTCTCTTGCGCCGCTCTCAGAGCCGCTTCCGCGGCCTTGTGTTCTGTGACGTCTTTGGCGAAGACCAAGAAACGAGCCGGCGAGAGCTTGACGCCTTCTAGGTGCGTCAGGCGAACACTGCGGTCTGGCCGGACGAAGGCAAACTCGCCCGAGAACCGTCCAACCTTCATCAGGCCGGCCATTTCGGCATCGAAGCGCGCTCGGTCCTCGTCGCCGACGAAGTCGAACAAGTGACGTCCCACTTGCGTCTCTTTCGACCGACCCAACAAGAGCACTGCCGAGTCGTTCACTTCCTGCAGCTGTCCTGCTTCGTTCAAGACCAAGATCGCGTCGGGCGCTGCCTGCACGTAAGCCTCGAACCGCGAGGCGATGTCGCGTAACTCGGCCTCCGCGCGCCGCTTCTCGGTAATGTCCAACAGCGTGCCCAACAACTTGTGGACGACGCCGTCGGCGTTGCGCACTGGGATCGCCTGCGCTTCGAAAACCCGCGGCGGCCCGTTCAGAGGGTTGGTCCTCCACTCGTGACGCGACTTGATGCCGGACCCCGCGACGAGCTTGACGTGGTCTATCACGGCCGCTCGATCTTCTGGATGAACGATGTCCAAGAACTCGCGGAAGGCGGGTGGACGTTCGGCTTCGGGGAAGTCGAACATGCGGAACATCTGTGTGGACCACAGGTGGTCCTCTCCCACCAGATCCAGCTCCCAGTGGCCCAGTTTGGCGATCTCCTGGGCCAACTCGAGGCTCTGCTCGCTTCGTTGCAGTCGCAAGCTCGCTCGAACACGCTCCGATACGTCGCGGCTGACACCGCGCAGAGCGTTTGGTACGGCGCCACCCTTGGGGACGCACGACGTATCGAACGTTACCTTGTTCCCAAGCCGGTGAAACGCAGACGTCACCTCGTGCGTGAAAGCCGACTCACCACCATCGGGGGTGCCAAATGCCCGCGCCCAGACTTCAGGCAAGAAGTCTTTGAGGCTCCGTCCCACCACCTCGTTCGCTTCGTATCCGAGCAGGTTCAACACCCGCGGGCTCGAATAGGTGACGATGCCCTTGCCGTCGGTCTCCCAAATCCAGTCGGAGATCGACTCGACGAGACCACGGTATCGCGCCTCACTCTCGGACAACGCGAGGTTCTTGGTCTGCAGCTCCTCGTTCAACGTCACCAACTCCTCGTTGGCGGATTCCAGCTCCTCTTTGGCGGCCTCCATCTCTTCGTTGACGCTCTGCAGCTCCTCGTTGGCCGACTGGATCTCTTCGTTGGCGGTCCAGAGCTCTTGGTTCGCGAGCTCCTTCTCTTCGATGATCGCTTGGAGCTGATGTTTGACGTTCTGGAGTTCGCGACGCAACACGTACAACTCGGTTCGAGTGTCGCCAGCCGCCGGGTCCGGATCCGGGACCACATCGGAGACACCGACGTCCGAACGCCCCTTCTCGAAGAGCACCAAGTAGAACATCTCTCGCGAGTCGGCGCTCAACGGGAACACCACGATGTCGGTGTAGGAGCGAAGCTCGGGGGTCACGTGAAAAGCGACGTTGGTGCGCTTCGCCGTGGCCTGCGTCCGTTTCGCCTCTTCGACGGCTACGAACAAGTCCGGCATCAGTTCGCTACGGACCATCTTGGACAACTTGAGTGACGCGCTGCCGGCGGCAGGCTCGAGGAAACTCGACACTCGCCCGCGAAACTGCCGAATCTGCAGCTGTGAGTCGACCAACACGCCTGGCGGACCGTATTCTTCCAAGATCGCGCGCTCGGCCAAGCCCTCCGGAGTGCTGACGCCAGATTTGCGCGACTCGTCCGAACGTCGCCCGCGGAGCGATGAAATGCCGCTGCGCGCACGATTGCTGGCCCACGGAAAATGCGGGTTTCGCCGCGCAGGCGGCACGCGCTTGCGAAACAAGTTGGGACAGCCCTCCACGGGCGTGAACAAGTCGTCGAAGCTTTGAAGGTTCTCGGAAGGGCCGAGTAGGAGATAACCCGACGCGACCACGGAGAAGTAGAAGAGGGACGTGGCGAGCTCTTGCAGCTCCTCGTCGAAGTAGATCAAGACGTTCCTGCAGCTGATCAAGTCGACGTTGGCAAACGGCGGATCGCTGCCGAGATCTTGGACGGTGAAGACGCAGTGTTCGCGGATCGATTTCGCGACGCGATAGCCGTCGGCGAGCTTGTCGAAGTACCGCTCGAGTCGTTCTCGGGAGAGCTGCTTCTCGATCTTCGGAGAATACGTTCCGGCGCGCGCGACCGCGATGTTCTGCTCCGAGATGTCCGCGCCGAAGAACTGAACCGGCACCTTGACGCGTTGCTCGTCCATGAACTCTTGGAAGCAGATCGCGAGCGAGTACACCTCTTCGCCCGTCGCGCACCCGGGGACCCAGATCCGAATCGGGGACTTGTGGGAGTGGTACTCGACCAGGTTGGGGAAGACCTGCCGCTGCAGCATCTCGAAGGCCTCTGGATCCCGGAAGAACTCGGTGATCGCGAGCAGCAGGTCCGAATGAAGTGCCTTCAACTCGTCTGGGTTTTCGCGCAAATATTGCGAATATGCGCTGAGCGAGGAGTACTTCGAGAGACGCATCCTTCGTTTGATTCGACGATCGACCGTGGTGGGGCGGTACCTGGAGAAGTCGACCCCCTTGACCTCGGCCAACAACTCGAAAATGCCCTGCAGCGTTTCGCGTTCGTTGGACCCCGGCGGTGCGGTGGCCCCGTAGCCCTCTCCCTCCCAAGGCCCCGTGTCGTTCGGATCGGCTTTCGGCATGTTCCCTCGTGACTGGTCCACAGACTAGCCATTGAAGGCCACTCGTGGAAAGGACGGATTGTCGCGACCCTGTCGGCATGTCGTCGTAACTGGGCACCGAACCGGCTACCGAGTGAACCGACGACCATTACACCCCCGGTCGTAGCTGCCCACGATGGGAAGGTTGTGACGCCGGGGTGAGCCCATGTCTCACCCCTGAAGACGCCGCGTGCGCCCGGTACGGTGCTCGCTGCAAAGTGCGGAAAACAAGGGACATTCCTAGCGCCTCTGAGGTTTGAACCTGCGGCCCACCCAGCGACGAGCGTTCGGCCGCCGCGCGCCCGTCGCTGGCGGAGCAACGGCCGGCCCGGTGGCTCCGCCGCACCGGCCCCGCGTGCCAGCCTGGGCGGCCATCAGGCCCGGGTAAAGCGAGGACTGGCTTTGGTGAACGGGCTGCGCGGGGCTACGCCAGCGAACCCGCGCAGGCACCTCGCGCCGTGGGCGCGGGTAAACATGAAATACGTTGGGCAAGCCGCGCTCGGTTTTGTCATCGATGTGCGAAGTAAACGGTGTGATTCGAACCCGGCCTGCGTCGCGATCTCTACTGCCGGGTTTCGCTCACTGACGTCGCGTACCACCGCGTCACGTCACGTCGTGGCACGTCCGACCCGCATCACGTCCTGGCACGTCTGACCGCATCAAGTCGCGGCACGTCGACCCGCACCGCGGCACGTCGATCCGCACCGCGGCACGTCGGACCGCATCACGCCGTGGCACGTCGAGTCGCACCGCGGCACGTCGAGTCGCCTGGACGGAGCGTTGGCGGACACGCGGTGGAGGATGGCGTCTATGTTTTGCGCACGCCGGAGCAACGGACGTCGCGGTGTTTGGACGCGCCTCGGGTCTTGCGCCGGTAGCGTGAGCGCCGGTCGCGCGGTCGGCGCCACTCGAAGAAAAGCGACGTCGGGTCCCGCCAATTTCCAAACCCCTACGCTCCTAAGGGTTGTTCCTCTAAACA
>CBINDO010000444.1:0-4998 GCA_966249405.1 uncultured bacterium | reverse complement strand
GGGTCGCGGAACCTCCGTACGCGGTGGCGTCACGCACGGCAGGTTCGTACGCGAGCATGAGGTAGTTCCCGTTGGGCAAGATCCGGAACTCGTGGAAGTCCGTATCCTTCAAGCCGACCGTGACGAGACGGCGCTGCTCGACGAAGTTTTCGTCCAAAATGACGTGGGCCGCGCCGGGATAACCGTCCTCTTGATACACCGCGTACGAGATCTCGCCGTTCGGGTGTTTCTTCAGGTCGAACACGGGAGCGGCGTGTCCGGCGTAATGATAGGGGACACCAAAGTTGTCGACGATGGCCGCGTACGACACGCCAACGTTGACTCGAAACGTTGCATACAGCGGATCTCCACTCGCTCGAGGGTCGTTGGTCCGTGCTTGCAGACGCGGAAACGTCGTGGGGAGGTATTGGATCTCGTAGTCGGCACTTTGGCCAGCAGCGTTGCTCACCGCGACCACGATCGTCGTGCGTTCTTGCGCGTCTGGAAGTGCAAACGGCACCCCACTCTCCGCGGGTTGGCCGTCAATGGTGATCGAAAGGCCGGCGCCGGCTTCTGCGAGGATGCGAAGGTTGCCCAACGTCTCCTCGGCGACGGCCGCGTAACGCAAACGGTCGGGCGCGAACGCGGGCTGCACGTCGAAACGTACGCCTTGAATCTCGAGGTTCGTCAGAGCGGGGGGAACCCCGGCGTCGAGCTCCGGCCCACCACCATCTGCGGCGGGCGTCATCTCGCCGTCGCCGTCGGCCCGTCCAGCGTCCAGCTCCCCCGCCGTAGCGGCGTCGAGAGCGGTTGGGTCAGCCTCCGGCATCGACGTCTCTCCACCGTCGATGTTCGGTGCAACCCCCGAACCGACGGACGCGTCGTTCAGCGGCCCGGACGTCGAGCTCTGCCGTTCCGGTGTAGTGGTTGCGCCAGCATCATGAAGGACAGAGACGTTCCCCGGTTCGCTCGAAGCGTCCAATTGTGTTTCGTTGGGCGAAACCGAACCGGCATCTCCGTCTTGGCCGCGAGCCTGGAACCTCGATTCACCGGCGTCACCGCCTTCGTTGCTACACGCAGTGACGTAGGTTAATGACGCGAGCAGTGCGAGTTGGCGGAGTCTGAACATCGAGCTGATCCTGAGATGGCAAGCTCGATATCACTCGGGGGTCGCTCCGTCAAAGTCGCAGCGAACTATCGGCGGCGTAGACCGGCGTGGAAAGTGGCAATTGCGCCCAAACTGCCGTCGAAATCGCCAACAGCACGGTTATCGTGCCTGCAGCGGTCTTCACAGACGGCTCCACACTCGCTCACGTGATGGCGCACGTGATGATGGCGAAACAGCTGCGTGCACGTGACCTCGTCGGAGCTCGGTTTCATCACCGTCTCCACCGCAACGCCCCGCGGCGCGGCTACAACAACATCGACGTGACCGTGATCGCGTGCGCTTCGTTGAGCTGGCTCACGGCGGTGCGGATGTTGATGATCGTCAAGGTGCTCGGCTCGCTGGTTTCGTACGTCTCGTAGTCGCCCCAACACCCGTACCAATCGATGCTGCTGCCCGTCGACTTGATGTAGCGCTGGAGGCGGCCGCCGCTCAGGTAATACTGGCAGCCGCTGCCTCCCGCATCTTCCAGCGTGACGAACTCGACCTCGGAGAGACTGCCCTCCAATGCGACGCGCGCCGGATCGATGGGCGACGAGAACTCGAACTGCAATACGCCAAGTTGGCCGCTCTCGAGCACCCAATCCCCCGTGACGCTGCCATCCGCGATCACCAGCTCGTTGAACGTCGGCACAGTGACGCCGACCAGGTCCGTACCGTCTTCGGCAAGTACGAACGCCTCGGCTTGTACGCACGTCTCCGGCGGCTTGACGACGCCGCAAGCTTCCGCGCTGGCAGTGGGCGAGCCGGGTGTCGGTGGCGTTGGCGGCGTACCAGGAGTCACCGGCGGGGTGCCCGGGGTGACGTTTACCTCGAAACTACACTCGTCGAGACACTGGGTCACGAGACAGGATTGATACGCAACCATCGCCGTTTGATCGTCGGCCGTGAGCGTGATGCCCGTCGCGCAATCGCTGGCGCAGGTTGCGTCCATGCCGCAGTCGAGCGCACACGACAGCAGCTCCCCACACGCGCTCGAGTCGTCACAAGCGTTCGCCTCGGCCGCACAACTCGACTCGCCGCAGTCCAAACACGCGGCCAACTCACTCGGCCCAGGTTGTCCAGGGGTGGGCTGCCCCGGCGTAGGCGGCGTGGGGTTGGAGGGCGTAGGCACGTTCACCTCCGGAGTGCAGGCGTCGAGGCACTTCGTGACCAAACACGATTGATACGCGACCATCGCCGATTGCTCCTCGGCCGTGACCGACGTCGTGGTGGCACAGTCGGTCGCGCAGCTCGCGTCTCCCGCGCAATCGAGGGCGCAGCCGAGGAGCGTACCACACGCGCCTTCGCCGTCACACTTCTCGGCCTCGGCCGCACAACTGTCCTCGCCGCACTCGAAACACGCGCCGATGTCGAAGCCGGCGCTCGGTGTGCTCGGCTCGTTGCCGTCCGGGTCGACACACTTGTCGCTGTAACAGGCGAGACCATCGTCACAGGTGCCATTGCCGTAACACGAGCCCCCTTCGGTGCCTTGTGCCGGCGCGGAATCTTCTTCACCGCAACTCACGGTGGCGCCGAGTAAGATCAGTGAGACAAATCCCAGTTGGAGTCGCGAAAAACGCTGCATGAACCACTACCTCGCGAAGAGAGCCGACCGACTCCAGACCGATGTAGTGGAGCGGCGGCAATGAAGTTGAACGACGGTTTGGCCGCAATATAAAGTCTCGCCGCGAGGCGAGCCATGGAAACCACGCGGGGTCCGACGCAGGGACGGTGAAATCTCACCGGCTCGGCGCATGGTCACTTCGCTAATCCGTCACAAACACTCCTCAGAGGTATCGCCCGTCTGGAGCTCGTCCGTACAGCTCGGCTCGACCGGTCGGATTACGAAATACGATCCGCGCCAACTCACCTTCGCACCCACACCTACCCGCGTGAGTGGATGCTACCCGCCGAGCAAACTCCCAAAACATGCCTGGCCCTGTTCCGTTCCGAACCCGCTCGTGACCGCAGCAGCGCAAACTCGCCAGAAGCGCTCCAACCACGCGGAACGCGCGCAGGAGTCTCGTTCATTACACCGTCCTGAAACCTGCGCCCCGCTACCCGTCAGCCAGACTAGGACTTGCGGAAAGTGGGTGGCCACGCGATCCCGACTGGGTTAAGGTAGGGTCCGCTTTTTCCGGCGTTAGCAAAAGGGTAAGGACTGAAATCTTATGAAGAGCTCGAGAGTGATGGTTTTGGTGGGCGTTCTTTCGGCAACCGCGGGCTGCAGCAGCACGGACGACTTCGTCGGCAGCTGGAAGTACACGTCGGGTACGGTCACGACGAACTGTGAGGGAGCGTCGGATACCAGCGCCCTGACCGGCAACATCACCATCAACGAAGGCAGCAGCAGCGATCTGGTGCTCGTCGACGAAGACTGCAGCATCAAGCTCACCATCGACGGCGACAAGGCGACCCTCGACGGCTCGCAGTCTTGCACCACCTCGCTCGACGGCGGCACCGCGACCTTGACGATCAACTCGTTCACGTTCACGACCGATGACGGCGAGACGGCACGTTTGAGCTCGAACGGCACGGCCACGATCTCGGGTGGCGGCGCATCGATCACCTGCACGGTGACGAGCAGCGGCGACCTCGAGAAGCTCTGAGTCGTTCGGCGGGGCCGGGTGGCCGCGCAGCTCCACCACCGCTGCGCGTCAAGTTCTTTCCCCATCCGCCCCGCGCCACATAAAGTGAGCACCCCCAGGGTGTATCCATGACCGGCCTCTATGCGTATCTATTGGTTTTGCTTGGAGGTAATGTCGGACTTGGGTTGACCGGCGTCGCCGTCCACCACGGCTACCTCGGCGCGCAAACGGCGTTCACGATCGCGGTCTTGAACGGCGCGTTGCGGATGTGGTTGCCCGAGCGCCGGCAGTGGAAGGCGCGTCAGAGCATCCACCCGAAGGGTACACGCCGGCGCCTGTTGCGGACGTTCCTGCGGATCACCGGACGTGGGTTGTTCATCATGGCTCTCGGCTTTGGCTGGGCGCACGTGTTGCACCCATTGCCGCAGCTGGTGCGCGTCGCGACCGCGGCGCTGTTGGTTGCGTGTTTGATTGTATTCACGTTCGAACGCGTGGTGCTGATCGCGCGCTCGTTACCCGAGTGGCCACTGCTCCGGACGACCAAACCACCGCCCAGCCTGGCGCACTTCTTGTGGGTCACGTTGGTTCCGTTCTGGCCGGCACCGTCCGCGACTTTGGACGACGTGTTCGCGGAACCCTTCGACCAAATCTCGTTCGCGGCCGACACGGTGCGTTGGCTCGACCCGCCGTACCGCGGCGTTCGAACGGCGTTCACGACGGCGCGTGCGCTCGTCTTGGGTAAACCCGCCGGAGCACCCAACGACGTCTATGTCGTCCACGTCAAGTTCTCACACGACGGTCGCGTCGCACGCATCAGCGACATCTACAACCTCAGCGACACGGCCGCCGTCGACGAAGGCAACATCGTCACTTGGCGCAAGTGGGCGGCGTGGACAGTGCTCGACGGCAGCCCGAGCGATGGCGCGCCGGCGACTGCTCCCGGTCCCACGTCGTTATCACGCAGCATCGAAATCGCCGACTTGCGCGGTGAGCCGTCCGGCGTGGGTTTGGAGTGGACGTGGCTCACCCGTACCCAACGTGCGCTCGCCAACTGGCAGCAGGTGGGACAGTTCCGAGGCGTCGGGCGCAGTCAGCTCGCGTTCGACGTGCCCGCGGCTGTGTCTCACCTGAACCTGGACGAGAACGGTCTCACGGCCACGCTCACTCCGACCAACGGCGCCGCGTTCCCCATCGCGCTCGACCTGGGCAAAGCGCCGGCCACCGAGACGCTCGGCACGTTGCTCACGTACCGCTCCAACGAAACACCGCTCCCGCCCGAGCTCG
>CBINDO010000443.1:0-5000 GCA_966249405.1 uncultured bacterium | reverse complement strand
ATCCGCTGCTCGTAGGGGACGACGAGGTAGGGGCCGCTGACGGTCTGCGCGTACCCAGCGCTCTTCGCAATGTCGGCCACCACTTGGTCGCGCATGAGTTGACGTTCGTAGACCAGCGACTCGACCCGCGAGATCGGTACGATCAAGAACAACGACACGAAAAACACGGCTACTACTTTGAGAATCAAGCGAAAGTTCATTTCCCGAACCACTCCTCACGTTCCGGCGTCCCGCTCTCGAGACGCCTGAACCCACCCTATCTTGCGCCCATGAAGCGCCGGTGGGCATCACGTGGTGTTTATGTGTGGATTGCCAGGGAACGCTGCGACGGACTCAACTGGAGCGATGGCCAGAGCCGTGCCGCGCCAGAGCCAACGGAAGCGTGAGGCGGGCCGCGACACCCCCTCCTCTATTCTCGACCGTGAGTTCTCCGCCGTGCAGATGCGCGACCTCGAGCACGAAGCTCAATCCCAGCCCCGTACTTTTCCTACCGGAGCTTGGGCGTGGCAACGAGTAGAAGCGCTCCGTGATCCGTCCCAGCGCATAAGCCGGTATCTCGGCGCCGCTGTTCCACAGCTCGGTGCTCAGCTGTGTCCCATCGGTCGAAGCGCTAACCCGCATCTCTCCACCTTCAGGCGTGAAGTCGACCGCATTCTCGATCAGGTTCGACAGGGCTTGCGAGATCAGGAATTGCTCACCGAAGAACTGTAGAGAATCGGGCAGGTCGCGAACGAGCACGATCCGTCGTTGAGTGAGCCGCCCTTCGAAGCGTTCGAGGACCTCCGTCCACACGCTCTCGACGTCGAGCAGCTGACGGTCGTCGAGCGTACGTCGCTTCTCGAGTTGGGCCAGCGAAAGCAGACGGTCCGAAAGCGTCTGGAGACGTTCCGATTCCGTGTCGATGTTCTGGAGAAACCGCTCTCGCTTGTCTTGCGGCATGTCGCCGCGCAGCAGTTCGGCCGCCGCACGAATCGCCGCGAGAGGGCTCTTCAGCTCGTGAGTCAGTGTTTGGACGTAGCGCTCGACGTAGGCCTTGCCGTCGAGCTCCGTGCGCATGCTCTCGAGTGCTTGCGCGAGCTGCGAGAGCTCACCTCCCGGCAGCTGCGGCGATTGCGCCCGCTCGCCAGCGCTTACCCGGCGCGCGTAGTGTGTCAAGCGTTGAATGGCGTGACTGAGCCAATAGGCGAGCACTGCTCCGACGATGAGCCCACCGATGATCAGACCAACGCCCACCTGGAGCAACCGCTGCTGAGCGGCGAGAATGAATGGTTGAACCGTGTGATTGGGTTTGCCTACCGTGACGGCGCCGATGATGCGATCGCCGTCGTAGATCGGCGCCGCGACATACATGACGGTCGAACCGTCGTCGTTGGTCACGGCGCGCGTACTTCGTGCCCCGTACTTGCCGCGCAACGTGAGAAATACGTCTCGCCACTGGGAGTAGTCTTTGCCAACGTCGCGCCCCCCCCGCGAATCCAAAATGACTTTCCCGTAGCGATCGACGATGTAAATCTGATGACTGACCTCGCCCTTGCCGATCCCCCAGATGTTGGCGTTTGGCCTGCGTCGGCCGTACTTCTCGAGCACCGCCGACCAGCCAGCGCTGCCGAGCGTCCCTGCGGCGACGTCTTTGCTCACTATTTCTGCCAGCAGATGCGCAGTGTCGACCAGAGTTTCCTCGGTCGACTGCCGCACGGCGGGCTTGACCTGATCGATGGCCTCACGCACGACGAACCAACCGCCAAGGGCGACGAACACCGCATAGACGAGGAAGATGCGCAGAGTGAGCGAAACGCGAGTGCGCGGCATGATATCGACCGCGCCCTCAGCCCTCGTCGCTCCGATAGCTGTAGCCAAAACCCCGATGAGTTTGGATCGGGTCGCGAGTGGTATCTATCTCTCGGAGCTTGGAGCGCAATGACTTGATGTGCGTATCGATGTTGCGTTCGTAGACCGGGTCGGTGCCGGCGCCGATGGCCTCGAGTAGCTGACCACGGGCAAAAACTCGTCCCGGGTGTTCCACCAAGTGCGTGAGGAGTCGGTATTCTTGTGGCGTCAACTGAAGCGCAACGTCGAGATACTTGACCTGCAATCTTTCCTTGTCGACAGTGAACACCCCTTCGCGACACGCCGAGGCAGAGCTCGCGGCGTCGCAACGCGCGTCGAGAGGTGGGCTCGTGGGGTTCGATTTGCCGCCTTTCACGCGTTTGAGGATGACCCGCACTCGAGCTGCAACCTCGCGCGGGCTGAACGGCTTGACGACGTAATCATCAGCGCCGATCTCCAGTCCCACGATGCGGTCGATCTCCTCGCCGCGCGCCGTCAGGAAGATGATGGGCACCTCCGAACGCTTGCGGATCGCCTTGCAGACCTCGAACCCGTTCATGTCCGGCAACCCAACGTCGAGCACCACCAGCTCCACGTCGGGTGCCAAGGCGGCTTCGCTCGCCTCCTGCCCTAGCCGTAACCACCGCACACTCCAACCGTCGGATTCCAGCGCAAACACGAGCGCGTCCGCGATGGACATTTCATCCTCGACCACCAAGATCTGAGCCACGACGTCCCGAGACTAACCACAACCACCGTCAGTTGTCAGTGGTTACTGCGCGGCAACCGGATCCTGGTCGTCCAGCGGCAGGGTGATCGCACAGAACGGTTCGGAGGGTTTTGCAAACAAGAACCCTTGCATCAGGTCGAGTCCCAAGCCGAGAAGCGTACGGTACTCTTCGACGGTCTCTACCCCTTCGGCGAT
The DNA here is from genome assembly GCA_966249405.1 of uncultured bacterium. Taxonomy (GTDB): domain Bacteria; phylum Myxococcota_A; class Polyangia; order Polyangiales; family Polyangiaceae; genus SZUA-265. Next base: position 2,248 of record CBINDO010000443.1, on the reverse strand, counting down.
GGTTCGAATGCCCTCACCGTCACAGAACTCCCGAATGTGGCGCACCAAACGCGCGGCGCGACTGTCGTGCGTGATACCGCGGACGATGCCCATGTCGAGCTTGACGAAATCGGGCTCGAGCATCGCGAGCGAGTTGAAGCCTTGGTAACCTGCTCCAAAGTCGTCGAGAGCGACCCGATACCCCAGCTTGCGGAGTTCGCCGATGCGCTGCCTAGCCAAGCCGTAGTCCGCGATTTGATCGGTCTCGGTGATTTCGAGCACGATCCGGTCGGCGACGGCATGGGTGTCGGCACCAGCCTCGAGCAGGGCTCCGCCTTCGAGCTCTTGCGGGTGCACGTTCACGAACAACCGACATTCTGGGTGAAGATTGGCGATCGGCGTGATGGCGACGCCGCGCATGACTTTGCCGAGCTCGACGATCCTGCCGGTTCGAGCGGCCGCTTCGAGGAGATCACCAACGTTGCGGTATGCTGGGCTGGTGGGACGGCACAAGGCCTCGTAAGCGATCGGAGCCTGGCCGCTCACCGAGATGATGGGCTGGTAGGCAAAACGCACGGACTTGTTCGCCAACAGCGCGCCGAGTGCTCGAATTGCCTTCACCTCGGCGTTCGAACGAGGTCCGTCGGCCTCCGCCTCGTAGCAAAGAATGTTGTCGCCGCCGAGGCTCTTGGCCTGACTCAACGCGCGCTCAGCGCCTTGGAATAACGCACGCCGGTTCTCTCCGTCTTCGGGGTATTGAGCGACGCCAATCGAGGCCGTCAATACGGGCAGTCCGTGACCGAACTGGTGCTGTGCAAGTTCCGTGCGAAATGTACGCAACCGAGACGCAGCGACAGCGCGGCTCGCCCCGGGCAGAATCACCGCGAAGGTGTCACCGCCGAGCCGACACACGATGTCTTGAACACCTATTGGTCGCTGGGCGCCCTGCTGCTCGGTCGCAGTCCGTGGAGGAGCGAGCAAACCGGCCATCTGGCGCAGCACCTCGTCGCCGCCCGTATGCCCGATCTGTTCGTTCACTGCAGCGAATCGATCGATCGCGATCAGCGCGATCGAAAACCGCTGTTTCCCGCGAGAACGCTCCACCTCGGCGTCCAATTGGCTCTGGAAATAGGAGTGATTGAACAAGCCGGTAGTGGGGTCACGCGCGGCGACGCGCTCCAATTCACTACATTTGTCTTTTAGTTCCTGGACCAACACCCGATTGGCGCGCTCGAGGTGCAGTTGCAAGAGCATGCGCTCCAAGCGGGCGGTCAGGTCGTCGAGGTCGATCGGCTTAGTGAAGTAGTCGGCCACCCCATGGCGCATGGCCTCGACTGCAGAGGTGAGGTTTGCGTAACCGGTGACCAATGCCACCTTACAGTTTGCATCTGCGAGCTGTTGGCAGATGCTCAAGCCCGATCCATCAGGTAGATTCTTGTCAACGAACGCAACGTCGAAGTCGCAGTTCTTCGCCCGCGCCAAACCCTCCTCGCAGGTGGCGTACGTCTCCACGAGGCAACCCATGTCGGATAGTGCAATCTGAAGAAACTGGCGAACGACGGGCTCGTCGTCCACCACTACTACGCGAGCACCACGAGTCGGCATGAGTTCATCGTGAGATCGGCCGTCATATCGTCAACTTGAATCAGCACCCAACAAACCACTTCAACTCCTGGTCTTTGCCAAATGACCGTAATGTTCGAAAGATGCGGGTCCGCACCAAGTTCATCAGCATAACTCTGTTCGTAGCGGCCGTTCCGCTGCTGATGTCCGCATCGCAGAGCATCCGCCTACATGAGCGGACGTTGAACGACATCCTTCTACAGCTACACGCCACATCCGCCGAACTTGGCGCGCAAGCGGTGCAACAACACCTCGACCAGACACAGGCGGCACTCCAGAACATCGTCCAGGGTACAATCGATTGGACGAGCCTGGCGCCGGCGGAGAAAGAGGCCGCGCTCCAGCTCGTGTCGAGCCAGATCCCCGATGCGCTGCTCGTGAGCCTGGAGCAAGAAGGGCAGAGCGTTCATCTACGCCAGGTCGTCGACCGCGTTCGCAACTCTTCGGTGGAAGAGGACTTCGCGGTGTTCGCGAAAGTGCTGCCGCCTGCAGAGCACTCGGTCGCCGTGGGGCGGCCGGTAAAACTCCCGAGCGGCGTCACCGTCTTGCCCTTGAGTGTCAGCGACCATGGCAAAGATGGTCAGCTGTCTGCAACGGTCGGTGTCGGACTCGAGATGGACGGGCTCTGTAAGTTGTTGGCGAGAGC
>CBINDO010000442.1:0-5059 GCA_966249405.1 uncultured bacterium | reverse complement strand
CTGCCTCGGGTCGAACCTGCAAGGTGATGGCCACCGGGTAGTCTGGCGCGCTGACAGGGTGGGGGCCGCGCTTCCTTCGCTGCGCACCAGGCGCAGCCACGCCCGGGAGCTCGGCCGCCGCTGGTGGTCTGTTTACTCGAGGCGACCGGTGAGGTGTTCCGCTTCGGGCCCGAGGCTTCGGGGTGAAGAAATGACTAAAGACCTGGAGCGTCCTGGCTTCTGCTGGCCCAACACGGCCCTGCACCCGACGTGTGGCTTGGAGATGTCTAGCTTCGCTGATATGCTTCCGGGCGGCTACGCCGCTTCATCTTGTGTCTGGCAACCGGGCAGGTCGTTCCGCTTCGCCACACGCGGTTGAAGGCCAAGGCGTTAGGCACACACCAATGTTGCGCCTCGACCCGGTGCACAGGGCGCCTGTGCATAAACTCCTAAGTAGCCCACAGCTCCCTGACGATGTCCTCGTAACCTTGACGCCAGTCGGCCGCAGGTTCATGCTTCGTAAAATGTGAGCCGCACGACATCCCAAGGTGCACCTGTGAAAGAACCCGAGAGCCCGCTTCCGGGCTACAGAAACTATCTCGTCTACTGCGACGAGTCCGGTCAGTCAGGAAAGGTCTACTACGGCTTCGGCTCACTGTGGATGCCCTGGGAGCGGCGCGGCGACTTCACCGGACTTGTCAGCCAGCTCCGCGCCAAGCATGGGTTCCAGCACGAGATCAAATGGAACAAGGTCGCGAAGCGAAATGCAGCTCTGTGCGCCGAGCTAGTTGAAGAGTTCTTTCGACGCAATTGGCTAATGTTCCACTGCATAGTCGTTCGCAAAGGGTACGTTGACCGCTCCTACCATCGCGACGGATACGACGAGGCAATGCGCAAGCACTACGCCATGCTGCTTCGCTCGAAGATTCAGTTCTTTTCAGAAGGTGATCGAAGCAAGAAATACCACATCGCAGTTGATCCTTTGCCGTCCCGATACCAGAAGGCAGACGAAGCTGCGCATATTATCATCAACCACGAGCTGAAGCAGCGGCTTGGTTATACGCCAGTACATGCTTTGACGACCCGCGATTCAAAGGACACGCCAGGTATTCAGCTAGCGGATCTTTTGCTCGGTGCCGTCATGGCCGACTGGAACAAGGAGGAACTCGGGGAGCACAAGCGGCGCGTAAAGGACTGCGTGGCAGAACATGTGGGTTGGAGGCACCTTGGTGCAGACACTCGCCATTGGGAGTGGAAGTTCAACATCTGGCACTTTCATGATCCGACCGCGGGAGGTTCGCGTGAGCGCAAGTCTTGGAGTCTGAACCTGAAATACCCGGTCCGTGCCTACCGTCGTACCAAGCCAGCCACATGAGGGTGCCTAACAAGCGCTTGCATCTGACGTGGCCCTGATTAACTTCATCCTTGCTTTCGAGCTCTGTAGGTGCCAGGCTCCGCCTGGCGCTTGTTTTCTTTGGCCGGGAATCTCTTGGTGAAGGCCACGCAGCTGAAGCGCAGGCCGTTAGACTGACAGCGCATCGAGTATCCAGCTCGCGCGGCCCTCGTCCGAGTGGCTTCGGTCAGGAGCCCACAGACCCCGGCGCCTTCCCGCACTGCCATTCAATTGATCAACGTGACGCATGCCGTAGTGCCATCTTCGTTTCCCGGGTGAAGGTGAACTAGCGAACACGAGTGATTGGTGATAAGCAGGTTCCCGTAAGTATGGCGCGCAACTTTTTCGATCGCTTACGAGACTATTACTCCAGCGTTGCTCGCGTGCTCCGAGGGGAAGCCGATGCTGCTTCGGTGTTCCCTAACTCGTCGGACGTAGGTCAGGCCCGCGAGCGTGTGTACGCAGAGTTCCTGAAGCAGCATGCCCCGTCCAAATGTAACGTATTCCTCGGGGGCTTTCTGTTCGACGACGCTGGTGTCGAGTCCCGCCAGTTGGATGTGCTGATCACTACCGACACCGCACCGCGATTCGACTTTCACAACCCGCAGGGAATGGGCAAGGCGTTCTCACCAGTTGAAGGCACACTGGGTGCCGCATCCATCAAGTCGACTCTCGACAAGGCTCAACTCTTCGACGCGTTGGAAGGCCTTGCCTCGATCCCTCAGACTCGCCCTCTCGAAAACAGGATCCCATTCACACTCACTCTGAGGAACTACGAGGACTGGCCCTACAAGATTATCTACGCCACTAAGGGCCTGAGCCACGGTACGATACTTGGACACCTCGCGGAGTTCTACGCATCCCGACCAGACGTTCCGTTTTCCCGGCGTCCAAACATAATTCACGTGGCGGGCGCATACGCAATATTTCGCGCCACTGAAGGGATGAGCCTTCAAAATCCAACGCAGGGGGCCAGCACAGATCTCACCGCAGGCCAATTCCTCCCTGTCATTACCAATTCCGACCTCCAGGCGATCACTTGGGTTATAAATGAGCTTCAGATGCGAGCAATGGCTTCCCAGCATATCTTGTTCGAGTACGGGCATTTAATAAACAAACTAGTTGCGGCGGGGCTTGAGGAAACGGCGCCCTAACCTGATGAATAACGCGTATTCTGCACAGGTGCAGTCCAACTCAGGTTTGCAGTGGACGTGGGCCTGATTAACATTTTCCTTGCTTTCGAACCCTTGATGAGCCAGGCTTCGCCTGGCGCTCCTTGGTCTTACCGGGAGTGTCTTGGCGTTGGCCCACGCCACTGAAACCCAAGCCGTTGGACCGTCTGCCATCACCTCACTGGCGCGCTCAAGACCCCTTTGTCTCTAGTGCGAGCCAGTCACTCACCTCCCGCGAGCTTCTCAGTCGCACGAACCGCAAGTGCTTCCACCGTGGATCTTGCATCACCGCTTCGTAGCCCTGGCGTTGCCGGCGGTGATTTTGGACGGCGTACGCCAGCAGCGACTCGTGTTGATTCCAAACCTTCAGCAGAGGCAAGAATCGCTCCCGATTCATTCCCCAAAGCAACTCTCGACTCCGACATCGCTTGTAAGTTCGCCTCAGCAGTCGCCAAACCACTTCCCGCAATCCCAAGTCCAACCAAAGGACGACTTCGGCTCTGGGCCACGAGACGTCCCTCTGCATCGAGTAGTTGCCTGCCAACGCCCACCGAGGCCCCTGCGTGGCTTCTGAAACCCGGGCTCGGAACTCAGCCGTGCCTCGTGGCTCCCAGTCGACTCCCCAGTACAGTGCGTCCAGTTCGATAAGCTCGAGCGACAAGCCAGCAGCAAGCTCTGCCGCTAGTGTAGACTTTCCAGCGCAGGTGTTTCCGACCACTACGTATCGACTCGCTCGCACGCTACGTATCTACCAGGTTCGGCCCCCACTTCGCCATCCGGCAGTGACCTTGCGCTCGGAGTCGCGGGCACCGAGTTAGGTTCGAAAGCGCTCACGTCTTGTCTGCTCCTCTACCCGGCCAACATGGTCCGTTCCGCCAACACCCACATGCCGGTCATTCCTGAAGACCCAAGGGCAGCGGAACGCGTCCTGAAGCTGAGCCAACAGCCGCGCTTGTTGCCAACCAATGCAAGGGGACCATTCCCGCTGGCGTCCAGGGACCGTAGGAGCGGTCCAACAAGGGTTTGCACTGGACGTGGCCCTGATTAACATTTTCCTTGCTTGAGAACCGTGAATGAGCCAGCCTTCGGCTGGCGCTCCTTGGTCGCGCCGGGAATGTCTTTGTTGGGGGCCACGCCAGTGAAACCCAAGGCGTTGTGCAGACAAAAAACCACCGCGTGAGCTGAGCGATGAACGCGCCAACTGTACCCCAGAGGAGCACGAACACGTTGATGCGCTGGTGCGCGACCGGGGCGGTCGCGATGACTCTCGGGTGCGCGCCAACCCAAAGGTCAGTTATCCGCGCCCATCCAGAAGCAGAGACGTCGTCTTCGGTGGAACACGAGCCGACCAACGCAGATTTCCAACCGAAGACGGGCCCAGACGCACTTGAAGCACTTCTGGACCCAGAAACGCGACTCTGGATGGCTGTCGAGAACCTCCCATGTGAAGGGGCTGACGACGCACCTCTCACGGTTGTCGAGTACGTGGGATACCAGTGCCCGTTCTCCCGACGACATGAAGCGACCATTCAACGGTTGTTGACGGAGTACGACGGCAAAGTTCGGTTCTGCATTCGTCAGCTTGCAATTCCGGCGGAGCAGCCATTTGGGGTCCTGGCCGCGTCGACGGCGCTGGAAGTGTTTCGTCAGCGAGGGCCACAACCGTTCTTTGCGCTTCATCGCGCCATGCTCGGCGCAGAGCTGGACGAAGTGACAATTTTCCAGCTCGCGCAAGCTCAAGGGATCGAGCTGAAAGAACTCAAGGACTCGCTACGCTCGAATCGTTACGCGCCCGTTCTCGGCAGGGACCGTGCGGCCCTGTTTGCACTCGGCAAGAGCGGTACGCCAAATCTCTTCGTGAATGGTCGGGTAGTCTCCGGAGCTAGGCCCTATGAGGACGTCATGCCCGCTTTTCAAAGAGCCCTTGAGGAAAGCGAGCGTCTTCGTGCGGCCGGGCTCGCATCGGCCGACGTGTATTCCTTCATTCAGCGAACTGCGATTCGGAGAGTAGAGAAGCAGGCACACCGCCCGGGCGAGCCAACAAGAGTAAGGATCCGCTTCATAGACGTTCCGACTTCGAAGCATCCCCTCGCCACGCAGACGCGAACCGTGGAACAAGCCAGGTCCTTGGCTAACAACATCGTCGAGCGCGTAAGGCAGGGTGAGGACTTCGGAGCCCTTGCGACGGAGTTTAGCGCCGCATCCAACAAAACTCGCGGCGGAGAGTTCGGAATGATCGCTCGAGGGACTCTTGCGGAGGACGTTGAGGATGTCGCCTTTTCCCTTGAAATAGGCGAACTAGGTGTCACGTGCAGCGAACTTGCCTGTGGTGTAGTCCAACGGCTGGAATAGGCTAGCGACGCGGATGAGGGCTGCCCAACAAAGCGATGAACGCCGACAAAGAGCCGGATATCTTTGGGCTTTCTACCAGGCCCCCGGGGAGGCGGCTGGTCGCCGCCTCTTTTGTTTGGTATCGTTCCTCACTGCAGTCTTGTGCCGGTAGCCCTTTGCGGGT
>CBINDO010000441.1:0-5072 GCA_966249405.1 uncultured bacterium | reverse complement strand
GGCTTCTTGAGCCTGGTTTCGGAGGCGTTCGTGTTGTGCGGCATCGACGTGGTCGACGCCGAGGCGTTTACTCGCGACATCGAGAACGGCAAAGAGGCCGTGGACATGTTCTGGTTGCGGAGGATCGAGGGCAGTGAGGACCACGCGCTCAACGACCTGGACGTCGAACGCGTCCGCACCGCGCTCGTGGCCCTGCTCGACGGCAGCTTGCCCAGCGGGGCGCGGCCCCCGAGCACGTCGTTGCCCGCCTCGAGCGGTCGCACCAATACCCGCGTTCGTTTCTTGGAGGACGACAGCGGGGCCTTGGCCACCCTCGAGATCGAGACCGAGAACCGCGCGGGTCTGTTGCTCGCCGTCTCACGGGCCCTCTACGCGCAACAGGTGCAGGTCATCCGCTCCGAGGTGCACACCATCGGCGACCGCGTCGTCGACCGGTTCCGAGTCGCGGAACTCGACGGATCTCCCGTTGCTCCAGAGCGGCGCCTGGAGATCCAAGTCGCCGTCCTCAGCGCCGCAGAGCCCGCAAAACGGCTGAGCACGCCCTCGAACCCGCCGTCTTGACGCCGGATCTTTCCGCGAACGGATAGTTCCAGGCAGATGGCATCACGACATCGCGCCGAAACTGTGTTGGGTGCGGCGAGGTGGGAGGGATTTGCCCTGCTCACCTTGACGGGGTTCCAAATGGCCGTACGTTTAAATCATGTCCGACGCTTCCTCGCTGACCCTGCAAGTAATGTCCGTCTCCGCAGTCCTCGTTGGATTCGGGTATTGGGTCAGTCGGTTGTTGGCGAACGTGGAGCGCACCGGGCAAATGGTGTTGCAACGCGTACCTGTTCGCGTTGACCGTCGTCGCCGTTAGTCTCGCGGCCCTCGTGGTTTCGAGCGCGGTTACTCCAAACACGCACCGCGCGGTGCTCACACGCTCGGTTGGTCTCGAGTATTCGAGTGCGCCGCCGGATGTTTTGGATGTCGCCCCCCACGTGCGTGCGGCGTCGGCCGTGAGACGTGTTGGTGGCGAGTTGTGGATCGTCCAAGACGACGTCAACGCCGTCGCCATCTACGCGGGCGGCGAGGTGCGCGCCGTGTTGTTGCCGCCGGGCGTGAACGGGGCGCGCTCGTTCAGTGAAGAGCGGGGAAACAAACGGCACAAGCTCGATCTGGAGGCGAGCGTCGTCTTGCCCGACGGGCGCCTTCTGGCGTTCGGCTCGGGTTCGACCGCGGCGCGTGAGCGCGTGGTGACGATGGCTCCGGACGGCGCGGTCACGGTGCTTGACGCCGCGGCGCTCTACGCGGCGATGCGCCAGAACCACGGGTTTTCGGGCAGCGAGCTCAATATCGAGGGCGCGATCGTCGTCGGTGACGTGTTGCGGTTCTTGCAGCGCGGGAACGGTGCGGTCGTCGATGGTCGTAAACCCGTCAACGCTACCGCCGACGTGCCGCTGCAACCGTTCCTCGCCTGGCTCGACGCTGGCGCGGTCTTGCCCGCTCTGGAGCGCGTCACGCGTTACGACCTCGGGCAAGTCGACGGTGTACCTTGGACGTTCACCGACGCGACCGTGGTGGGCGGCGAGGTCGTGTTCGTGGGCGCCGCAGAGGCTTCTCCCGACACGTATCGCGACGGCGAGGTCGTAGGTTCGTGTCTGGGCATATTGACCGAGGATGGGCCGCAGGTGTTCCCTGTGCTCGATCGAGGTGGCGCGCTCGCGAAGATCAAACTGGAGGGCATCGACTACCGGCCGGGCACCGAGTGGTCCTTCGACGTGGTCGCGGACATGGACGACCCCAAGGTGCCCGCGGTGCTCGGGGTCGTCGAACTCGTGCGCAAGTGAACGCCGCTGGTTAGTAATGGTGTTGGATTACTGGCAAGTGGGTGCAAACGAGGAGGGGCAACACCAGCGCGCTGCGCCCGTGGGCATGACCTCACATTCGGTGTTGAGCGACGTGTAGATCTCCGTTTGTGGGTTGCACGTCCATTCCACGTCGAAGACCTCACCGTTGGGACCCTCCACGTCTCCACACCAGCCCGAACCCGAGAGCCACACCGTACACGCACATTGCTCTACGACCGAGGTACCGGTCGCTACCGTCAATTCGGGCGCGGTGCCGCTGCACACGCCGTCGAGCTCCGCCTCCAAACAAGTGCAGGAGTGATCGGCGCTGCAGGCCTCCGGATAGGACTCGCAGCTGTAGGTCGCGCCGTCGGCGACATGACAATACGTATCGAGCGCGTTGCAGTCGAGGCCATCGCCGCACTCGACGCACGGCGCGGGAAACGCCTCGAGCCGCTGCCAAGCGCCGCCATCACAGCGCAGCAGATTGCAGAACTGACAGACGTCGGTGCACTCTCCGCAGGAGGCGCCCTCGGTGTCGCACGGCTCGCCTTCTACGGCGCGAGCGCAGTCGTCGCCGATGGTGAACGTCTCGGCCGACGTGGTCTGGCTGCCTCCGGTGTCCGTCACTCGCTCCGAGGTAACGGAAGTATCTCGCGTGGAGCTGGCTGCGGACGTGCGTGCGGAATCGCTCCCCGCCGTGTTCGAGTCGAAGGGCGTCGTCGATAGGGCTTGCTCCGAGGTACCGGAGCTGGTGTTGGTCGTGACACAGTCCGTGCACGTCGCGTCACTCGTCGCAACATCGCTAGTCGTCTCGCCACGGACGCAAGCCGTTTGCTCGTCGCACCCGGTGCCGGAAGGTTGCCCGCACGACGCCGAAGCGCCGAACCGCGCGCAGTCGGCGTCGCGTTCGCACTCTCGAGAGCACTGGCCGCAAATGCACGTCAGGCCGCCGCATTCCGAGTCCACGTCGCAGGACTCGAGCCAATTGGTATTGGTGTCGGTGACCTCGCCCACCGAGGTTTGTTCGCGGCCGCAGCTCGTTGTTGCGCCGACGAGCAACAGACCAATGACGCCTAGTTTCCGTAACCCGATCATGATGACTCCTCGCCCGCGGCTTCTTCGGCACGCGGGGTAACACTCTGTCCAAAGTAGAACGTAACTCGCTCGGCGTCCGCAGGCGGCGGCGCCTGTCGATTGATCTCGGCCACCTCACGCCACAACTCCCCGACCTGGGCGCGGACCTTCTCCAGCAAGGCATACACTTCCGCCTGCTTGGGATGACCGTCGTAGACCGTAAAGCCCAACGTCGCGCCGCCGACGCGGTCCGTAACGCGGGACGTGCGGGTCGAAAGTTTGGCAGCGATCGCCGTCGCGACGGCGCGGAAGTGATCGCAGACCGCCGCCTCCCAACCTTCTTCGGCGCCAACAGGGATTTCGAAGCTCTGTGCCACGAACTCGCCGTCTTGCTGAACCACTCGGTGGTCCGCACAGAGCCGTTCGAGGGCCTGGTCGAGTTTGTTGCCGTCGACCGTGAACTGCTCTGCCAACGCACTTCGAGAGGCGCTGCCGCGTGTAGCCAAGGTCAACCACAACAGGTTGGCGAGCGACGTCACGCTGCCGGCATCTTGGAGTCGCTGGCGTTCACTTTCAGAGGTGAGTCCGTACACGGCGTCCTCACCCCGTCCGCTCTTGTAGGCGAGCCCGCTGTCGACCAGGTCGTGCAAGATTGCGCGCATCGTGCGCGCCTCCACGAGCGGAAACCGAAACTGTAAGTCACGACGGCTGGCGCTCGAGTGTTCGAGTTGCTCGTGGACCTCTTGCCAAAGCGAGCGCTGCACGCCAGCGGTCTCGGCGAGGCGCTGCATCTTCATTTGGTAGGAACGCAGCGCCAGGCCGAACATGTCCGCCACCACGTTCCTTCGTACGCCCTGACCTTCGAGTTCGCGAGCCAGCTCGTAGAACACCTGGTCCGCGACGTGTGAGAGCGGGGCACGCACTCCAGCCGCCGTCGAGATCTGAGCCAACAAGACGGTGGTCTGACGCACGATGTATTGGGTCACCAATTGAACGTCCACCAGACATATGTAGCCGCTCGTGCGCGCCAAACGAGGTGAAAAGATCTGCGCCCAATTCAGAGCAGCGTGCCGAACTGGTTGCCTGCATGGCCGTTGATTTCGGGGATGGGCCCAGCGCCTCCACGGCAAAACGCGTCTCACGCCCACCGCGCCCTCCAACTCGATTGCCCGGCGGTGTTGACCTGGCGCCCTGTGAGCCCGTTCCTGAGCATCTGGCACAGGCTGTGCCAACGCGCGACAGTCGCGCGACAATCGAGTCCGACGTGAGCGCCCGGAGTGAGCCAGAACCGTGGTTCGATTCCTGCGCGGCCAAACGCCGCAAGATGGCGATAACTTGGTCGAGATCATGCAAGGTGCCTTCATCGCCGATTTGGGCGTGACCGCAGAAGACAACTTCCGCTGCCTACAGCTGCGACGCGTGCACAGCGACGGCGGTCGCGGCGAGCCGGTCGTGGTGTGCGCCGACGAAGCGCAGACGTTCGAGTTGTTCGACAACGACTCGTTGCGGTGTACGGCTCGAGGCATCGAACACGAGGGCCGCATGGAACGCCCTGCGCCGGGCTGTGCCGTGCAGCCGGGAGCGACGACGGCTGCGGCATCGCTCGGAGGCCACGTTGTGGCGCGGCTGATGTTGCTTGGTTTAGGTTTACTGCGCAGGTCGGCAGGTGGAGCCGACCACGAGGCCGCCAGTGGTCGTTCTTCCCAACGCGGCCGGTCTCGAGTCGTGCTCTGAGGCGTGCAGTTGGCTTTGTTGGCGAGTTCGAGCGCCAGCAAAGCGTCGCTGGACAATCGTAGCAACGGCGTGCACGATTGTGGAGCATGCTCTCCATCTCTCGAACCTCGCGCAACACTTTGGCGTCGGTATTCCTTGCCGGCGTTTGCGCTGGCCCAGTCCACGCGCGGCCCAACGGTTTTGCAGTCGAATGCGGTGGTTGCCACTACGGCCAGCTAGAGGGCGGCGCGGCGGCGGAAACGCCGACCGTGACGGCGAGCGCTTCTGCCACACGCGTGGAGCCCGGCGAGACCGTCGACATCACGGTAACGGTCGAGAACAATTGGGCGGACGCTTTGGTCGCCGGATTTTTGGTGATGACTCAGGAAGGCGGGGGTGCGTTTACCTCCTCCGAGGAAGACGTCGGCAACGTCGGGCTTACGGATGGCCAAC
>CBINDO010000440.1:0-5113 GCA_966249405.1 uncultured bacterium | reverse complement strand
CTGCCGAACGCGCCTTTTGCTTCGTACGCGCGGCGGTCGGACACGGTGCGGATTTCGTGCACGACCTCGCGGTCGAAGTTCTCGGGCACGAACCCCGCCGCCAGCCCCTGGATCTTGGTTGGTCCGACTGCGCCGGTCGAGAGCGTCGGGCAGCTCTCCGGTTCGACCGCAACGATGCGTGTCCTGGGTGAATGTTTGCGCAGGTACCGGCCCACGCCGGTGATCGTGCCGCCAGTGCCAACGCCAGCCACGAACGCGTCCCACGACAGATCGCCGAGCGCGTGATGGATCTCGGGAGCCGTTGTGCGCTCGTGCACCTCGGGGTTGGCGTTGTTCTGGAATTGGTGGGGGACGAATGCGCCGAGTTCGGCGGCCAGCTGGTTCGCCTTGGAGATCGCCCCCTGCATCTGTTCTTCTGGGGGCGTCATCACCAACTCGGCGCCCATCAGCTCGAGCAGCGCGCGGCGCTCCAGGCTCATGCTCTGGGGCATCGTGAGCACGCAGCGATAACCTTTGCGCCGACATACCAAGGCCAGCCCGATCCCCGTGTTGCCACTCGTGGGTTCGACCACGACGCCACCTGGGCGCAGCGCGCCCTCGGCCTCGGCCCGTTCGATGATCGCCAGACTGATGCGATCTTTGACCGAACCGCCTGGATTCCAAGCTTCGAGCTTTCCCCAAACCGTGCCTTGCGCGTCGCTCCCGTCTTTGGGCAAGCGCAGCAACGGCGTGTCAGTCACGAGATCGAGGATCTGACCGTAAACCAGCGGGTGTTGCGCCAGTGGTGGAAGGTCGGGGCGGGGTTCGGCTGGAGTCATGGGCAGGTCCGTGAATCAGATGACGTACTGGTAGCGCGTCGCTCCCGGCCTTCGCAAGCCGGCCTTCTCGGCGCGGTCGCACATGTCCTGGAGACAGACGCCATCGAGGCACGCTTCAATCCGTACCGACAGATCGGAGAACACGTCTTCGGTGACCTCGCGGGCCGAAGCCAACGCGCGGCGATGCGGTCCGGGCCGTGCACCTGGTTCGGCCGACTCCGTCTCCGCTTCGGACAACGCCACCGGTCCTTCCGTCACGCGCAGAATGTCGCCGACTCGGATTTCGGAAGCCGGCATCTGCAAGTTGTAGCCCCCCGATGGCCCACGTTTGGAGCCGACCAGCCCAGCGCGCTTGAGATCTTGGAAGATTTGCTCCAGAAATCGTGGCGGAATGTCTTGCCGTTCTGCGATATCTTTGACCTGCGTCGGCTTACCGTCGTTATAAAACGCGATGTCAAACAGCGCGCGCACCGCGTAACGACCTTTGTTCGACAACTTCACCGTAGGAAATTGACATTGCCTATCGGAATTGTCAAGAACTGCGCCTGCGCTCGAGCCCGCCGCGGTGGAGCCATCGCAGAGTCAAAAACCCATCAGAATCCGTAGTTTATGCGTTCCCTTAAAAGTATCAAAGCCGAGCGGGCCAAAGCCGAACTCGACGACCGCGACCCCCGCTCGCGCAGCGATGCGCGGGGCGAGCGCCTCGCCCACGCCGACCGCCTGATGACATTGGCCAAGACGTTGTGCGACCTGCCCGAAAAACAACTCAAGGCCTTGGAGTTGCCGGACTTGGTCTCCGACGCGGTGACGAGCGGCCGTTTGATCGAGAGCCCAAACGCCTTGAAGCGTCAAATGAAGCTCATCCGCAAAGAGCTCGGCGACGTCGACTACGAGGCCATCGAGAAGAAGGTCGAGGTGTTGCAGAACCCGGGACGCCAAGCTCCCAAGCCACCGAAGGTCGACGTCACGTTCGAGCTTTACGAGCGACTCGTCGACGGCGGCAACGACGGTTTGTTCGAGTTCTGCGCGCAACACCCGGAACTCGACATCACGGAGCTGCGTTCGCTGTTCCGCGCCGCGGAAAAACAGCGGAAAGAGCTCCGCGAGACGCCGCCGGCCAAACTCGCCGCGGTGCGCAAGGTGCTGGACAAGCTGCGTCGCTACGCCGTCGAGTAACGGCATCAGACGAGCCACACATCGCCCTGGCGCACGTCGCGCCCCGACCGCGCGGGTCCAAGTCGTCGCGTTGAACGCTCTTCTCAACGGGACGTCGGGAACGAGTCGATGTTCGCGTCCATCCACTGCAGGCGTCGTTCGATCCACGTCTCGACGTGAGACACTTCGTCGTCGAAAGACTCCACGTCGTAGAGGTGATAGGGTCCGTAGATCTGCTCGAAGCGAACTTCGGCCAGGGGCCAGCGTTCGAAGTTTGCGTCACTGAACGGCCGCACGACGTCGGCCAGCGCCGTGAGGTGGCCGAGCACGACCGAGGTCGCCAGCGGACCCCGTCGCAGTTGTCGCCAACGCGTCGCGAGTTCGACCGCAAACCCTGGCACGGCGGACACGTTCCGGATGAACTCTGGGCGTTCGACGATCCAACCGCTCGGTTCGTGAGAACGCTGCAAGTCGTCGGAGCCCGAGGTGACCTCGGGTTGACCGAAGGCGAGATCTAGGTCCCAGGGTACGAGCTGACCCGAGCCGGAGGCGTCTTTGGTGATGTAGACGCTCAGCTTGTAGGCATCGATGTTCTTGGAGAGCTCCTGCAGCAGCACCCAATCGATGACGTTTTGGCGATTCAAGTGACCGAACACGCCATCGGCGCCCTCGGTTCGAGCGCGTAGCGCGTCTTGGAGTTCATCGAGCCAGCTCTGAATGCCTTGTTGTTGCTGCGCGGTTGGGTCCTTCGGGTAGATCGCGTCCCAGCGCCCTTCGAGTCCAAGTTCGAACCGCAACGTGCCGTCTTCGTCTTGATGGATGACGAAGCTCTGCCCGCGACCGTCGTCCTTCTGGAGGGCGACCCGCGCGTCCCCTTGTTTGATGCGCTCTACGAGGCGGTACACGCCGCGGTATTCGTCGTTCAGCGTTAGCTCACAATATCCACTCTGCGGCGCGTACCACGTCGCCGAAAACGCCGCGAAGAGATCGAAGGCGAGCGTGTTTCGGATGAAGGAACGGTCCGCCCACGATCCGTCCAAGATCCAATCCTCGTCTGCCCCAAAGCCGAGAAGGTCGACCGGGCGGTTGGTGGTGCCGTCGACTTCACGCAGCTCGAGGGCGTAGTTGGGTTTGGGGAAGTTCAAGGACGACCGACCCCGCTTCTCCACTGCGGCGATACCTTCGTACACGCGCTGCGACCCGATGGTGACGATCATGTCGCACGACACCTTGGGGTCGTCTTGGATCTCTTGCTCGCAGGCGAGTTCGACGTTGCATGGTTGCGTCTGCGGCCTGGGCAGGGAGACGTTGGGCGTGGCGCCCGTGCCTGACGTTCCTGGCCCGGTCGGATCGGCTTGCCCGCAAGCAACGAGGGAGACCAGCGCAAGCGCCATCACGAATCTCACTTCACGTCTGCGCATCACCGTCAACGTTAGTCGGTCGACGCGAGCCCGGCAACGTCGTGGCCACCCGGTATGCCGGCGCGATCCCGGGTTTCGGCCGCGTACCGTCGGCGCAGGCGGCGAGCTCACTCGTCCGCGTCACGCTCCGTGTCGTGAGCTGTATTCGTGTGACGGTCTGCGTGGGAGGACTCGAGACGCTCGAGCGCCCAAGTCGCGTGCTCCCTGACGAGCGCGCTCGGATTGTCGCGCCCCGACTCGGACAAGACCCGCAGATCGTCGGAAGTTGCGTGCTCCTGGTTACCCAGGGCGACCGCAGCATTGCGCTGCAGGGCAGCGCGCGGCGTTCTGCGCAGCGCGCTGTCTCGGGTCAGGCGTTTGTAGTCGCCGCTCGTCATCGTCAGCCAACGACCGGGGTCGGCATGGCGGCGCTCGGGTCGCGCAGCGAGTTCGGGCATCGGTCCCGGACGTTTCTTCGAGCGATTGTAGGGGCAAACTGTCTGGCACTCGTCGCAGCCGAACACCCGATCACCCACCGCGGCGCGGAACTCTTCCGGAATCGTGCCGTGATTTTCGATCGTGAGCGTCGCGACGCAACGCCCCGCGTCGAGCACGAACGGCGCCGCAAACGCTCGCGTCGGACAGGCATCGATGCACAGCGTGCACTCGCCGCACCCGACCGGCAACCGTGCGTTCGAGGCGAGTTCGACGTCCACCAGGATCGACCCGAGCACAACGTTCGTACCGACACCAGGCGCGATCGCCATCGTCGACTTGCCGGTGAACGTGACGCCGGCTTCGGCCGCCCAAAAACGTTCGAGCAGCGGTGCCGTATCGACGCAGACGCGCGCCGTGAGCGGCCGCTGCAAGTCGTCACAAAGCTGTTGGGCGACCGTCCACAGTTTGGCTTTGAGCGCGCCGTGATAATCGAGCCCGCGCGCATACGCCGCGATACGGCCCGCGTCCTGCGCTTCGTGGGACACGTCCTCGGTGACGGCCAACGCGACGATCACGCTTCTGGCCCCGGGCAGCAACTCGTCGGGTGAACTCCTGGGCGACGCCATGTACTGCAGGTTGCCGTGGAGCCCTGCGTCCACCCAGCGCGCTGCGGCGTCCTTGGCCTCGGCTTCGCGCGCCAACGATGCACCATTGACGGCGGCGACACCGACGCGGACGAACCCCAACGCCGTCGCCAAACCACGCCACTCGCCGTGCGCGGGCGCAGTCGACACGCTGCCGTCGGCGGCTTGGTTCTCGCGTTGGCGGGTAGGGGTGAGCGTTCGCACCCCAGGCGCAGATCCACCCACGTGTGCGCCCGGCTCCGGCCTTGGCTCTGCATCCAGTGGTTTGGTCAAGATAACTTTTCGCTCGGAGCGGGTTGGAATAAAGAGGCGAGCCAGCTTGTCAGGCCCACCGCCAAGGTGCCACTCGGCAAACCAAGCGGTGAGCCACAGGGCGGGAAACCTCATTCACACACGAGACGGTGATGATCGAAATCGATGGTTTATACAAGTACTACGGCGAATATCGCGCGCTCGGGCCCCTATCGACCACGATTCAAGAAGGTGAGGTCGTTGGCCTGCTCGGTCTGAACGGCGCGGGCAAGACCACGACGTTACGGGTGCTCGCCTGCGATCTGTTGCCCTCTGCGGGCACCGTGCGGGTGGGGGGCGTAGACGTCGTGGCCGAACCCCACCGCGTGCGCCAGATGATCGTGCGTCTCGCCGAGCTCGGGATGCC
>CBINDO010000439.1:0-5210 GCA_966249405.1 uncultured bacterium | reverse complement strand
ACTGCCCCGAGCGGTTCACCCGGTACAGACCATTGAAGCCCGCCTTGTTCAGGTAGATGGTTCGCGCGGCGCGCTCTGCGAGGTCGAGTTCGCTCGGCTCTTGTTCGCGCAGGCGGTAGAATGTCTCACGATTGTAGCGGTGCGGCGCGAGCGCCTTGATCACCGCGCTCACGTCCTTCTGCAACGCCCGGTAGACGTCGACCAGCTCTCGGTTCTGATCGCTGAGGACCGCGCGCTTGAAACGCCGGTGCGAGGCCAGCGCGAAGAACACGGCCGCGCTCCCCACGAACGGCTCGTAGTAGGTCTGAATCTTGTCCGGGAGTTGCGCGATGATACGCGGAACGAGCCGACCTTTGCCCCCCGCCCACTTGAGCACGGGACGGGCGATGGACACTTCGGACGAGTGGGGGATGGACGAGGCTACGGGCACGAAATTGAAGGCGAGACGCTGCGCCGGAGCGGAAAATCGGGAGGCGCGAGCCGACGCTACCCCAAGTCGCCCGGGTTTGCTCCTATTTTGGCAGTGCTAGGCCCAATCGCTTGACCATCTTCTGCAGCCCGAACCGCGAGACCCCGAGGGCATCCGCGGCCCGGCTTTGATTGCCGCCCGCTTCGCGCAGCGCGCGTTCGATAAGTTGGGCCTCGAGGGCGTCGACCTGTTGCTTGAGGTCGAGAGAACTGGCGGCCTGGGTCGGTGTCGGCCCCACCGCGTTGCTACGCGACCCAGAGACGGTTGCGGAGAGGTGCTCGGGGGTGATGGTGTCGTCTGCCAAGACGCTGGCCCTCCGGAGCTCGTTCTCGAGCTGACGTACGTTGCCTGGCCACGCGAAACCCTGCAACATCGCGAGAGCGGCCGGGGATATGTGAAGGGGCGCCCCGCTCCGCGCCTGCTTCAAGAAGTGTCGCACCAGATCCGGAATGTCTCCCGTACGCTCCCGCAGCGGAGGAACTCTCACGGTGATCACGTTGAGCCGATAGTACAGGTCCTCACGAAACGTACCCGCCGCGACCATTTGCTCGAGATCTCGATGGCTGGCTCCCAAGATCCGAACGTCGACTTTGGTTATCTTGTCGTCACCGACGCGCCGCAGTTCACCCGTCTCCAGTACTCGAAGTAGCTTGGCTTGCATGGGTAGGCTCATCTCGCCGAGTTCGTCTAGGAACAATGTCCCACCGTTGGCGGTCTCGAACAACCCGGCGTGGTTTTGAACTGCGCCAGTGAACGCGCCCTTCTTGTGCCCGAACAAGATCGATTCGAGCAGCGGCGCCGGGATCGCGCTGCAGTTCTCGCTCACGAAGGGGCGTTCGGCGCGCGGGCTCGACTTGTGCAGTGCCCGAGCCACGAGCTCCTTGCCCGTGCCCGATTCTCCGAAAATCAGGACTGGGATGGGAGAGTTGCCGACCCGGTCCATGAGCTGGTAGAGCGCACGCATCGGGGGCGAGTTGCCCACCAACCCGTGCCGGCCGACTTCCCCAGGTGAAACGAGGGAAGCCTTGGCGATGGCGAGCTCGCCCCGCGCCGTTTCCAGGTGTGCCGTGAGACGCTGTTCGGCCCGGGTCGCACGGCGGGCGGCACGTCGCAGTCGTGCCTGATCCCGTGCGTCCGCGATCGCCACTGCAGCGATGCTGCCGACGAGCCTCACCCAAGCGAGCTCATTGCTGCCGAAGGCCCCCCGCCGCACGCGATCGTCGAGGTAGACGACACCGACCGTTTCGCCGCGCGCCGTGAGCGGCACCGCCAGGACGCTCCTCAGCTTGAGCGCGTGGACACTTTGATGCAACGACGGCATTTCCCCGCTGGCATCCATGGCGACCACGCAATCGCCGGTCTCGAGGGCACGTCGGGCCAGGCTTTGGCTCAATTGGCGGTGTTCCGCGCTCAAGTCTTCACGGGCCAGGTTCCGCGCGGCGCGTGGCACCAACTTGCCCTCTGGTGCGTTCATCAGCAACAGGCCCCGCTCTACGCCTGTCCATCGCACGAGCGCGTCCAGGGAGCGCTCGAGCACCGGACGCAGCCGACCACGGTCGGAGAGATCTTTCACGAGCCGCTCGATCTCGGCAATTTGTTCGGCTCGTAGCGGTGATTCACTGGCATGACGAGTCAGCCAGGTTGCCCAAGGCAACTGTCTCACGCTCAGTCGAAGCTGAGCCGGCGCGCCCTCCACCAGTTGCCGGTGAGCGTCGCGCGCCAGAGCGATGAACTGGAGACTGCGATCTCCGTCGCCCAGGCGGGCGGCGAGTTCCGCGCCCGCGGCGTAAGCTTGGCCCACGGCGTCTACCGGAGCTGCGTGAGACATGAGTCGAGACAGGGCGGCGAGGATGCGCGTACCCGCGCCAGGTTCGTAACCTCGTCGCGAGAGCTCGAGTCGCGCCCGCGCCGTCCACCACTCAAGCGCAATTTCCACGTCTGGGCACTCGACGGCCGCGTCGTCCAGGCGCTGCAACTCGGCGTTGAGCGCAGCGTTCCACGTCAGCGCAGAAGCCGCGAGCCTCAACTCGTCGCCCGGCGAGGTGGGCGTCATCAAGTCGCGCGCGCGTTGCCAATGATCGCGATTCGTCGCGTCGCCGTGGAGCAGCGGAAGATGCACTGCCAGGAGTAGATGACCAAGGGCCTCGCAACGCGAGTCTCGGACCTCGTGAGCCAGCTGGAGCGCAAGCTTGGCTGAGCTGGTTGCTTCCGGTATCGCGCCCAGCACTGCCAAGGTGCTGGCGCGGTTGAGCGCGGCACGCGCTTGTGCCGCGGGGTTACCGATCAATTGGAAGAGCAACTCGGCGCGCTCCAAAGCCGCGAGCGCCTCGGCGGTTTGGGCCAGATGCGCAGCCGTGCTTGCGACCCCGACGAGGTATGTCGCTTCCTCGACCAACGCGCCGGCCCGGGCCGCGTCCGACACGGCGTGCCGATAACCTGTGAGCGCTGCCTCATGGTTGCCCTCTTGGTGATCGAGGTGGGCGATCAGCGCAGCGATGCGCGCGCTTTGTTCGGCGTCGGACGGCGTACTCTGCGCTTCGACGAGCAGTTCACGCGCTGCCGCGGTGTTGCGCCGAGACAATTCTACGCTGGCTCGCGCCTCCAAAACGGCCGCCGTCGGCAAAGCGTGCATCAGACAGCGCTCCGCCTCGTTCACGGCTCCTCGAGCCAAGAGCAAACGCGCTTGCAACGCCGCGGCGGCGCTCGCCACCGACGGATCGGGATCGTTTACGTGCAACTCACACCTACTCAGTGCTTGTTTCGTCGCGCCCGATCGTGCGAGCACGCCCGCCAGCGCCACACCCGCCATCGGCTCCTGGCGCGGAGCCAGCACTGCGCGAGCACGTCCGAGCTCGCCCTGACGTTTGAGCGCCATCGCCAGGGAAAGAGTGAACGTCAGAGGGACGTCACTGCCGGAGGCGAAATGTTCGGCGCGCCGAAGCGTATCCGGGTTGGGGCGGTCACGCCCGAGTTCGAGCGCCAGCTCGAGCACGTCGATTGCGCCTGCTTCGCGGACTTCGGGGACGGTGGTGTCAGCGCCCAGCCATGCTGGCTCGCGGGCAGCAAAAAGGTCGGAGCTGAACGCACCAGGAGCACGTTTTTCAGCTGCCCGCAACATTCGGTCGAGCAGGACGGCTTCATCCAGGCCGACCGCTTGCGCGAAGTCGAGGGCCGACACACCACACACCGCGACGAGGAAACGCTTGCGTTGCTCGCGGTTCAACGGCTGGGCGACCACGACTGGCTCGGTCGACCGCGCTCGAGTGGACTCGCGATTGAGGCTCGGTATGCGGCTCAGTAGTTGGCTCGTTCGCGCAAGCCACGTCGCGGCCACACCATCCAAGTCCACTCGATGTTCGGCGCCATCGAGCACCGCTTCGAGGAACGGACCTTGGGCGGCGAGATAATTGCGCTCGATGGCGGCCACGTAGTCGGCAGCAGTGGCTTTGGCGCCGGCTCGTTCCGCGACCCAGCGCGCCCTCGGGCGTGTTGCAGGTGAATAAGTGCACAGGCCCGCCACGATCGAGAGCAGCGCCGGCGTCACGGCGCTGTCTAGCCTCGACACGACGCGCTCGAGCGGTCGGTCTCCTTGTCCGAAGTCGAAGTTCGCACCGAGCAAAACCTCGAGTAGGGTGATCCCCAAAGCCCACAGGTCGCGATGTATCGCGCTCGACAGCCCCAGCTCGGGGTTGGTGACTTCGGGAGGCAGGTAGCGGACCGTCGCTCCAGTCAATTGGTCGTTGGTGGTGGCCAACCCCAGGTCACAGACCGTACACGACCAGGGGGAACCTTCGAGACCGTCGCCATCGACGAGGACGTTCCCGGGCTTGACGTCGCCATGCGCGACACCAGCGTCATGCAGATCCGCCAGAGCCCGACCTGCGTCTCGGGCAACCGCCAGCGCGAGCGCCGATCGCTGTTCGGCGTCGAGCGACTCGCTGATAACTTGAAGCAATGACCGACCGGGCAGTCGCGTCATCAACAGATACGGCGCGCCGCGCAAGTGTTCCAGCGGCAAGCCTGCGCTCGGCAACCGGCCCACATCGAGCAAGACTGGCAGTCGCACGGAACGCGCCAGGGCGAGGCGCTCCGCTTCCGACGCCAAGAACCGCGAAGTTTCGGCCCTGCCCACCTTGAGCACCAGCGCCTGGCCGTTCGTCTCGAGGGAGGAGCCACGGTTGGACTCGGCGGGGCGCGTGACCGCCCACACCTGTGCCGAACCTCCCGAGCCGATCTGTCTTTCCAGGAGGATCGGACCCGATGCCAACTGAATTGACAGGTCGCCTGCGCGATTTCTCACGCATTTAGTGTGCCGACGCGGCGACCACTGTCAATTGAGTTGGCGCTAGTTGTAGACGGCCGCATGACCCATATGGGTCAGTTCGTGATCACCGTCGTTCAGCTTTCCGAATAGAGGGAAAGCTGGTCACGCACGTGATTGGCCGAAATCCCGGTTCGAAGGTGGTCCTTGAGACAGTCGGCGAGCGTGATCAATAGATCGTCCACACCGCCCTCCTCGATCACTTTCGCCAGCACCTTGCGGGCATCGCGTCCGTCATCTTCCCGCAAGAACTCGCGGACCTTCTCCGCGGTGACATCACCGGAGAAATCTAACTGCATGTGTGATAAAAGGTACTCAACGAGTTCGTTCACCCCAGCGCCTCCTTGTGCGTCTCGACCTGCGAGCGAATCGCCAACGTAGCGGTCCGAGGTCGCCAGCCATTGCTCGCGGTCCATGCGC
>CBINDO010000438.1:0-5213 GCA_966249405.1 uncultured bacterium | reverse complement strand
CGGCGATCGATGCGATGAAGCAAGGCGCGTACGACTACGTGCTCAAGCCGTTCAAGACGGACGAGATCATCCAGGTCATTCGCCGCGCGATCCAGCAGAAGCGCCTGAAAACGGAGAACCTACGGCTGCGCGAAGCGGTTTCGCTCTACAAAGTGAGCGAAGCCATCAGCCAGAGTTTGTCCCTCGACGAGGTGATCGACACCATCACGCAGGCCACCATCGACGACGCCCACGCCGACCTCGTCATCGTGTGCTTGGACGACGGCCAAGGCGATTACGTCGAGCGCACGCGCCGTTCGCTTTCTCCGGCCACGCCGGACGCGATCTCGTTTTTGCCGGAGGCCGCGCGCAACACTTTGCCTTCGAATCGAGCGCAGCTCTGCCCTTCCCCGCAAATCCAAGAACTGCTCGAAGGTGCCGACGCCCCGCACGTGACGAGCGCCGTGTTGTGCCCGCTGTGCGCGCGCGATCGCCTGTTCGGTTGGGTGGTCGCCCTCAGCGTCTCACCGGGGAAGGTGTTCGACGAAGGCCAGCGCAAGTTGCTGCAGATGGTGACCTCGCGCGCGGCGGCAGCCATCGACAACGCGCGGCTGTATTCCGACCTCCAAGCGACGTTTTATCAAACCATCGAGAGCCTGGCCCGCACGCTGGACAAGATGGACCGCTACACGGCGGGACACTCCGAGCGCGTCGCGCGCTACGCCGTCCGCTTGGCACGTGCGCTCGGGCTGAACGAGGCATTGATCGAGGTGACGCGCCAAGCCGCGTTGATGCACGACATCGGCAAGATCGGCTGCATCATGAACCTCAACAAGCCGTCGAAGTTGACGCACGACGAATACGAGGTGTTCAAGCAACACCCGACCAACGGCAAAGAGATCCTCGAGCCGATTCAATTCTTGGCCCCCGTCGTTCCCGGCGTGTTTTGCCACCACGAACGTTGGGACGGCCAGGGTTACCCTCAAGGGCTGAAGGGCAAGAACATCCCGCTCGTAGCGCGCATCATCTCGATCGCCGATGCCTACGACGCGATGACGAGCGATCGCGCCTATCGCCGCGCGTTGCCTCACGAGATCACGGTCGACGAAATCTGCCGGTGCGCGGGCACGCAGTTCGATCCCGACATCACCGGCACTTTCCAAGAAGAGATCGAGACCTGGCTCGAAGAGTGGCGAGACACCGGTATAGCCGTACCAGAATAACGATCGGCATCGCCACCAGCATCGCCACCAGCCGCGCCTACGGCGCGAGGTGCCAGCGCGGGTTCGCTGACTCCACGCGCCGCAGCCCGCGTTCGTCTTCAAGCGTTCGGCGGGCTCGTCATCATCCAACACACGCCGAATCGGTCGGCGAAAGCGCAGAACATGCCCCACGGCGCGTTGAGCGGCGCTTGAATGATCTGCCCGTTCGCCGACAACGCGTCGAAGATGCCACGCAACTCGGCTTCGGTATCGACCGCGAGCGCCACCTTGACGGCGCCATCTCCCGGCACCGGACCTTCACTTTGGCCGTCGCTCACCATGAGCAGCGCCGAGCCGAGTTTCAACTCCGCGTGCATGATCAGGTCTCGGTTTGCCTCGGGGCAGCTTTGGTCCACATCGCCAAAACGTTGGACCGTCGTGACCTCGCCGTGCAGCACGGTTTTGTAGACTTCGAGCGCTTGTTTGGCGCGGCCGTTGAGGATCAAGTACGGGGTTGCAGATTTGATAGCCATGTCGTTCTCCTATCGAGTCGTTGAGAGTCGTGCGGGCCGCCAGGCGCGAGCCACGTGAGTAGGACTGCCCTCCCCATCGAAACTCATCGGTCCCTCGAAACAACTTGGTCCCTTTTGGCCGCCGGACCGTTCCGCGAAGGTCGGTGGGGCACTTCCCGCTCTGTCGAGACGCACCTCCGTCAATCGCCAGGAGTCGGCGTGAGGGAGCTCAGCGACGAGAACATGGTGCTCAAAGGCGTCGAACGAACGCGCGCTTGGAATCGCCGTCGAAGCCCAGACGCGAATAAAACTCGTGCGCTTCACTCCGCCCTCGCGCCGAGAGCAGCATCACCTTGTAGCAATTGCGTGTGCGGCACACTTCCACCAGGTGAGACATGACCGCGGCAGCGAAGCCGCGTCGGCGATAGTCTGGGTCGGTGACCACATTTTCGATGACCGCAAACGGACGCGCGCCGCGGGTTAGGTTGGGGACGATCGCCGCCGTAGCGACGGAGCGCAGTTTACCATCGGCAAAAGCCCCCACATACACTTGGCAGCCGTCGGCGAGGATGGCCAACCAAAGTTCACGCACGACTTCGTCGTTGGATATCGGTGGGTCTTCGTCGTGAAGGTACGAATGGAGACGCAGCAAGTCGTCGAAGTCTTCGGCAGTCAGGCGACGGATGGTCGGACTCGTTGCGATGTCGGCGATCACGCCCGGACCTCTGGTCGAGCACGCGCGCGAAGTCAACATCGCCCACTTCCTCACACCCAGAGCAACTTCGCCCGCGCTGCGTGGACACGTCCGGCAACGGTTCGCTTGCGTCCGAGCGGCGGTTCCCGCAGCAGCTTCACGCCCGTCTCAAATGTCGTCGCGACGCGCGCGTTGTACCGAACCCAACGACAATGGGAGACCCCGACACACATCGACGTCACGAAATGAGCCGCGACCACGATTGTAACGCGCCCCCGACTGGGTAGACTCGGCGCGCCGCGAGGGGGACGTCTACAGTTCGAGCCGACGCATGAACCTCCGGGCGCTTGTGCCCGCGTCACCTTTTGCGCCAACCCATCGGAGAAACCAAACAATGACATTTCGCTTCACGAACTGGAAACCCTCAGTGGCGCTGCTCGGAGCCTTCGCGGCTCTTGCTGTCGCCGGTTGCGGAGATGACGGCGCAGATTCAGGCGGTCCGAGCGACGGCGATGGCGGCAGCCAACAAGGTCCGGACGCAGGTGGGAACGACGACACCACGACGACGCCCGACGATGAGAACACGTCGGAACCATCGAACGAAACCGAGCCCAGTGACGAAACGACGGCACCCAACAACGGCAGCTCCGATGGTGGCACCGAACCGAACCCGACCACCGAGGTCGACGGCTCGACCCCAACCGGTGACGGCGGCACCGAGCCGCCACCAGCAAGCGAGAACATCGACGACCTGATCGGAGCCATCTGCGAGTGGGAATTCCGCTGCTGCGACGACGGCGAACGCGCTTTCCGTTTCGGTCCGTCGATCCAAGACGCGGCCACCTGTCGCACTCGTTTCGTGCAGGAGCTGCACGAGTCGAACTCCACGAAGAACCCGTTCGTCTCCGGTTCTGCCGCTGGCGGTCTGCTCGGTTCGTTGGCGTACGCCATCAATCTTTCTCGCGTGCAGGTGAACGGTGAGGCGGTCGCGGCTTGTACCGAGCGCTGGAACGCCCTCGGCTGTAACGAGCCGGCCCCCGACGAGGTCGAACACTGCACGGCGGGTGGGTCCAACGAGGTCGACCCGTGTTCGCTCAACGAGTTGTTCAAGCCGATTTTGGAGCAAGACGGCACTTGCACACCGAGCCTGGGCCAAGGCGCCACCAACGACATCGAGTGTGTCGTTGGCACCAGCTGCCTCGCAGCTGACGATCCTGCCAACGGTAATGGCGTCCCCTCGTGCATCAAACGCAGCTTGGCGGGCGACTTCTGCCAAGACGACTCGGATTGCGACTTCGGCTTGTATTGTGATGGGTCGGAGTGCGCCGAACGCGGTGACGAAGGTGACGACTGCACCTACGACGATGACGAAGGCTCTGGCATTCATCCGAACACTTGCAAACCCGGCCTCTCCTGCGAACCCGGCAGCCACGAGTGTGTCGCCGCGTGTTCGGCGGGCTACGAATGCCTGACTGACTACCAATGCCCCGAAGGGCTCTCTTGCGCGCCCGTTTACGAAGGCGAAGAGCTGTTCCACATCTGCCGCGAGCTCGGCAGCCAGATCAACGATCAATGTGACGATGAGCACGACTGCGTCGAAGATCAGTACTGCAACATCGCCGACGGCGATTCGATCGGCAACTGCGCCGGCGACAAAGACGTAGACGAGGAATGCACCGGCGTCCCCGGTCAATGCACGTCTGGAACCTTCTGCGACTTGGTCGAGGCCCAATGTAAAGCCTACAACACCCCTGACGAACAGTGCACGCGCGCCGACAGCGTCTATGCGGATCCCAAAGACTTCCCCGAGTGTTCACCGACCACGGCTGGGTGCTTCCCGCGCTACAACGAGGAGCTCCTCGCGGTCGAATACTTCTGCCGCAACGCCAAGAACGCGAACGGCTCCGATTGCTGGGTGAACGCGGATTGCCAGTCGGGCAAGTGCGAAATCGTCGACGATCCGGAACCGTATCGCACCGGCTGGGCCTGCACTGCCGGTGCCGACGTGGGCGACGATTGCGACGGGTACCACAGCTGCAAAGCGGGCACGGTTTGCGATCCCGTCGAAGCCAAGTGCGTCGAGCAGCTCGCTCCTGGCACGAACTGCGAAAACCCCGAGACGGAAGAGGGTGATTCGTACCTGTGTGCCAACAGCGTGTGCGCCGAGCAATGGAACAGCCTGATTTGCTCGGACGCTCCGGTGCCCGAGACGGCGGGCGGCTCCGGAGTAACCTGCGACGGCAACGAGTAAAGCGAAGTAGGCGCGAGCTTTGCTCGGCGCCGAAGTGAACGATTGAGCGGGCCGAGTTTCGGCGCCCTTTGGGCGGCGAAACTCGGCCCGTCCGCGTTTGTACCTGCGGAAGGCGGGTGGTGGAGCGCATCCGTGCGCGACCGTTCCAGCGCAAGCGGCCGATCTCCGAACCGTTCGCAAGGGTAACGTCCGGTCGCGCGCCGTCCTCGGGGATGGGTCGCACCAGGCCACCACGGCGGAGCGCAGTCGCCGCGCGGGGCGATCACCGTGACACGGTCGAGACCCGTTTTGGCGGGACGTATACTTGCTACCGGCTCCCGACGCAGCGTGGAGCCCCACCGGGCGATCGCGGTGACACGGTGAAAACCCGTTTTGGCGTGTCAGCCGCGGAGCGCAAGACCCAGTTGGCGCCGACGACGGTAGTCTTGGTATCGGCGAGCCAGGGTCGTGCACGACAACCGGTGGGACGCGGCGCGGCGCAGCGAACGCCGGCAGAAGTGATCGCGACGAAGGCCGGCTTCGAACGCAAGCCGCGCTTCGCACACGCACGCACGGAGCGCGGCCGCGACGGAGGC
>CBINDO010000437.1:0-5257 GCA_966249405.1 uncultured bacterium | reverse complement strand
GCCGTCATTCGATCGCGCGCCTGGCTTCGAGCTGGCCTACGGCGCGGTGGGCCACCGCCAGCGTTCGCTTGCTTCACACACCGCAGCCCCCGGCGGGCCACGGTTACGCCTCCGGGCTCGGCGTGTCGTCGTAAGCGCCGACCCACTCGAGGCGCCATTCGTCGTCGCAGAAACGGATCCACGTCGATTTCGGCACGCGGTGCTCGCGCAGCTGACGAACCGCGAGTTTGAGCGCGGCGTCGACGGAGTGCAGCGCCAGGAACACGTACATGTGCGTCTCACCGACGCCGGCCCCTACCACGCAACCCAGACGACCGGGGACGAGCACGTAATCGAGATCTTCCTCGAGAGTAGTACGGAGGTCGAGGTTTTCGTCCTGGGAGCGGCCGGAAGTGGCGAATTGTACGAACGCGAAGCGCTCGCCGTGGCGCGAGAACCGCTCCGATGCGAAGGGTGTGCCGGCGAGGAACGACTTGAGCATCTCCGGGCTCATGGTCGTGGCCAGGCGCAAATCCGCGAGCGGAAAGTCCGCATCGCCTTGGCGCAGCTCGTCCACCTCGAACAGCACCCAATCGGCGCGGTCGCAGAAGGTGTGTAGCGGGGCTTGCGGCAACGTATCACCTATGCGACTGACGGCGGTGGTCAACGTGTCTGCCATTTCGACGAGCGGCAGCGGCAAAACGCCATCGGTTTGTCCCACCAACTTCAGCGGGCTCGGACGCGGCGCCGGCACCACTTCGACGGAAGTGATCCAACGCTCGAACAGTGAATCGCCGACCACCGTCGCTACCAGCAACTCTGCCGCCTCACCGCCGAGTTCGTCGTTGTTGCCTTGGAACAAGTGGTGACCCACCACCACGGAGAGCGCGTGACCTCTGTCGATCCCGATCTTGAGCCGCGCTGCTCTGAGATCGAAGCGCGTCGCGTTGGTCACGCGCGTCAACGCTTCGTCGAGGCTCACCGGTTCACGCTGCGTGGAGAACTGCCAAGCGAGTGATTCGGGCGCAGCGGCGACGACCTTGGACGCGAGCGGGAGATATTCGAGCCCCTCGAGCGCAAGGACGTACAGGCGCTTGACGCTGCTCGACGTCTCGACCTCGAGCCCCAACCCCGGTGAGATGGCCTTGAGTTCGCCTCGCAAGCGTCCCACCCACTCGACGCTCGGGCGCTGTTCGTGCCCTCGAAACAGCTGCCAAAACGCACGAATCTGCCTCTCGACGTCGAGGAAACGAGCCGTCTCGGCTTCGTCCGAAGGTTGGAAGAACCGGACGCGCATGTTACCTCAACACCTCTACACGGACGGGCACGACGCCCGCACGGATCATACCCAAACGTTCGGCGGCCACGTAAGACAAGTCGATGATGCGGCCCCCACCGGCGAACGGACCGCGATCGGTGATGCGGACGTAGACGTATCTGTTGGTGTCCGTGCGCACGACGCGCACCACCGTCCCGAACGGCAAGGTGCGGTGCGCAGCGCTGAACACGGTAGGCTCGTAGGGCTCCCCGCTCGCCGTCTTGCGACCCGCCAATGAATTGGCGTAGTAGGTCGCCTTGCCGTTCAGAACCTGAACTGGCCGTTTCCCTTCGTAGCGTTCCAGCAGCTGCGCCTCGGTGAGTGTCTCACCCGCTTTCGTGGCTCCGCGTGCGCGCCGTGGTCCTCCAGCATCGGTCGCAGCGACCGGCCGCGACGAGTCGGCTGCATCCTGCGAGGCGTCGGCGGGCATCGGGGGCGCGACCGCGTTACCTTCGACGTAGCAGGCTTCGCAGGTGCAGCGGCACGGCGGTGCAGCGGCACAGCCACCAGCGAGCACAGCACCGAACACGGCCACGGCAGCGAGCCACGGCCCAGAGTGAAACGAGGTGGGCGTCGTAGCGTGACCCAAACTTCGGGCAAAAATCGCACTTCTCGGCACGCAGCTCTTTTAGCGCGTGCCCAACCCCAATAAAACCTCCAAAAGGCGTGGCGAGTACGGCACGACAGCGACCTCTCCCGCACGATCATCCAGCCATGACAACCCCGTTTCGGCCATTCCCCACTCGTTGGGGCCCTGCGTCCGGCCACGTTTGGACGGTCGCCAGCTTCGTGTCTCGGTCGAGGGGGATCCCCTGGCTAGTCGCGCCAGAACCGCTGCCGATTGCCGTGGCGTCCGATCTCGGTCCTCCCGTCCACCTCAGCACTGCGCTCCACGAAGCGCCGACGCCGGCTGGTGAGTCGCGACGTTTGCTCGTGTTAATCCACGGCCTCGGCGGGAGCGCCGAAAGTGGTTACATGAAGAACGTCACCAACGTAGCGCTCAGCCGCAACGTTTCGACGCTGCGCGTCAGCCTACGCGGCGCCGATGAACACGGGTGGGACTTCTACCACGCGGGTTTGACGAACGACGTGCTCGGCGTGCTCGAGCATCCGCGGCTCGCGGGATTCGACAGCATCGCCGTGTTCGGGATCTCGCTCGGAGGGCACGTGACGCTGCGCACGGCTGGCGATCCGCGGTTGCCGAAACGCGTGAACGCCGTCGCCGCGTTGTGCCCACCCCTGGATCTCGAGGCTTCGGTGGCTGCGTTCGACACTCCCGGGCAGTGGCTGTACCGACGCCACGTCCTGGGTGGGCTCAAGCAGATGTATGGGCGTTTCCTGTCCCACGCTGGCGGTCACGCGGCGAAGTTGGGGCTCCCCGACGCGCCTCGAGCTAACGCCATAACGCGTATCCGCGAATGGGACGAGTTGATCGTTGCGCCCCGGCACGGTTATCCCAGTGCGCTCGCTTATTACCACGCGGAACGCGCTTCGACGCGCCTCGACGCAGTGAGAGTGCCGAGTCTGGTCGTCACGACGCGCTGGGATCCGATGGTCCCACGTGAGACCACGGAAGCTGCACTCCGGAGTGCAGCGCGCTTGGAGGGCGTGGAACCTTGGGTGAAGGCGCGAGTGTTTCCAAAGCTCGTACACTGGGAGTTACCCTCTGGCGGTCATGTCGCCTGGCCAGAGCCGCGACCACCGGCACGTTCGGTAATCGAACACGCCGTCGATTGGCTGTGGGGTCCGACCGACGTCGCCTGAAACAGTTTTCGCGAGAACGAAACACGGCCACACACTCACCCGTCCCACCTCGACCGTGACAGCGACGCCAGAGCTAGCGGCCGCACACGCAAGGTTTGCTGCCCACGCGCCCCACAACACGACACTTCTCGACGTCGAGTGGCTCGCGCGTCCGAATCCGCTTTGTGCAGCGGTCCGCTTTTGCTAGACGACCGCCCTTTCGTGCGCGCCCGAACGCGCCGTAGGTTTTTGGCGGCGTCAGCCGCAGCACGACCGGAGTTGTTGCCCACGAGCGCGTCCCTGCCATGTTAATCGAGATCAACCCAGCAAACCCAGAACCTCGCAAAATCCGCCGCGTCGTGGATGCACTCGAACGGGGCGAATGCATAGCGTACCCCACCGACACCTGTTACGGGTTTGGTTGTGATCTGATGAACAAGAAGGCGATCGACATGCTCTACAAGATCAAGGGCATGCAGAAGACGCAACAGCTGGCGTTCATCTGTCGCGATCTCGGTGACGTCGCGCGTTATGCGATCATGCACGATCACGAGTATCGGATCATGAAGCAACACCTGCCCGGCCCATACTGCTTCATCATGGATTCGACCCACGAGGTCCCCAAGGTGGTGCAGTCGCCGCGCAAACACGTCGGCGTGCGCGTGCCCAAACACCCGATCGCCTTGGCGCTGGTGCGCGAACTCGGTCGCCCCATCATCAGCACCACCGCGGGCCGTCCGGATAGCGCACCCTACATCGACCCACGCGAAATCAACCTGGACTTCAAGGGTTTGGGCCTCGTCGTCGACGGCGGTGTCGGTGGCGAAACTCCGACCACGATCGTCGATTTGACCGAAGGTCAGTGCAAAGTGGTTCGCGTCGGTGCCGGAGATCCGGCTCCGTTCGAGCGCTGAGCAGCTCGTCCCGGCTTGCTCAACGGGCTCAGTGTCCGGCCCCCCCCCCTGGGCACCCGCCAATACCTGCGCTAAATGGCAAGAGTGTTCGCATCCGAGGTGATCGGCAACAGCCAGCGCCTGGACGGCGGAGCGTTGTTCGGCAACGCGCCGCGCGCCTTGTGGAGTCGATGGCACGAGCCCGACGAGCTCAACCGTATCCCACTCGCGTGCCGCGCGCTGTTGATCCAGGACGGCTCGCGCAACGTGTTGCTCGAAGCGGGCATTGGTGCGTTCTTCTCGCCCGAACAACGTGCGCGGTATGGTGTAGTCGAGGACCAGCACGTCTTGCTCCAGTCGCTGGCAAAGCTGGGGTTGTCTCACGAAGACATCCACGTCGTGATCGCGAGTCACCTGCACTTCGATCACGCCGGAGGGTTACTCAAAGCGTACGAAGCGGGACGCCCGCTCGAGCTTCTGTTTCCGAATGCGCATTTCGTCGTCAGCAAAGCCGCCTTCGAGCGCGCAAAAAACCCGCATCCGCGTGACCGAGCTTCGTTCATCCCCGAGCTCGCAGGGCTGCTCTCGCGTTCGGGCCGCTTGGTGCTGGTGGACGACCCGAAAACCACGGTCGCGGAGCTGGGGCCCGCGTTCCGGTTTCACTCGAGCGACGGGCATACGCCTGGAATGTTGCTCACCGAGGTGTGCGGAGAACGGGAGCGCTTGCTGTTCTGCGCCGACCTGATCCCGGGCCGTGCCTGGGTGAGACCGACCATCTCCATGGGGTACGATCGCTTCCCGGAGTTGTTGCTCGACGAGAAGAGCGAGTTGTTGCGGGAGGCGATGCGTACGAACACTTGGCTGTACTTCACTCACGACCCAGCGGTCGTGATGGGGCAGGTGACGACCGACGCCAAGGGCCAATACACGTCTCATAGAGAAATCGCGCAGCTCGACAAGTTTCCCCTGTGACTCGCGACTTCACCGCCGAGGCACGATCGCAGGGAAGCGGCAGAGTGACTTCGGCTGGGCGTCGCAAGAGTACCCAACCGGTCGATTTTGAGTTACCAATGAGGTGTGGCGCGCCCTTTCGTGACGGTCCATTTTGCTCAATCTCTGGATGGGCACCTGGACGATGCGTCGGCGAAGGAACCGATCCGTCTCAGCAACGACGAAGGATTTCGAGCGGCTCACCGCGCACGTGCCAGCCATGACGCGGTGCTCGTCGGGATCGACACCGTGCTCCGCGACGATCCACGCCTATTGACGAGCAAAGTGAGCGGCAAGAGTCCGCACCGCGTGGTCCTCGACTCACGCCTGCGCA
>CBINDO010000436.1:0-5294 GCA_966249405.1 uncultured bacterium | reverse complement strand
AGACTACGCCCATGTCGACAAGTGTTGTGTCGGTCAAGAGCCCTTCGTGGAAGGAGAGCCCGTGGGACAGTGCCAAGTTTCCCCTCCGCCGCAAGCGTCGGCTCAATAGAACCGAACTCTGACAACGAGATGCGGGTCAAAGCGGGCGCTCTACGTCGCGAGGTGCCTAGCGCCCGTTCGCTCATTGCACCCACCGCAGCCCGGCTTGCGCGCGGCGGTCCTGCGCTTCCGTCCTACTGTCGTGGGCGCCGCTTCTCGGTGCCGCTTTCTGACGTTGGGTTACACGAGTTTCGAGTACTCGACCCACGTGGAAACGGTGCAACGCGTGTTCATCTGGTGGAAGGTGTGAAGGTCGTGAAAGTCCGACGTCGGTGTGTCGCGACTAGCGAACTGCTGGCGAGCCACGTAGGATGGCGACATGCGGACGGCGATAGTCTGGGCTTGTTGCGCGGCAGCTGCGGGGGCGATCGGGGCTTGTAGCCAACACTCGGTGGCGGACTCGGACTTGGATGCGAGTGTCCAGCTCACGTCAACGGCAACGGCACAACCGCTGGACGCGGGCCAGAACACGACGAGTCAAAGCTCGGTGGACGGAGGAGATCATGGGCAAGGACCTGCCGTTGACGCTCCCGGCGTCGATGCGTCGGTCGGCCCGCGCGATGCGGGCGCGGCGTTAATCAGTGCTAGCTCATCGAGCACCGCGCCGACGGCAACCGTGACGACGGACACTGTGCTCTCTGACGCTGTGCTCACGGGAGCCGATGCTTCATCGGTAACCACCGAGTCGCAGCCTCAAGCGACGTCAGATACGTCGGAGCAGGATTCCACGACTTGGACCCCAGAACCTGTCGACTGTTTGAACGACGACCAATCCGGGACGCCACCGGAGGGGCGACCCGATTACGAGGTATTTCCGGTTTGGGACCTTAGGAACTTCTACGACGTTCGGGCACGACCGGGCTGCGTCGAGGTTGCTGGGTCGAGGGAATCCTGGGACGACAAGGTCGTGGCAACGTGGAACTTGAACACCCGGCTCGCAAGCGTCTCTCCAGGCGCTACAGATTGGTTCGAGGGCGAAAAGTCCGTTACGGGCAGTGATGGCACGAAGTACGTGACGTCGTACGAGCGCGGGCAGCTCCGCTGGCGGACGATGATTGTGTCGGCGATCGATGCACAGGGTGAGACGCTTTGGGAGCGGCGATACGAAGACTACGGGTTCCCGGGGGCTACGCGGATGGCGACCAACGGCGATTACGTGGTGTCGGCGGTGCAATACGGGCCACCGCTCGACCTTGGACTCCCACTAGAACGGTTTGACGTTGTTCTACTGGTTCATAATCGGCAAGGCGACCTGATCTGGCGCCAGCGACTTGCCACCAACCAGTTCGCCGTCGGCGACCCAGGAGTATTCGACGTGGCCGTGGATCCATCGGGCAAAGTGGTGGTGGCCGGAAGTTACGACGACCTTGCGTTCGTACAGACGCGAGATGCTGCGGGAAACTTGCTTTGGCACCGCACGTTCGACGCACCCCTTTTCTGGTCTGAGGTGCGCTGGACCAAAGACGGAGAGATCGTCGTCGCGGGCAGCTCCTACACGTCCCTGCTCAGGGTGAAGAAGCTTACGCCGGAAGGCGCCGACGTCTGGACACGGGACTTGGAAGGCTGGACGCGCCCGATGGTCAGCGACATCGATCTAGATGGTCGCGGAAACGTGTACTTGGTTGGGCGCAACGCAGACTTTTTTGCACCGGCGGCGTTCTTGATTCGGGTGAACGCGGAGCAGTTTACCGATGTCGCCGAGAACCCTGATGGTGGGATACCGGGCTGGCAATCGAGCGACCCCGATGAAGGTAAAGTGCCGGCACCCGTTAGGCAGTGCTTCGAAGTAGCGCGCATGATAGCCCATTATAGTGTGCTTGACTCCAATCCGTGGCCCCTCGAAGACGACATCGAAGTGTTTACACTGTGCTCTGGCGAGGTGAACGGAGAGTGCCAGATGACGGACTACGGGGAAATCCAGCTCAGCAGCCATCCAGACTGGGGAAGCAGCTCGTCCGGGTGTGTGGAAGATTTGAACGCCTCGGGGCTATCCACCAGCGTTGACGCGTGGTGTTGCTTCAGGGAGGCGCTGGTCGACCACAGGACGGCCGAGTGTGACGACATCCGCGAGGGGATGCGCTGCGCCCCCGACGACAAGTGCTCGACCGGCCACTGCAGGAGCGGCGTGTGTGAGCCGGATCAGGCGATCAATTGCGACGATCACCTCTTTTGCACGGGTGAAGAATGGTGCACCCCCGACGTGGGCTGTCGCCCCGGGTTCCCGGCGGCTTTCGACGACGATCCGTGCTCAACCGACATTTGCGACGAAGAAGCGCAGACGGTCAGTCACGTGCCGGTCGAAAGCCCAACGAGTTCGCAAGCAGCCGACGCGGGTGAACTCGGCAGCGCGGTGGCCTGCACCGACTTGTGTGATGAGGCTCCGCAGGTGTACGTTGGTAGCGTCCTTGGAGACGTGTATTGTCATAAAGTGTGGCCAGACGTCGAACTCGTGGACATCGGTTGTGGTGAGACTTATCGGCACTGTGGCCGCACCGCCAACGGCGAGGTCTACGTCGTCGACCCCAACGGCGACCCCATGACGTTGCCGGTGAGTGAAGGCTGCGCAACGTATACCTGGATCTCGAAACAGCTTATTGGAGGGATCCCTCACGACGACACCCATGTCGACAAGTGTTGTGTCGGCCAAGAACCCTTCGTGGAAGGAGAGCGCGCAGGAACATGCGAGGTTTCTTTCCCGCCATCCGAGGCTTCGACTCCGTAGAAGAGAACTCTGACAGCGAGATGCGGGTCAAAGCGGGCGCTCTACGTCGTGAGGTGCCTAGCGCCCGTTCGCTGCTTACACCCACCGCAGCCCGGCTTGCGCGCGAAGTGCGCGGTCACAAGTCAACGGTCAGGCCTAGGCCTCCACCGACCATCGACCCACCGAGCTCGCCGCCGACGGCCGTCCGAAGCTCGACGCCCAACGTCGTGTCGTTCGTCAGGTGCACGTCGAGTCCGAGCTGCTCGAAGTCCTGCAGCGGTGAGACGGAGGAGACGAGGCGCCTCGCGGAGACGAG
Organism: uncultured bacterium; assembly: GCA_966249405.1. Classification (GTDB taxonomy): domain Bacteria; phylum Myxococcota_A; class Polyangia; order Polyangiales; family Polyangiaceae; genus SZUA-265. The sequence continues at coordinate 2,178 of CBINDO010000436.1, read as the reverse complement.
GTCGACGAACACCTGGGCGGAAGCGGAGAGTGAGAAGGTTGCGGTGAGACGAACCCGAGCTCCCCCCGCGACGACCGCCGCAAACCCCAGCGGCCGCTGTTCGGCATGGCTCGCGCTCGCGTCCGAAACGCGTACCAACACCGGCGTTCGGAATTCGACTTGGAACCGCCACGCGCCGGTCTCGGTGCCCAGGTGGAGTGACGGCACGAGTGGCACGACACCCGGCGTGAACCACTCCGGGCGCGTGCGACCCTCGAGACCGTCGGCGATGGCGAGCAGTCGATTGGCCATGAGATCGCTCCCCGTGCTCGCCAGGGGCGCTCCCAGCGCCAAACCGAAACTCAGGGTGAGCGGACTGCGCGTGAGCCGCCAGTCGTGGAGCAGCTCCAGCTCCGGGTTGCCCAAAGCACTCGCGTCCACGAAGGAGCCTGCCGGTTGAGCGACACTGCCGAGCGCCACAGGTGCACGAAATCCGAGATGCCAGCCTTCGAGCAGTGAGTGTCGCGCGTGAGCCACCAAAACGACGGCGTGACCTTTCGCATGGGGGAACTCCGGGACATAAAACGGCGTGGTTGCGACGCCCACGTGTGCTCGCGCACCGATCTCGGTTTGACGGCGGGTTGCCTTGCGCTCCGTCTGCGACGCAGTTGCCGGTTCGGGAGCGGCGAGCACCGGCTGCGCCCACACCCCGCGAGCCAACACCAACAACACTGCGTTCACTTCGAGCGACCTGGCGGCTGCACGACGCAACTTCGAGCCAATCGAGCGAGGGCCAAACGACGACGATGTATGGCTCATAAACCCTCGATCCAAGCGCGGAGTTCGGCGACGGCGGCCGCGTCTACCTGCTCTGTCGCCAGCGGCGGCATTTGACGGAGGAAGCCCCGGTTGCCAACCAGCTCGAGGAGGCGACTCTCGGCGGGGTTGCCGGGTGCGATGACGCCGCCCACCGCCGTGCGGTAAGTCGGCGTGGACGCGGGTTCGTCCAACTGATCGACCGCGAGTGTGAAGTCGAGGTCGTCCTGTGGGTCGAAGCAGCGGGCGCCGCGCCGGGCAGGGCGCGCCTGGTTGTGGCACGAACTGCAATTGGCGTGGAGGTAACCCAGCACGTTTACTTCTCGGGCCGTGCCCGGAACGACGGGAGGGACGTCGGGGGGATGAGTCAAGCGGCCCCCATCCATGAGCTGCGCCAGATCGAGCTCACCCGGCGGCGCTGGTTCGGCGAGTTGAATCGCCGAGAAACCGAGGACGAAGCTGCGGCGCCCGCCGTGACACGCGGCACACTCCGATGCCGCGGGGACGTCGTGCGCGGTGTCGTGTGAGTTCGAGGCTCCGAACGGCGCGGCGAGCGCGTCCGTCCCCTCGGCGTTCCAAACGTAAGAGACCGCCGACCAATCGCTTTCGGAGGGGCCGCTTTTTGCGAGCAAGCGGGTTTCGGTGCGCTTGCCGTCGACAGTGAACTCTTTCCAGAGCTTGGTTCCTTCCGGGAAGATCCAGTCGTCCATGTCACTGGTGTCGATCCGCCGCCCCTCGGGCAGCGCGATCCAACGCCGCTTTTCGCTGCCGTCGCTCCACAGCGAAAAACGCGGTGTGTAGGGGACGACTTCGGGGGCGAGCTCTTCGCGCTCGAGGTTCGTGTAGAGGCCGGTGTCGGATAAACGTTCCGGCAACGACGTGTACACGTCGTCATCTCCATCACAAACCCAGTATCTGTTGCACCCGAGAGCGAACATGGCGCCGAACGAGGCGTGACGCGCGCTCCAACCCCATGACCGTAGCCACGTGTTCATCGTCGCGAGCTCCTGCGTGCCGCGAGTAGCGCGACCGTCACGCTGGCCGTGCCCAACACCAGCCCCACGACCCCACCCGCGAGTCCTTGCCCACTACCCAACCCTTGGTCGGCCCGGGCCACGACGAGGGCCCCCAAGCCCAACCCAACGACGCCACCCCATGCCGCGGCAGTTGTACCACCCCTCCGAAGCAGCAACGCTCGGCAGCCAACCACGAGGCAGACCAACGACACGAGCGCGGCTGTCGCGCCCAGCAGCCGACCGGACGTGAGCTCCAGGGGCGGCGCCGAGTTCGGCTCGGGAGCCGCGAAAGCCGTGCACGGCCGAGGTGAAGCCGCGCATCCAGCAGCTGGAGCTGGTCAGCATCCTCTCCGACGAGAGCGACGCT
>CBINDO010000435.1:0-5362 GCA_966249405.1 uncultured bacterium | reverse complement strand
TCAGCCCACCTTTCCCAAGACGCTAGCCGTGCTTGGACGGTTGGAGCTCGAAGCGACGGCCCGTTCACTTGGTGTATCCAAAACACCACGAAAACACGCCCAAAGTGAGAGAGATGGTCTCACTCTTGGCGAAACACTTGGCAAGTGTGTTCGTGCGTGAGTAGGAACACGCGCCAGTATCGGAGCGAGTCTGCCAAACCTGAGACCTGCGACCCGTCACCCCCCCATGTTTACGGGGCGTGTTCACCTATCGTTATCTCTCGCCTTGTTCGCCCCAGCAGTCGACCCGGACGAGGTGTCGGTCGGACAGGTAGCCCGCGGCCGTACGCGGGCGTCGGCATCACGCTCGCTTCGCTGCCATCGAGGAGCTCGCTCCCCGGGGGACGTCCCTGCGCGACAACCGCGCCCCGAGCGCGTCAAGCGTAGGGGCAAATAGCGCTCCTTGCCAAAGTAGCCGTCCCTGTGTCACAAGCGCCGAAGATGAAGCGGACCTCGAGAGAGCGAGGACGGTGCTCTCCATTCGTGGCGCTGGGACGACTGGGAGTGCTCGCGGTCGGCTGGTGTTTGCAAGTTGCAGCGCACGCTCAGCCCGCGGCGCCGCCCACAGCGCCGAACCCCTGGGCAGCGCCGACAGTGCTGAACCCCTCGGCAGCGCCCACAACGACGTCGGCGCCGCCCGATCCGATCTGGAGTGCCATCAGCCTCCGGCTCGAGGTCGACCCCGAGGTTTCCAGCTGCGCCAGTCAACCTGAAGTGTCGGACTGGGTCAACGAACTGGTGGGGCGTCGTTTCGTCGAAGAAGGGGCACCGGTCGAGCTTCTGGTGCGAGTTCGGCAGGCACAAGTCGAAGGCTTGAGCGTCGAACTGCTCGTCCGTGAAGCAAGCCCCTCCGGAGCGGAGTCCGTGCTGCGAAACTTCGAGCAGACTTTGCCATGCGCGGAACTTCTGCGCGCCGCGGCTTTGACGATTTCCCTGTTTGCGAGAAATTCGGAATCCGCGCAGACCGCGGAACCCTCTGCCCTCGCGAGCGGCGAGGTCCCTCGAGCGCCTCTGGACCCCGAAGGTGCGAGCAGTTCATCTGTCCCACCAACTGACGGCCAGGGCCTCACCCCCGGCGTGGCCACCGAGCTTCCGCCCGTTTCGGCGGCGCCCCAACCCGCCGAGAGGGCAGCGCCACGGCCCGAGGCCACAGAACGGCGCGACGTGCCCCAGCCGCCGCGCTCGAGTGAGCAGGGATACAAGAATCTGCAATGGCTCGCGGGGCTAGGCGGACTCGGCGCGCTGGGCGTAAACCCAGGGGTGGGCGCTGGTGCCACCGCCCACGTGGGAGTTCACTTATCACAGTGGGACATGATCCTGCAGGGTGGCTACGTGATGAGCTCCGGCCGACGGCTGACGACCGAAGGAAGCGGGCTAGTCTACGCATCCAACAGCGAGCTCTCCTTGTCGGCTTGCCCAGTGTTTCAAGGCCAGGTCGCGTTGCGTGTTTGTGGCAGTGTTGGCGCCCTTTGGGTTTATGGCGAGGGCCGCGGTTTCGATCGCGATCGCCGAGATCTTTCAACGACGCTCAGCGTCAGCGGCAGCGCAGAACTACTGTTTCGACTCGGGTCGCAGTGGGCTTTGGGCACGCGAGCACAGTTACTGGTACCCTTGGAGCCGGTGAGGTTCCAACTTGCCGACGCCCCCGCTTCAGCCTGGACGATGTGGCCGCTGGCGCCTCGTGCTTCGGTGGGCATAGAGTGGCGTTGAAGCTGGGTCGAGTCCGCGCAGCCCCAGCCGTCCGGCATGCCGGAAGTGTGGCAGGGTCGTTCGGCTGACGCTCGACTGGTCCGAATCCGCGCGTGTGGCTCGGCCGCTGCAGAAATGACCGGCCCCGTTCGAATAATCAAAGAAATGAGCGAACCTCAGGGCATTTGTCTCGGATGCCCGGAAGTGTCACTCCCGCCCAGCCGCCTGCGCCCGACGTCGCCGACTTCCGGGCCTGGTATCAGGCGCACGTGAGTTACGTCTGGGGCAGCTTGAGGCGTCTCGGGGTCCCGTCGAGTGATGTGCCGGACGTTTGCCACGACGTGTTCGTGTTAGCCTGGAAGCAGCGTGCACAACTGGACCCCCAGCGCTCGGTCAAGCCGTGGTTGTTCGCGGTCGCCTACCGATTGGCGGCGAGTTACCGGCGACGCCACTGGTTTCGCAAACGCAGTGACCAGGAGTTCGAGACCCTCGCCGCACCGGGCGCGGACCCCGAACAACAGGTACTGCTGCGTGCCGAACTCCAACGGCTCCAGTCAGCGTTGGATCAAGTGCCCCTCGGCCTTCGAGGGGTGTTGCTCTTGCACGACTTCGACGAAGTTCCCCTGCACGAAATCGCCCTCGTACTGAAGTTACCGCTGCAAACCACCTACTCTCGACTGAACTCAGCACGCAAGCGGTTTCGCCAAGCCTTTCGTCAGCGCGAGTTGCTCGACTTCCAACCCAAGTCCGACCGCGTAGCATTAGGAGGATCGCGATGAAGGACGATACGCGTTTGCCCGAACCTTCCGAGGTCGAGCCGCCGCTGCAAGAGCTGACGCGGCTTCGCGAGTTGTCTCGCTTTACCGTGCCCACCGCTCGACTCGAGCGGGCTATGTACACCCGCATTCGCGCTACACTCGACGAGGATCCTCCCCACGCAGCACGCTCGGCAGGGAAAACCCGAGCACGCTCCTGGTTACTGGCACTGACCTTAACGGTGGCTGTACCGAGCGCGTTTGCAGCCACCCCCACCGGAGCTCTCGTCGTGCAGCACACGGTGCGATGGGCCACCCGGGTCTGGTCGGTCGTCGACCCATCCGTCGAGCCCTTGGAGAGGCGGGCAAACGTCGTTCACTCCCGAGAGACACGCGAAATCAGTAGCGAGGTGCAAGCTTCGGCATCCAATACGCCCCAATCGGCAGTAGCGCCGAGCGCCGAAAGCTCCCAATCGTTCACCCCATTGGTCATCCCCACGAGTTCACCTGCGACGGCAGCCACGGTCCACATCAAACCGGGGCACAACAGTGCACGCATCGTCGAACCGTCCGAATTACAGGGACAATCACGGCCTTCGGACTCGACCGCTGCGAGTGACACCAACGACTTAGCGGCGGAGAACTCGTCGCTCTCGTTCCTCACTGAACGCCAGCTGCTCGAGGCCGCGCGTTTACGCTTGCGTGCCGGTGACACCGAGGGCGCACGCGCGTTGACCACGCGCCATGCCCGTCAGTTTCCTCGAGGTACCTTGGCAGCAGAACGCGAAGCCATTCTCCGTCGCGCAAACGAGCTCGAAAGCAGACGCCCCTGACCCTAGCAACGGCCCCTCGATGTCCAAACGAAATAAGATCAGAAACAACGGGATGCCGGAACATTACCTGGGGAGTTCCAAACCACTGTGGGTTCGGACACGTAGGGAGACAAACATGAAGATTCGAATGGTTGGTTGGGTCGGCCCATGGGTGGCGACCATTCTGGTAGGCTGCGGCAGTCAAACGTCGATCGTCGGAGAAAACGACAGAGCTGATCGTCCCGATGGCGGCGAGACGACGAGCGAAACGGGTTCACCGACGCAGAGCTCATCGAACGATACGGACTATCCCGTCGACGATCCGAGTCTCCCCGCGTTCGCATGTGGCTCGGTGGCGTCGCAACAATTCGACCAGAGTTCCATGCACGGCTACAGCATAACGCCGGCAGTGCGCGCCGCGGTCGACGAAGCGTTGTCTGCGATGTCACCCGAGCAAAAGTACAGCCAACTTTTGGGTGTCCCCGGAATCGGGAACTACGCGGACATCCAACGCAGCCCCGATGTCGAAGTATCTGGCGTCGGAACGATCCGTGGGTTTCGCTACCGCGATGGGGTACGCGGCGTAAACTTGGATGCTCGCCAAGACAATCGCACCAACGACTACGACAACTTTGCGACGGCGTTCCCAACGCCGTCCTTACGAGCCGCGTCATGGGACGTGGAGCTCGAACGCAAAGTGGGTGCGGCCATCGGCGACGAAACTGCTGCGTCCAAAAACAACGTCCTGATTGGTCCTGGGCTTACGTTGCTTCGTCACCCGTACTGGGGCAGAAGCCAGGAAAGCTACGGCGAAGCATCGTACCTCGTGGGCCGAATGGGCAGTGCCTTCGCGGTCGGTGTTCAGGAGTACGTCACCGCTTGCGCCAAGAGCTTCACGGCAAACGACATCGAGATGCGCCGAACATCCATGGACGTTCTCATCGGCGAACAGTCCCTGCGTGAAGTTTACACTCGCCCCTTCGAAATGGTCGTGCAAGACGCGGGAGTGGGCTGCGTATTGGCGGCATACAATCTGGTCAACGGCCGAAAGATGACACAAAACAAGCATCTGCTGAGAGATGTGCTCAAGGGCTCGCGTGCGAAGGGGGGAATGGGGTTTCAAGGCTTCGTCATTTCGGATTGGTGGGCCGTGCCCGGCGGGCAGGCTCAACCCGATTCGGCGACCGCGCAGTTACTCACGGACGAAGCGCTCCGAGCCGGTTTGGACGTCGAGTTGCCGTGGCAGCTGCACTATTCCCCCGCGACGCTGGAGAACGCGGACACCAGCCTCGTCGACGATGCCGTGCGACGTGTACTCACCCAAAAGTATCGTTCGGAGAGCGCAAGAACGACCGACGGCTGGAGCAAGAAGCCCCCATCATCCACACTGGGCGAAAACTCGGGCTCCCTAGAGGCCAACACCGAACACGAGGCACTCGCCGAACGGGTGGCCCTGGAGTCGATGGTCTTGTTGAGCAACGGCTTGGAAGAAGCACCTGTGTTGCCGCTCAGTGGGGTCGACAAAATTGTCGTGGTTGGTCCCGCAGATGACTTCTCTCTCATTAGTTCCTCCGTGCCCAAGAGTTGCCCTGCCCCAGCAGACCCCGGCGCGATTTCCAGAGAATGTACCTTCCAGTTTGCTACCGACCCCGCACTCGGAGATCGCGGCTCCACCCGCGTGAACGCCGACCCCGAGCGCAGCGTCGGCCCGTTCGCAGGCATTGTCGCCGCCGCCGGCGAAGAAGGTGACGTGACCAGCGGAAACTCGCCCGAAGCCGCAGCCGACGCGGATTCGATCGTAGTGGTGGTCGGCTACACGCCGGGTGACGAAGGCGAAGAATACCCGATCGCCGAGGGCGGGGATCGCAACTCACTGGAGTTGCCTGAAGGCCAGCAGGACTTCGTGCAAGCGGTGCTCGACTACAACAAGCCGACGGTCATCGTCGTCCAGTCGGGGTCCATCGTGAACCTTCCGTGGCTCACCCATCCCAATCAGAATCAGGCGACGATCTGGGCCGGGTACTCCGGTGCCCGCGGGGGACTCGCGCTAGGTAAACTCATGTTTGG
>CBINDO010000434.1:0-5362 GCA_966249405.1 uncultured bacterium | reverse complement strand
CTCCAAAGAATTCATCCAATGCAGCGGACCGTTTCTCGAGCTTTGCTATGTCCTGTTTGCTCCAGGCTGGCAACCTCCTAAAGACGACGTGGCTGCTCAGCGACCGCTGACCGTGAGGCTCTATTCGATATCCGATCGACCAGTAGAACACAGCGCCTTCGGCGACGAGATCGCGATCAGACTCGGAAACAAGGTTTAGTGGGAACGTGGCTTGCTGCAACGGCTCTTCCTCGAGGGTGTTGCGGAGTCGAGCGACGAACTCCTCGCCTTCAATCGACGTCACCGTGCCTTCATACTGTTCCAAGGTAGCGAAACGCTGCCTAAGGCCGGGCTTAGGTACCAACCTGACGCTTCTGTTCGCCACTTCACTTGCGTTGGACTGCTCGGGCACTGTCGAGACCTGGCGGACGGGTCGGTTTTCCACAAGGCTTCCGGCGACCGCAGGCGGGCTTTCCCATGAAACTGCTTCACATCTTTCGCGAAGCGAACTCTTCGCGTCGATGTTTCCGTTGGTTCGGACGGCTGCCTCGGAGTGTATCCACGTGGCAGTGAAGGCCTCATGGCTTCGGGCCTCAGCTGCCATGTGCTGCCCTTTCAAGCAAGTCTTTCGCCGCTGCGCGTGCGTAGCGGTGGAATACCTCCCACTCGGTGCCCAACACGTCGATGAAGTCGTCGATAGGGAGCCCTTCGTAATGCTCATTCACGCCGACGTAGACCCCGGGCGTGACCTTCGCGGACGACTCTGCTTGGATCGTTGTATTCTTTGCCGAGCTTTTTCGACGTTTGCCTTGTACGTGCACTGCCATCGTTCCCGCCTCGTCCAGGAGAGCGTCCCAGATACCGTCCTTTGGTACCAGCCGGTGACCGATAGCGTGCCACGTTTTGAGGCTCGCGACGCGAAAATGGGAATGGTAGTTGAACCCCATGGCCGTCAGCGGTGTGTGCGATAGTTGAGTCAGGGTCCCCGCGGCTATGTCGCGGGCAGGCCCAAGTGCATCTAACCCGGTTAACTCTATCTGGAGCCGATCCCTCTGAACCAGCACTCGCAAGCCCCTCACCGTCATCACGGACACTTCTGGGCTAACCACCTCCAGCTTCGCATCCGCTTCATCCGCTGATGAAATCAGATCCTGAGCTTTGAACCACGCGGGGTGGAAGATCGCCGGATTCAGCGTTCCTAGGAAGACGAGCGACGCGCCTTCGACCTCGAGAGATACGTCCACGTCCACAATCTGCCCCTGACGCCGTAGCTGCGTCAAGCTGGCGCAACACGCCTTCCGTTTTTGCGGTGCGCTATGGCGGCGAAGAAGGGCTACCCAGTGGAGAACGGGTGACCAGTAGTAACCAGATTATGGATGTCGGTTCGGAAAGGCTACCCAGGAGAACCAAAGTGGCGCCGAAGGCCACTTTTCTCGCTAGCCGGCCCTGGAACGCGCCCGTTGCGTTCTCTATAACCGGCTCAAGCCTGAACCACTCCCACTTCGATCTCCCCATTCCATGATGTTGGCGAAAATCTGCGCCTGTTCGATCGCGTCGTCCACCGCGTGGTGCGTGTGCGCGTGCGCCCCCTTGAGCGCGGGCATCAACTGCGAACGGCCGGCATCGACGATGGGGCGGTGACCCTTCACGGCAAAGGCCGTCTTGATGTCGAAGCAACGCGAGTGGTTGAACGGTGAGACTTTGGCAAAACGCATGAAGTACCAGTAGAGCCAAGTCCAGTCGAAGCTCAGCGGGTACGCCACGAGCACCGGTTCACCGCCGACGGAGAGTTCGTCCACCCAGGTCATCGCTGCGCGCATGGCGTCGACCGGATCTCGGCCCTCGCGGCTCAGGCGTTCGCGATCGAGGCCGTTGACGGCCAGCGCCTCCGGTTCGAATTCCGCGGAGATGGGCTTGAGTTCGACATAGAACCGCTGCTCGTAGGAGACTGGTCGCTGAAACTGGATGCCGTCGAAGCGCCCGGCATAGACCAACGCGAAGGACAGCATCGAGAACGGGCCAGGGATGGGCCCATCGGTCTCGACATCGGCGGAAAAATAGACGTCCACGCGGTTCTCGGAGGAGCGGCGCTGCGCCGGGGCTGTTGAAGCCTGCGCTGCACCACTCGGTATCCTAGCAACTGGACCGGCGGCTGCCTTGTGCATTGGCAGGCACGCTCCCATGAGACGGCGTCGTGGCGCAATAAGCAGGTACAGGACGGGAACGGGACAAGGCTCGTCAGGGTCGTTTGGGAACGGAAGAACGGCCTGGCTCACGGCCCTCCGTGCTTGGGAGCGGGTACCCCGCCCCAAAACCGCTTCGTCCCTCCGCAAGAGCGGGTAGCCCGCTCAATTCGCGCGTCGCCAGGCGCAGAAGGCGCGGGTGATCCGCCCGTCGAGCGCGTCAGTTGCTAGCAGGAGCGGGTACCCCGCTCGCCAAAATGCCATTTGGGCCGTGGGACGAGCGGGTACCCCGCTCTTTCCGGGGCGCGGAGCGCGTCGCGGAGCGGGTAACCCGCCTTTTGGGGGTCGCTGGCCGCGTCTGGGAGCGGGTATCCCGCTCAGTTTTGGGAGTTCGTTCAGTCGGAGAGCGGGTGACCCGCTCGGACGTTGCCTTGGTCCGTGGCACCGAACGGCATGTTCTGATGACGCGATGACGGCGTACATCCTCACTGAAAACGTGGGAACTCCCGTCGGGTTGCCATCGAAAAAGTGACGGTCGCGAGCAACCCACTGGGAGGGGGGGTCGAATCACCGTCCATGCGAGACAACTCGACTCACACGGCGTGGGCGACGTGTCTCACGGTGAGAAAGAAGCACATCATGAAACAACCTTCAGAAACGGTAACGAGCATTCTCAGCAACATGGAAGCGGCAGAGCAAGCCGCGCAACGCGTCGCCGCAGAGATTGACGCGGTGAGCCTCGATGAACTTGCGCCGATGAACTTGGATGTCGTCAGCGGCGCGTCGATCATCCTCGGCGTGGCGCATCGAATCCTAGCCTTTCGCGATCGGATGGTGAAACTTCCGGAGTTCGAGATCAGAAACGTCGATAACCTGAAAGACTATGCGATTTCGGCGTGGTTCACGCACATCTCCAATTTACCGCCGCCTGAGCCCGCCGATGCCGAGGCGCTGATAGCGGAGGGGCTTGCGTTACGCGGTAAGTTCCTGCTTTGGGCGACCCCTCTCGTCGCGAGCGGCATCTTCGATGCGGCCGCGGTAGACAAGATCAAAGAAGGCGCCGGTCAGAAGGACTCCGCCAGCGACGTCGTTGCGCTCGTCGGTTTGTATCGAAGCAAGTGGGACCAAGTGAAAGACATGTGCGGCGTCACCGAGGCCGATCTCGAGCGCGGCGCGTTGATTGGTCCGCGTATCTTCCTTCTGGTAAGCCAGCGCGAGCACCGCAAGACAACGGGGGGCACCGAAGGGTCACAGCGTGTCCGTCGCGCGTGGACGTTGGCCGATCGCGCCTACGCGCAGTGTCGTCGCGCGCTCATGTACTTGCTTCAGGACCCAGACGAAGTCGACGCCATCGCCCCGGCCCTGCGGCGCAACTCCGGCACGTCGTCCAAGAGCTCGAAGCCGACGGAGCCAGCCCCCGCTGCGGCTCGCGAGCAGGCAAACGTCGTACCGGCCGCACCGGCTGGTGGCGACGCCATCGGAAACGGTGACAGCCCCTTCGGGGCGAAGGGCTAACTCGGTCGAACCAAGCGGCAAGCGCGTCTGGCAACGGTGAACACATGGCAAACGAACGACGTGGAATGGCACTGGGCGGCATTCGACCGCTCGACGGGACGGGGCAAACTCGCGCCTACGAGCTAGCTCCAGACGACCTAGTAACCCATGGCATCGTGGTCGGTGGAACGGGGAGCGGCAAGACGGGGTTGCTCATGGTGATGGTCGAGGAGGCGGTGCTCTCCAAGATCCCCGTGATCTTGATCGACGTCAAAGGGGATCTGCCCAACTTGCTGCTCACGTTCCCGGAGCTCACTGCCGCGGAGTTTCTGCCGTGGATCGACGCGCAAACGGTGCGGCAACGCGGCGTCCCTTTGGACGCCGCGGCTGAACAACTCGCCGCTGACTGGCGCAAGAAGCTCGGGGATTGGAACCGCGGTCCCGCGGACGTGGCGGGGCTCCGTCTGGCGATGGCGCCCCGCGTGTTCACTCCGGGAAGCCAAGCCTGTGAACCGCTCAACGTGCTCTCCGCCCTGGAGTGCGTTTCGTCACTGTGGGAAACCGACGTGGAGTTGGCGCGGGAGAGCTTGAGCGCAACCATCTCCTTGTTGTTGCGGTTGATTGGGCGCAATCCCGATCCCACCAAGAGCCGCGATCACGTCGTGCTTTCCATCTTCGCCGAGCGCCGCCTGCGCGCGGGGCAGCCGGCGGACGTCCGTTCGTTGCTCGATGACGTGCGTACGCCGCCGCTGGAAGTCATCGGCGCCATGCCCGTCGACGAGTTCATTTCCAACAGCGAACGGTCGAGTTTGGCGGGCGCGCTGAACACGTTGCTCGCATCGCCCACCTTCGAGGCGTGGCGGCAGGGCGGTCCGCTCGACGTGAGTGAGTGGTTGGCCCCCCGCGACGACGGCCGGACGCCGGTAGTCATCGTCAGCGTTGCCCAACTCGACGACGACGAACGGCAACTCGTGCTCGGCATCTTGCTCGACCAAGTGCTCGGCTGGGTACGCACCCAGTCGGGAACCGACGGGTTACGCGCGTTACTCGTGTTCGACGAGGTGTACGGCTTCGCGCCGCCACACCCCAAAGATCCGCCTACGAAACGTCCACTGATCTCACTGCTCAAACAAGCCCGCTCGTTTGGTCTAGGTGTGCTCGTTGCGACGCAAAACCCCATGGACCTCGACTACCGGGTGTTGTCCAACGCCGGCTTCTGGTGCGTGGGGCGGCTCTCGACGGACGCGGACCGAAAACGCGTCGTCGAATCCATGAGCCACACGAGTGGCAGCGACCTAGACAGTGAGACGCTCGCCGCCACCATCAAGGCGCTCGCGCCGCGCTGGTTCGTGATGCGCAATGCCAAGCGACCCAAGGAGGTCGCTCTCTTGCAGTCGCGCACGACGTTGTGTTGGCTCAAAGGGCCGATGGCACGGGCGGACTTGCGGAGGTTGAAGGGGTGAGGGGACAACCGCTACCACAGAGGAAGCGCTGGCAGTGACTCCCCCATTTCACCCGGTTCATCGCCCCGAGACGCCGTATCGCCAAGGCCCAGTTGGCCGTAGTTGTTTACGCCCCAACACTTGACCGAACCATTGTCCAGTACAGCACAGGTGCTTTGTGAACCAACGCTAACGGAGAGAGCTTTAACGTTGGTTCCGAGGTCAATTGCAGGTAGCGAGTCTCCCATCTCATTAGGTTCATCG
>CBINDO010000433.1:0-5387 GCA_966249405.1 uncultured bacterium | reverse complement strand
CCTACGCGGTGCGACCTGCAGAGCGAAACGGCTCTCCTCGACGGGGCCCCCGCCGATCGCAGCCGCCAACGTCTCTTCGGCCCACGCCGCAACGGGCTCAGCCCGTTGCTCGAGCAACGCAGCCGCGGCAGCGAGAGCAGCCTTCCCCTTGTCCGTCGACAACACCCACGCCAGTTGCTGTTGGCCACCGACGGAAAAGCCTCGCGCGCTCGCCCAAACGTTCACTATCTCGAGGCGCTCCTCTTCATCGGCCGCCGCCCAGAGTTCGCGCAAGCGCGCCACGTACGCCGCATCGACCACGGTGGCTAGAGCCTCGAGAGCAAACTTGCGACTGACGCGATCCGGATCCAGACGAGCAGCCTCGAACAAGGCCGGAAGGTCCGCGACGGCACGCGCGTCTCGCGATGCCCGAAGCGCCGCACGTCGCACGCGCAAGTCCGGGTCGAGGAACCCAGCGACGCGCAGGCTGGAGCTCGCCGGCTGCACGGAGGCGCGCATCCCAACGGCTCTCCAATCGTCTTGCTCGGCCGCGCGGTACCGTTCGGACAAGTCATCCAATTGGTCGTCCAGATGCCGGGCGTCAATCAACACCTGAATCGCCAAGGCGCCCACCGAGTCGCGTCGCTCGGAGAGCGTGCCGAGCGCTTCCGAAAGCGGCTCGGCGCAGTCCGCGACCTCGACCACACGTGCCTCGGCTTCGGGCTGACGCGCGGTGACCAACTCGCGCGACGCGACCGCAACGGCGACGTCACGAACCTGGGCAGCGTCGAGCTTGGTCGGCTTCGCCTGCTGCGCGGCCTCCAGTTTTTGCTTGAAGGTCGGAAGCTGATCGGTGCGCGCCGAAGTCACGAGCTCAGACGCGCACCCGATTGCGATCAACCCCAGAGCGAGAATCCGACCTCTCATGGAGGGATGGATAGCAGCTCGAAGCGAAATTAGTTCACCGAATGTGCCCGCAGCGGCGTCGTGCCCTCGGGCTTGTCGCTCGGTTTGGACGGAGCGGCCGTCGTTGTCGCGCGACGCTCGTACGCCGCCCGAACGAAATGTACGAACAGTGGGTGCGCTGCAGTGGGCCGACTCTCGAACTCGGGGTGGAACTGGCAGGCGACGAAGTGAGGATGGTTGGGCAGCTCGATCATCTCGACGAGCTTGCCGTCCGGGCTCGTCCCGCTGAGCACGAGACCAGCCTTCTCGAGCGGCTCGCGGTAGGTATTGTTCACCTCGTAGCGGTGGCGGTGGCGTTCCGAGATTTCCGTCTTGCCGTAGATCCTCGCAGCTACGCTTCCCGGCGCGATCACGCACGGATACGACCCGAGACGCATCGTTCCGCCCTTGGCAGTGACGTCTCGTTGATCGTTCATGAAGTCGATGACCTTGTGCGTAGCGCCGGACTCGAACTCAGCGGAGGTGGCTCCCGTCAAGCCACAGACGTCTCGTGCGTATTCGATCACCGCCAGTTGCATGCCCAAACAAATGCCGAAGAACGGGACACCGTTCTCGCGTGCGTAGCGGATAGCGCGAATCTTACCTTCGATACCCCGATCGCCGAAGCCGCCGGGCACCAAGATCGCGTCCAGGTCCTGGAGGACGGTGGGGGAAGCACCGTCGATCAACTCGGAGTCGATGTATTTGAACTCGATCGTGACCTCGTTTTCGAGGCCACCGTGCACGAGCGCCTCGTGCAAGCTCTTGTAGGTGTCTTTGAGGTGAACGTATTTACCAACAACCCCCACTCGGACACTGCCCTTGGTGTTGTGGAAGCGCTTGACGACCCGTTCCCACTTGGAGATGTCGGGCTGGCGCGACCAAATGTTCAAGCGTTCGGCGATTTGATCGTCCAGGCCTTCCGCGTGCAGTACGAGCGGCAACTCGTAGATGCAGGGCACATCCACCGCAGAGATCACGCTCCGCACCGCGACGTTGGAGAACAACGAAATCTTCTCTTTCAACCCCTTGTTGATGGGTCGGTCGCAACGACAGATCAATATGTCCGGCTGGATGCCGATCTCACGCATGTCCTTCACGGAGTGCTGCGTCGGTTTCGTCTTGAGCTCGCCGGCGGTGCCAATATGCGGCACGAGCGTCACGTGTACACTGAGCGCGTTCTCGGGGCCGAGTTCGACCTTGAGCTGTCGCAACGCCTCGAGGAACGGCAGCGATTCGATGTCCCCGACGGTCCCGCCTACTTCGATGATCGCAATGTCCGCGCCCTGCGTGGCGTCGAGGATACGGCTCTTGATCTCGTCGGTGATGTGCGGAATCACTTGGACGGTCGCGCCCAGGTATTCGCCGCGACGCTCCTTTTGGATGACGCTCTGGTAGATGCGCCCCGTCGTGACGTTTGCCGTCTTCTTCAGACGCGTGGTCGTAAAGCGTTCGTAGTGTCCGAGGTCGAGGTCCGTCTCGGCGCCGTCTTGGGTGACGAACACTTCTCCGTGCTGATACGGCGACATCGTGCCAGGGTCGACGTTGACGTAGGGGTCGAGCTTCATGTGGGTAACAGTTAACCCACGAGCTTCCATCAGGGCCCCCATCGACGCGGCTGCCAAACCCTTGCCAATCGAGGAAACCACCCCGCCCGTTACCATTACGTACTTAGTTCGTCGGCTCATCGCACATCTCCTAATGTGTTGGTCTCCCACCGGCGGCGGGGAGCCAACGTTGATTCGTTTTCGTTCTGGTACGCAACCCGAGTCATGAAACTGGATGCTGTCTCTCCAGCTTCGGCGGGCTTCGTTCGCAAGGCTCGCGCATCGAACTGTACGTTCAGCGCCGACACCCCAGCAGTGGCTCGCTCGAGAAGCGACGCGGCCTCACAGCCACCAGCGCGTCCCTGCTCGGCCTCCGGGCGCTGTGATGTCCACGGCTGCCAAACTCCAGATGCACGCACGCCCGGTCGATCACTTGGGTCGTGCGTCTGCAGCCGGGGCTCGCCAACGCCCTTCACCACCACGCTCAGACTTGTAGTTGTCTGCATGATGGGAGGCTGTCGTAACACGAAATGATTGAACATGCACTCACGAAGTTCTGAAGTTTAGAAAGGGCGCCGGGCGCCCAGTTCAAACGCAGCAAGGCCAGCGCCCCATTCAGCCCAAAGTACTGGGAATCGAAGCGCGCGATGTAACCTTCAGAAGGTTACGCCGACAGTCACGCTAGCGCCGGATTTCGACGCAGCCGGAAGTGCATACCATTGGGATCGCTGGGCAGCGGGCACTGGGCGCTCTTGCGTCTTCATGACGACCCCTTCGGTTAACACACCAATACCGCCCACCTGGGCAAGCCCGGATATGCCCGCCAGGAGTGCTCGCAATACCACAGTCACGGTGGTGCAGTTGGCGCCTTCCGAATCGCCACAGCCGCCGTCGGCTATCGCGCCAATGGGCCCAATCACCGGCGTGCGCAGTGACCGCATGCCCGGCGCGCCGTCCCACAGATAGCTCGTACCGAGCGCGAGTCCGTAACCTACGGCAACTAGTCCTGCTCCCAACCCGAGGGTCTTCCAGCGCACTTCTGGTGGCGGGTAGCGATCGGGGTAAAAGGGCTGGCGGGCCTCGGGAGCACCGGTCGGAGCGGTTGTTGCGGTGGACGTGCCGGAGTCGGTCAGCCCGATCGCCTTGGGCGGCGCCGCTGCTTCAGATGACGGTGATGCAGCGCTTCCAGTCGAAGCAGCATTGGCCCCGGCCTGTGCTTCGGCTCCTGGCTCTTGCGCGCCCTGCGCGCGGACCGACGACGCTGCGAGCGGCGCCGCCATGAACACACCCAAAGCGACCACACTTGCGCGTCCGAGCCTAAACACGCGATGCCGTTTGGCACACCTTGTCAGGGGAGGCAAGGGTTGAGTATGGATGCCCGTGACACGACGTTTTTCGGTTGTTGGTTTCGGTTTCGCTGTGACGTCGGCCGCGCTGTGCACGAACGCCCAACGTTCCGTGGCGCATGCGCAAGTGGAGGTGGCTGGCGAAGCCGGCGCACCGGCACCGAGCTCGTCCGCGTGGCGCGTCGCGGCACTCTCGGAACTGCAGAACTGGGTAACGCAAAATGGCGGCGCCCTGAGCGCAGAGGTTCTGGACCTGGGAAGCGGCAAGGTCGCTCGGGCGAACCACAGCGCTCCGCTCAATCCGGCGTCGAACATGAAGCTGATCACGTCGGCCTTCGCGTTGCACAAGTTGGGGCCGACATTCACCTTCCGCACTGCTTTGTTCGGAACCATCGACCCGAAAGGCGACATCGGCAAACTCGTCCTGCGCGGCGACGGTGATCCGACGCTTACCGAGGCCGATCTCTGGCGTCTGGCCAACACGTTGCGCAACCGAGGCGTTCGCCGTGTGGGCCTCTTGCTCGTAGACCAGAGCGCGTTCGACGGGCAAACGGTTCCGCCCGCTTTCGAACAGCAGCCCAACGAGTGGGCGTCTTTCCGCGCTCCCGTGAGCGCGCTGGCCGTCGAGCGAAACTCCGTGACCCTCAACGTATTGCCGCAAGGAGAGAACGCCCCTGCTCGCGTTTGGTTCGAGCCCTCGGGGATCGTGCAAACGCAGGGCACGATTCAGACGGTCGCGCGCGGGCGTGGACAGAACGTTCAACTCACGCTCAGCCAACTCCCGAATGGCCAGCTCGCCGCAAACATCGGGGGCCACGTGGCGGTGGGGTTGTCGCGTCAACGGTTCCCCAAGCGCGTGGACGATCCAAGCCTGGTCGCCGGCTACGTGCTGGCGCGCGCCCTCAGGGATGTGGGCGTCGAGGTCGCGCGCGTCGAGCGCGGTGTAGTGCGCGACCTGCCCCTGCTCTCGTACATCACGTCCGCCCCACTCGACCAGCTCCTCGCGGCGCTCGGAAAACACAGCGACAACTTCACGGCCGAGATGGTGTTCAAGTCGCTGAGCGCCGCGCCCAATGGTGTCGCGACGTTTGCAGCAAGTGCATCTTTGACGGACGCCTGGCTCCGTGAGACGGCGCCGATGCCCCAAGGCTCACGGGTTCTGAATGGTTCCGGGCTGTTCGACGCCAATCGAGTGAGCGCTGAGACGTTGGTCGCAGTGCTGCGCGACGCCTATTTCGACCCCCGAAGACGCGAGGCAATGCTGGCGCAGCTGTCTACTGGAGGAGTCGACGGAACCCTCGCCAATCGCCTCACCACCCCGGAGACAAAGGGGCGGGTGCGCGCGAAGACCGGCACGCTCGACGAGTCGCTGGCTCTGAGCGGATATGTGCTCCGACAGGGCACGAAGCCACCGCTGGTGTTCTCGCTGATCGTCAACGGCGTCTCGGGCAAACACTCCGAAGTACGCCGTCACCTCGATGCGGTCGTTACAGAGCTCGCTCACGTTCACCCGTAGAATCGGCATAGGGGCGTTGGGAGAATCCCCAACGACCCCTGCCACACCACCCGG
>CBINDO010000432.1:0-5466 GCA_966249405.1 uncultured bacterium | reverse complement strand
CGAGTCCGCTCAAGTGTGCACCTACGACGGCAATATCGAAGCGGCCGTCGTCGGGGGGCGAGGCCGCGGGCTTGGACGGTGTGTAAGCTCGGCCAGTCGCGCCGCGCGGGAGCGCCAGCGCCGCCTCGACTGATTCTCCGATCTTGGCCAGGGTGGACTCTTGCCAAGCCGGTGCGAGCAGCGTGACGCCTGCAGGTAAGCCGTCCCTGCGGAACGGGCCCGGCACGGCGAGGCCACACAAGTCCGCGAGGTTGGTGAAGTTGGTGTACGCGCCCAGACGGGAGTTTGTCCCGACCGGGTCTGCCGCGACGTCTGTCACGGTGAATATTGTTGGGGTGGTTGGCACGACCAACGCGTCGAACCCGAGTAGCGCCAGGCGAATCGAACGCGCGAGGGCCGCCCTCTGATACTCGTAGCGGAAACACGAGACGGCGGAGAACTCTTTGCCCTGCCGAACTATGCCCCGAACGACGGGCTCCACTTGGTCGGGGACAGCGAGCAGCAATGGCTCCACCACGGTGAGACGCTCGGCGACCCACGGCCCTTCGTAGAGCAAGCGCGCGAGCTCGGTGAAAGGCTCGAAGCGCAGGGTCTCGATGTGAGCGCCCATGCCGCGTAGAGTCGCCAGCATGTCGCCGAACGCAGCCTCGGCTTGCGCGTCCCCGTAGAACTCGAGCCGATCCGGGATCGCCAACCGCCACGGCTCGCTTTCGGAGCGGACCGGAGCCGCGCCCGGTCGCTCACGTGAATACGGGTCCGTGGGATCATAGGCTTCGGCATACTCGGAGACGAGCCTGGCGTCGGCAACCGTGAGCGCAAACACCGAAACGCAGTCCAGGGTTCGGCAAGCGGGCACGACTCCCGACGTACTCCACGCGCCGCGTGTCGGTTTCCAACCGACGATGTTATTGAAAGCCGCCGGCACCCGTCCGGAACCTGCCGTGTCCGTACCCAACGAAAACGGCACGAACCCGCGAGCCACGACCACCGCAGACCCCGAACTCGAGCCCCCCGAGATGTGGCGGTCGTCGAAGGCGTTTCGTACCACACCATACGGCGACCGCGTTCCGACCAAACCCGTGGCGAACTGGTCCATGTTCGTCTTCCCCACGACTATGGCGCCAAAGGCGCGCAGCCGCGCCACCACGCCTGCGTCGTGCGGTGCGGGATAGGAGAACGCAGGACACGCCGCCGTAGTCTCGAACCCCACCGCGTCGATGTTGTCCTTGACCGCGAACGGGATCCCGTAGAGGGGCAGCTTCGAGCGGTCCCCGCCAACGGCGGACAGACGACGCTCCAGGTCGGCGAGTTGACGCGCCAGCTCGGCCGGGGTTGCGATCGAGATCCACGCGTGGTCCCCAGCGTCGAACTGCGATACCCACTCGAGCAAACACTGCGGGTCGAGGTGCTGTTGTTGGTAGGCTGCTCGCCACTCCGAAATCGTCCAGCCACGTTGAGGTCGGGTGTTCACACGCCCACGCGTAGCCGAGCCTTTGTTTCCGGTTCGTGACGACGGCCTTTGACGACTGATTCGGGCTCGACTGGAAGCGCTGCCGGGCTGCGTGGTCGGGCACCAACGAACGGCCGCTGGCACCTCCGGTCGCAGGCGGCCTTGCGAGGTCACGGGTCGTCGACAGGCTCGACGCGGCGGCTCAGCGGAGTTTTGCGGCCCATGCCAGCGATTCGGGTTGATACACAGCGCTCGAAAAATGTGCAGAGGAGGCGGTGCTCGAGGTCGACGCCGAAAAAAGCGTCCGCGTGCAACGCGATTCGGTCGCAAGTTAACCGGTTCGCTTCCACATTTGGAGGGTTGGATTTCCGCCGTCGGCCTCACCTTGGCCAGTGCACGCGCCTCGGTCCCCGTTCCCAGTCAACCTTCGGACGACCTCGTTTCAACTTATGGCAGCTCCCGTCGCGACTCGCGCTTGGCTCTTCTTGGTCTCGACGACAGCGAGTTCCATCGGCTGCGCCAACCGTCTCGACGGACTCGAAGGACGCGAGCTGGAGGCGACTGACTCCACTCAACTACTCGAACCCACAGCAGCGCCGAGCGCCGAGTCGCAGCTCATCTCGAGCAGTGAGTCCTCCGTCGACTTGAGTTCGGCCGTGTCCGTGGCGCCCACGACGGCCGTCCCCACGTGCGCGGGAGGCGAGCTGAACAGCGACGGCTTCTGCGTGCCAGAAGTACGCTGCGCGCCTGGCACGTTCGTCTCACGCGTCGACGACGCCGAGGTCTGCTTTCCCTGTGAGTCGGGACAGTTCTCGAGCGAGTTCGACGCCGAGGGATGTCGAGGTTGGCGCGATTGCGTTGCCGGGCAATACGTATTGCAGCCGGGGAGCGCGACGCGGGACCGACAGTGCGCGACTTGCCCCGACGGTGAGACGACGACCAGCGAGAACGCCGGCGAGTGCACCGGAGCCAGTGATTGCGCCGCTGGCACGTACCGCTCCGACGGTGGTTGCACGACGTGTTCGTCCGGCACTTACTGCTCGGGCAAGACCGATCGAGAGCTCCCGTGTGACGCCAGCAGCTGGGACAACGACGACGACCCGGCCACGCCATGCGAGGTCAAGACCAGCTGCGCGCCTGGGCAGTTCGTCAATGCCGAAGGGGACGCAGTAACGGACCGTACGTGCGGGTTCTGTGAAGCCGGTACTTTCAGTACGCAGATGAACGCTTCCGAATGTGAGACGTGGTCCACGTGTGTGGCGGGGGATTACGTCGGTCTGCAAGGCACTTCGACGACGGATCGCGAGTGCAGTCCGTGCGCGCCTGGTTCCTACACGGAGCAAGCCAACGAGTCGGCTTGTCGCACTTGGACCAACTGCGCCGCGCCGTCTCGATATGCCGCCGAGGAGCCCAGCGCCGTACAGGACCGAACGTGCAGCGCGTGCCCCGAAGGGGCTGCCGCGAGCGCCGACAACTTACCGTCGTGTGACTTGGTCGTGCCAGCCAACTTGGTCAGCAACTACGACTTCGAGTCGGCGACGACGACCGGCTGGGAGTCTTGGATTGGCACGCTCTCGAACTCGACGGCGAGGGCGCACACGGGCACGCGCAGCGTGCTGGTGACCGGCCCGAGCACTGGCCCTGCCGCGACGAACCTCGACGCGGTGGTTCAGGCGGGAGCAAGTTACGACGTCAGTTTTTGGGTCAACGTCGGGAGGGTGGCATCGGCGCAGGTGAACATCACCCGTGAATTGAATTGCGCTGGCAACGTGACATACCTCTGGCTCGCGAACAATGCAGCGGTCCCGAGCGGCGTCTGGACGCAGCTCACCGGGAACTTCACCGTGCCGGCCAGCTGCGCGACACCCAGGTTGAAGGTGTACGCGGAAGGGAGTGGCACCAACGTGGACTTGTACGTCGACTCGGTGAGCGTCACCAAGGTGCCGTGACACATGGCGTAGAGTCAGGCGCCACTCAACTGGCTGAAAGCGCGTTCGAGTTCATCGAGTACCGCTGCCACTCGGTCGACTTTTCGGATCGAGCGACGGGTGAGTAGGTACAGCTGCAAAGGCGGTAACTTTGCAGGCGTCGGAATCGCGACGACGCGAGGGTCGATGGTTGCGTAGAGAGCGGGCCCCAACCCGACTCCGAGTCCGGAGCGTATGGCAGCGAGCTGAACCTGATAGCTGTTGCACACGACGGGGCAATTGTTGGGCGACAACTCGTCTAGCCAGGCTCCCTCGGAAGTGCGTACGCCCGGGAGGTTCACCGCCACCCAGTCGAGCTCTTGCAAGGGCCGGCCAAGAGCGCGTTTGACGTAGGAGCGTGACGCGAGCACTGCGAGTTGCAGCGTAGCGATGCGTTTCCCTATCAAATCGCCGCGCGAGGTCTGAAAGAAACGCAGGGCGACGTCAGCCTCGCGCCCCGCCAAGTCCGCGGCGTCGTAGCTGGTCAGCAGTTTCAACGAGACGCCGGGATGGCTTTCGCGCAGCCTCGGTAGCACCTGCGGCACGACGACGTGAACGGCGAGTTCTTCCGTGAGCGCGACGGTAACTTGGCCCGTTGAGCCTGCACCGTGGAGCCGGGTGGCTGTGTCCGAAAAGCGACAAAACTCGGCCTCGACGGCCTCCGCCGCCGCGCGTAACTGCGAGGCTGCGTCGGTCGGCAACGGCAATCGCGCACCACGTTCGAAGAGGTTGTGCCCGAGGACCGTCTCGAGATTCTGTATGCGGCGGCTCACCGTCGACTGCTCCATGCCCAGCTGGCGCGCCGCCTTGGAAAAGGTGCCGGCACGTAGGACTCCCAAGAACACCCGGACGTCGTCCCAGTGCCCTGCCAAGGTGTCGTCTCTCCGTGTCATGCATTTTTGCATAACACGTTTGTGGATTTGTGGATGGTAACCGCTGCGTCCGTCTGCAAAATGACGGGCATGTCACCACGCGCGCTTTTGCTTTTTGGCCATGCGGATCACGACTCCGACTCTCCAACCCTCAATCAGCGACTCGCTCGAGCATACGTCAGCGGCTACGAAGCCAACGGCGGTCAGGTCGAGCGCATCGACATCGCTTCGCTCACCTTCGACCCGGTCTTGCGGACGGGTTTTCGGCAGACCCAGCCCCTCGAACCGGACCTCGTGCGAGTCAAGGAGGCCGTCGAGCGCGCGTCGCACGTCGTGTGGGTGTTTCCGATGTACTGGGCGGCGCCGCCGGCGATCGTCCGCGGACTGTTCGATCGTCTGTTTTTACCGGGGTGGGCTTTTCGCTACGAGGGCGGCAATCCCTTGCCCAAGGGCCTGCTCGCGGGGCGCTCGGCGCGTGTGATCTTGACGATGGATAGCCCCTGGTTCTGGTACACACTCGTCAACCATCGCGCCGTGCATCGCAGCTTTGGAGGCGCGAGTCTGAAGTTCTGCGGGTTCGCGCCCGTGAGCTTCACTACCGTGCACGACGTGCGGAGTCTCTCCGCATCGGCGCGAGATCGATGGTGCGACAAGGTCGTGAAGGTCGGCGGCGCCGACGCACGACTACCGGCACGACCGCGCGCATGACTCGTCTTTTTGCATCGCCCTACTCGAGCAATGGCCGGAGCGCGGCGAACCAGTTGTCAGCCATGCGGCGCGCTCCCGTATCGTCCGTCGGATGCACGCAATCTTTGGTCTCCGAGACCATCGAGTTCGTCCACAGATCGGCGACGTAAACCTTCGACGCCTCCGTGCTCGCCCCGGCCGCCCAGGCGGGCACCGCGTCGATGAGCTCCTTGGCTTTGGGAGAGAACGTCGTCGCGGCGCACGGCGTGGCCGCCTGCTGAGTGTTGATCTGTTGGATTTGGGCGATGACGACCACGACGTTGGGGTTGTGGGCTCGAGCCTGTTGCACCAGTGTGGTGTAGTTGTCGAGCACGGGCTGGATCTGTGCGTTGGCGTTCCAGACGTCGTTTACTCCCAGCTGCAACATGACCAGGTCGGGCGCGTACGCCGACATCAACCTCGACATGCCGTCGAAGGTGTCTCTCGAACA
>CBINDO010000431.1:0-5466 GCA_966249405.1 uncultured bacterium | reverse complement strand
ATCGTCACGGTGGTGATCTCGGCCGTGGCCGTCCCTTGGTGGATTGCGCGGCTCCCGGAGGAGTACTTTTCACGAGTGTCTCACCCGGAACTGCGCGCCGCCCAGCTCCGGGCCCACCCGGCGCGCCGCGTGCTCAAGAACTTGTTGGGCCTATTCCTCGCCGTGGCGGGTTTGGCGATGTTGTTCTTACCTGGGCAAGGGTTGATCACGCTGGTGATCGCCCTGACCCTGCTCGAGTTTCCGGGCAAGGCCCGGTTGGAGCGGCGGTTGATCGCCAACGACGGCGTGTTCGCGGCGCTCAATTGGGTGCGCAAACGCGCGGGGCGACCGCCGTTCGAACGATGAACGGTGGCCGCGTGCAACTCCGGCTGCTGACATGCTCAGTGCCGTTCGGGTGTGCGCAGACCACGCCGTCGGGTAGCCACCGCTTGAATCGAGCTCTGCAACTCGAGGTCGAGCTGCTGCGGCTCGATCGCTCTGCGTTTCGTGAACACCAGGGTGGCGAAATTCATCGTCTCCTTCGGTCCCACTCCGAAGCGGGTCACGTCCTGGTGAACGACTTGGTACGCCGGACAAAAGTAGCTCGTGACCTCTTCGGGTGAGAGCGGATGGCCCCACGCCGGCTCCGTGCCGTGGTGGTCGCGCGAAATGGTGATCCAGGAGCCACCGATCGCGAGGTGGGAGTCTACGTGCGCGATGAACCCGAGACGCAAGTCGAGCGGCAGCTCGTGGAGCACGTCGGCGTCCCACACGACGTCGAATTGCCCGAGCGGAGCTTGCGCGGCGTCCGCCAGCCACGTCGGCTCCGCTAGCTCCCGCACCGCTGACTCCGAGAGCGGCGCGGCGCGACTGCATATCAGCAGGCGCGGACGTTCGAAGCGACGTAGTTGGCGCACCAAGAGATCCCCCGGCAGCTGTCGTCGCAGTTCGTCTCGGTGAGACGTAGCGCCGCACCTGATCAACCATGAACCCGATTCGAACTCCGCTTTACGCGTAGAACCTCGGTACAGCAGTCCCCTAACCATTTTCCCCTCCCCCCATTCCTACCGACCCAGCCCTATTAGACTACCAAGCTCCTATAGGTTTCGCCAGTTAGTGGCGCAAGGATACCCCGACCTACGTGGCCGCACCTGGCTATGTAAGCAGGCGTTAATATGCGCCGTGGACGGTGCGCGTCATTGGCGCAGGTGATGGAACAGTCTCACGACGTCCTGGGCGGCGTTGAATCGCAGAAGCGGGGCCTGGATAACAGGGGGAAGTGTTCCCAGTCGAGACAGCTCCCGCGTGTTCTCCAAGCCGACCGACCCCTCGTCCAGCAAATTCATACAAAGCAAGTCGGGCGCGCGATGCACGGCGCGAGCGGCGGTCACTGAACACAACGCGTCGTTGAGCGCACCGAGCCGGTCGGGCACGACTAGCACGAAAGTGCAGGGCTCGAGGGCGCGCACCAGATCGACGTTCAGCACAGTCTCACCGACTGGAGTGAACAGCCCGCCGGCGCTCTCGACGACGACGGCATCGGGAGCAGCTGCGGCCGTCTGGAGCGCAACCCAGTCGGCGACCTTCTGCGCGTCCAGGGCCACCCCCGCGCGCCGGGCTGCGCGATGGGGAGACTCTGGCACCGGCGACGTGAACGCCGGGGTCAATCGCGGGTGTCTTGCCCCTCTCGCCAGCGCCTCCGCGTCCGAGCGTTCGGGTTCGGTGAAGCCCGTCTCGATCGGCTTGAGTCCCAAACACTTCACCCCCGCCTCCGTGAGGATGGCGAGGAGCTCCGTCGAGACGAAGGTTTTGCCCACGCCAGTGCCGGTACCGGTGATGACGATGCGAAGCGAACTCGAAAGCGCCTTTTGGTGGGACATAGCGATCATGCGCACCGCGTCAGGACTCGACTCAGTGCATCGAGTGCATAGGGCAGATCGTCGTCGGCGAGGTGTGATCCCAGGCTCAAGCGGATGCGTGAGGTGCCTTGCGGGACGGTCGGTGGGCGGACCGCTTGAGTGAGGATGCCGCAGTCTGCGAGCTCCGACGCGACGCGCACTGCCGCTTCCTCAGCGCCGATGAGCAGCGGTGTGATTGGGCCGTGGCTTCCCCGGACCTTTCGCTCCGCGTACCGCTCACTCAGGTGCCCGTGCACCGCACTGCAGATCGCTTGCAGTCGGGCGCGCTCCGCGGTCGCACCCCTGACGAGCCGCAGGCGCTCGGACGCCGCCTCGACCGCGACCGCGACCAGGGCCGGGCTGGACGCCGTCGAGAACACGAAAGAGCGCGCCCGGTTCCACAGCCAAGCGCAGAGATCTCGCGACCCGGCGACGAACGCGCCGTGGAGTCCGAAGGCCTTGCCGAAGGTTCCGACCAACGCCGACGGCACGACGCCGACGTCGGCTGCCAACCCCCTGCCCTCGGGTCCGAAGACCCCCAGGGAATGAGCCTCGTCCAAGATCAGATGTGCCTTCGGGTAGCGTTCGAGCACCGCGCCGATGTCTGCCAAGTCGCAACTGGTGCCGTCCATGCTGAAGTAGGCTTCCGAGACGACCCAAACCGTCCGATCGCCGGCCTGACGCAGTGCCCCTTCCAACGCCCCGACGTCGCGGTGCGGCACTACCGCGACCTCCGCGCGCGACAGGCGACATCCGTCGATGAGGGAGGCGTGGTTGAGCGCGTCGCTGACGACCAGATCTCCGGGTTCGGCGAGGGCCGACATCAGCCCGACGTTTGCGGCGTATCCCGACGTGAAGAGCAGCACATCCTCCGCTCCGAGCCACTCCGCCAGTTCCGCCTCGAGCTGGACGTGTGCAGGTCGCGTGCCGTGGATCAGTCGCGATGCTCCTGCGCCACCGGGGCCATTTGGGGCGATGGGCAGGCGCGCCAGGCCGAGGTAATCGTTGCTAGAGAGGTCCACCAAGGGCCGTCCCAACGCCGCCGCGCCTGCCTCGGCGCGCGCGCGAGCGGCGTTATGGCGGTCTCTCAGCAGGTGCCGTTCGCGGAGATCCGCCAACCGCTGCTCCAGCAGTATCGCGAGGTGCTCCGAGGCCATGCGTCGTCTTTAGCTCCGAACCGTCACGAAGCCTAGCAGCCTGTGGTGAAAGTCGGACCGAGCTCAGCGGGAGCGCGGCGGATGCAGATGCGAGGAGCGAACCCCGAGAATGCTGAAGCTATTTGAGGCGTGAGTCGACAACGCAGATGTTTTCGCCCCGCCCCGCTGACGGCGGGAGACTTTCACTACCGGCTGCTGGCGGCCCAAGGCGAAAGTTGGACGGGGCTGAGCGCGGAAGAGCGCGAGCGTTGGGAGCCAACGCGACGCCGCGTATCGCCATTTGGCGCGCTCAGCGCCGGCAGGCATTGAAGACCGAGCCCTCCGCGTCGGTACACGCAGCACCACGCGGCGTTACGGGCGCTCTCTGTCGGACTCTCTGTCGGACGAGGCCGAGCGTTCAGCCCTCCATGCCGCGACGTGTGTGGCTCCGGCTCGAGCTCGGTGGCGCTGGCGGCGACACATCGTACCGGCGCGCTCCGGAGGGCGCACGTCGGGGCAGCGTGAAACGTTTCACGTGAAACGTCCAATCCGGCAATGTGGAGCCCGGGTTCACGCAGCGAGCCTCCAGCGAAATCGCGCCCCGAGCTCGCAGGCGCTCGAAGCGGTGGGGAGGAGCCGTGGGTGGGCCGTCGCCGCACGATCGCGCGACGCTCACGGTGGTCAGCCGTATTCGGCCGTGCGCCGGTGATGGGATCGTCGGCTCCACACGGCTGAGCCCCGTGCGGGCCTTGGCGTCGTGTGGGCGTAGCTTCAGGGCCGCGCGAGCGCCGTCCGCGGTGCCTCGCGGTGGAGTTTCGAAAGCCGTGGACGCGGGTTGCGCCGGTTCCGCACGAGGCGTCGCGGGATTCACCCCTGTATTCGATGTTGCCCAGGGGCCTCGGGACTGCTCAGCAGCGTTTGGGTCTTCAGGGGGTAGTTCCGTGCCCGTGAGGGGCCGAGGCGGACGGCGCCGCGGCCGCCCCGGGGCCTGGCTGGCTCGGGTTTCCGAACGACGCTAGCGGGCGCCCAGGTGGGGCCCACAACAGGCAAATGGTGGAAGCCGCGGTCGCGTTGGTGCCGACTGGGACTGCGACCACACGGCGTGGGTGCCAGTGTGACGCCGATCTGGCGTTTCGGCGGGGTCGTTGGGGAACGCCCGGGAGGCGGTTGCGGGCGCACGCCGAGACGCCGCTCGCGGCGACAACACCCGTCGCACCCGCACCCGGTCGCCGGCAAGCGCTCCCCACGCGGCGGCGCGTCTCCGGGTTGGAGCCGCGTGGAACCACGGGATGACGATGACGCCCCGGCGGGCAGGGGAAACCGGGCCCAGACCCAGACGCCTTTCGTCGCCCCCCGGAGGGCGTCCAAGGCGGTGAAGTCGCGGCAGGGGTGCTCGCAAGCAGGGCTGCGGGAAACGACTGGGCTTGGTCCATGTAAGCCCCCACCCATTGCGGACGGTGCCGCGGCCCCCGGCAAGGTTGAGGCGGGAGGAGCGGTGGCGGTTGGGTCCCGCCGCCTGATCCGTTCGAGGTGCCCTTCCGTCAGGGTCTCCCCCCGGCATGCGAAGGCCGCACGGGTCGAAACGAAGGCGCGCCGACTGGCCCGCGGTGGGGCTCCCGGCTGGCGAAGCGCGGCACGAGGCCGTTTCATTGCTACGGAAGGGCCCAGGTCGATCCGGGGTGGCGCTCGCGACTCGCGCGGGCGAGACCTGTCGTTCGACGGGTGGGCGCGCGACCTGTAAGTTGCGTCGCCGCGCACGCCGGAGACTAGGCGGCGCTCGCCCTGGGCAGCGGGGGTTTCACGTGAAACGGTATCGCCATGCCCGCCAGAGTGGAGTTGGTGAGGGCGCGGGAGCGTCGTGCGCGGAGGGCGAAAACGGCGAGGTCTCCAGGAAGCCGACCTTGGCGCGGCCGGATGGCGCTCGGGCCCGAGCGGCCCCATGGGCCTGCGCCGGGCTTGGGAGCACGGGCGCGTACTTGCGACGCGGCCGCACCGCGACTCCCTTCAGCGCCGCGCAAACCAGGTGCACCCCTTCAGCGTTCGACTCTGCGAAACGAGGGACGGGGAGC
This sequence comes from uncultured bacterium, assembly GCA_966249405.1. Lineage (GTDB taxonomy): Bacteria > Myxococcota_A > Polyangia > Polyangiales > Polyangiaceae > SZUA-265. Next base: position 384 of record CBINDO010000431.1, on the reverse strand, counting down.
CGCGTTTCACGTGAAACGAACGCGCCGCCAGGGGTGGCAATGGTTGGACCGGCGCGAGAGACGAAGCACGCGGCAAGCCGTTCCGAGCGACTCGAGGGATTTGAGCTTTCGCGTGCCAAGGACGGGAAGTACTTGTCCAGTGTAGCCGTGGCCCGGCCGGGATCACCGCTGATCGCCACTCTCGACGACGTAGAGCTCGGTGTGGATCTCGAGGGCGTCGAGCAAGGGCGTGAGCCGTTCGAGCGGGCACATCACGTCGCGCGTGCCCTGGACGAACAGCGCGGGTGTGCGCACCGCGCGTAACACCGCATCGAGAGCCAAGGACGGGAAGCCAAGGACGGGAAGCCAAGGACGGGAAGCCAAGGACGGGAAGCCAAGGACGGG
>CBINDO010000430.1:0-5484 GCA_966249405.1 uncultured bacterium | reverse complement strand
CGTGATTGCCGTCCCGGTGTTCGGGATTTCGCCCGTGCGGAGCTGCGGGTTCAACTTCAGTAGCTCGTTTTTGGAGGTACCGGCGGCCCTGGCGAGCAGGGAGAGCGGCACGCCCATGGGCGGCTCGTAGCGGGTGGTGCGCGGCGCGGATGCTGCCTTGCCCACTTTGTCGAGGCCGTAGTGCTCGAGGTTACTCAGCGCGACGGCGATCGCCATGATCCGCGGCACGTATTGACGCGTCTCTTGAGGCAGCAAATCGTCGCGTTCGGCGAGCTCCCAGAACGTGCGGACACCGGCCTCTTCCAGCCGCGCACGCACGTTGCCGAGGCCGTAATTGTACGCCGCGAGCGCGAGCGGCCAGTCTTGCGTCTCTTCGTAGAGGTCGGCCAAGTGTTTGGCAGCCGCGTTGCTAGCTGCGTAGGGGTCGAAGCGCTGGTCGTATTCGGGTTCGACCGTGAGGTCGTAGGCGCGAGCCGTGGCTTCCATGAACTGGAACATGCCGGAGGCGCCAACCGGTGAGACAGCTTCCGGGTTGAACGCGCTCTCCACGTAAACGAGCGCCTTGAGCGCTATCGGCACCCGGTGTTTACGGAACGCGCCGTCGATCATGCGGTCGTATTCGCCGCCGCGGCGCATCCAGTTCTTGAAACGCTCCTTGCCTTCTTTCGTCTCGACGTAGTGGTGAAGGTAGCGCTGGATCGCGGGATCCGCCGGGACGACCAGGCCCGTCGGGGTATTCAACCCCTCGAGGAAGGACACGGGCGCCTGTTCCGGGCCGGAATCAGCGAGCGCACTGAATACGGGGGGACGCGGGTCGATGTCCGGATCGGCCGGGGCCACCACCGCCACCGACTCCGGCGGCCTCGAGGCAGGGTCCGTGCCCAGGAGCGCTTGGCGTGCGGCGGCGGCGTCAGCGGCGTAAGCCTCCTGCGCTGACCACCAAGGTTCACCGTTTGCTTGTTCGACGATGTGCCCCGTCAACCCGATGACCACACCGATACCGACCAATCCGGGGGTCGACGGACCGGGGGGCGGCGGCGGTGGAACCGCGCGTCGATTGGGTTTGGCGTTGGACGCCTTGGGGGTGGCTTTGGCACCGCCAGTTTTTGCTGGGCTCGCTTTGACGTTGGGTTTGGCTATTGGCTTCACGGCGTTCGTCTTTCCGGCGCTGGACTTGGCGGTACCTGTCACCGCTTGGCCCGACGCTGCCGCGCGCGCTTTCGACGCGGGAGGTCGTGCTGTCGCTGAGTTCTTCGAGGGCGCCGTGGTCTTGCCCTGCGCCGTTTTGATTGGTGCAGTGACGCTTCGGGACGGATTCCGTTTACTTTGTGGGCCGGGCGATGGTGAACGCGGTGGTGTGGTTCTCGTCTTGCTCATGGTGCCCTCACGGTCTTGCTGCGTCAGCCCTGGCGCGGGGGGCTATCCACTGACCTCGGTCACCGCGCCCTGGGACGGCGATGACGCTTCGCGCCTGTCGTAGGATCGATTCATTGGAATGCTGGACCAGCTTGGGGGCTGGACGCCAGGACACCCGCGCGAACCAACGTCACATTGTCTGTTTCGGTACGGGTACCCGTGCAATTGCCACCGAAGGGTGAGAAACCAGGCAGGTGCCTCACCAATAGTCCACCCAGACTACAAGCGTGAGAACCTTCCGAGACCTCGAGACCCACCTGCAACCGCTTGCCGGACCGCAACTTCCTGCCAATCCGCGCGTTTTCCATCACGAGGGTGCGATCGAGCGGTGAGGATGTGCGCCGAGGACGACGCACCTTCCGACCTCGCTCGATCATACCCGCTACCAACACACCAATGCTCCCGTGTACCCGCACTCCGGAGGTTGGAGGGTGGCATATGCGAAGCCAACGAGCAACCCGAGGCCCAGGCCCGTGCCCGCGCTAGCGAAGATTTGTCCGGTTCCTTCCCAGTTTCCCACGCCTCTTCCCACCGCGGTGACGGTGGAAAACACCAGCGGAATCCCAACGTGTCCGATCAAACTCCCATAGTTCAGTTTGCCGTTACTCGAGTTCATCGCGTCGACGAAGAACACCGCGGTGCCGTGACCGAGCGCAGAGAAGGCGCCCAACGTGTGGGTCGAGAACAGGCCCATGCAGTCACCGCCACCGTTCTCGTCGCAGCCAGGCCGTGGACTCTCGAAAACGTCCGGACGTAACCAGAACTCGTTCAGGGCAGCGATCCCTCCCAGGGCCAATGCCGGCACCAGCACCGAAACGTGATGCCGCGCCTTCCAACCGAGCGTGCGCTCGGGTAGGGCGTCCGCCACGCGGGGCATCAGCAGCTCGACGCCGGCTGCGCTCAAGGCAGTGACGAACGTGATCGTGTCCCATGTCGCGTCGCGTTCGACGGACTGTGCTCGGCTAGACGGCGCCAGCGTCCACAACGCTGCGCACATTAACAACCCACACCAACGCGAAAGGAAACCTCTGTGCATCGAACGAACCACCTCGACAACCCCGGTTAGACCTCAAAGATACCGGGGACAGGGTCCGCGATTTTCGTTCGCTTGCCAACATCTGGTTTGGGGGCAGGTGTGGATTTGGGGTTTTGGGAGTCGTTTTCTCCGCGATCGGTGAGAAAGCACCAGTTCGGCCGAACTAGCGGTGGAAGAGAACAATCGGCTTCATTAAGGCGGCGGCGTATCTTACATTGCCCACGTTGAGGAACGGCGAACGCGTGGCCAATCATGGGCTCGATGTGAACTCGAATGTGGCTCGGAGTGTGGATTGGGGATTGTTGCCCAGCCCATTTCTGAGTCTACTTGCCCGTGAACGGCTGGAACACGGAGCCGGCGATTACCACTGCCGAGGGAGACGAAGCGAATGTTGATGGTTGAACCCCGGGCGTTGCTCAAGAAGCTCAGCCCGATCTGCACACAGGCTTTCGAAGGCGCTGCAGCGCGTTGCATCTCAGCTCGCCACTACGAAGTGACGGTCGAGCACGCGCTCCTCGCGCTTCTCGACCTAGACCAGAGCGACATTCGCGTGGTGTTAGCCCACTACGGGATAGACGTCGAGGTGGTGCGGGCGACCGTCGCCCGTTACGTCGGCGAGCTGCGCAGCGGCAACGCGGGCAAACCCGTGTTCAGCAGTCTGCTGTTCGAGTGGGTGCAAGACGCTTGGCTATACAGTGCGACCGAGCTCGACGCCACGTCCGTACGTTCCGGCGCGTTGTTGGTACGTTTGTGCCAGGCGTCGAGCAGGTACCTTCCGTTCGAGCTCACGGCGTTGCAGGCGGTCGACCGCGAGGAGCTCCGCCGCGACCTGCCGATTTTAGCGGCTCGTAGCGGCGAAGCGCTGAGCGTCGCCAACCGTGAGCCGACGGGAGCACCACGTTCGGACGACGGGAGCGGCAAAGGTGGTCCCCTCGAACGCTTCACCCAAGATCTCACCGAGCGCGCGAAGCAGGGCAAGATCGATCCGGTCTTCGGTCGCGAGCGAGAGCTGCGTCAGATGATCGAGATCTTGGTGCGACGCCGCAAGAACAACCCCATCATCGTGGGTGAACCCGGTGTCGGCAAGACCGCAGTGGTGGAGGGGCTCGCGATCCGGATCGCCGAGGGCACCGTGCCGGACCAGCTGAAGAACACCAAGCTGCTGTCTTTGGGCTTGGGGGCGCTCCAGGCCGGAGCTGGGGTGCGCGGCGAGTTCGAAAACCGTTTGAAGGGCGTGATCGAGACGGTCAAGAGCTCTGCCCAGCCCATCATCTTGTTCATCGACGAGGCGCACACGTTGATCGGTGCCGGTGGTCAACAAGGCGGCGGGGATGCGGCCAACTTGCTCAAGCCGGCGCTGGCGCGCGGTGAACTGCGCACCATCGCTGCGACGACGTTCAGCGAGTTCAAGCGCTACTTCGAAAAAGACGCGGCGCTCGAACGTCGTTTCCAGCCCGTCAAGGTGGAAGAGCCCGACGTCGAAACCGCGGTCATGATGATGCGCGGCTTACGTGAACGCTTCGAAGAAGCTCACGGCATCATCCTGCGTGACGAAGCGGTGTCGGCCGCAGCGACCCTCGCGGCGCGTTACATTTCCGGTCGTCAGCTGCCGGACAAAGCGGTCGACCTATTGGATACCGCGGCGGCGTCGGTCAACTTGCGCCGCAATGCTCCCCCGGCGGAGCTCGAGGAGTTGAAGGCGCAGCTCGCCTCCGTGCACCGTCACCTGGCGGGGCTCGAGCGTGACTACGCCTCTGGCCACCCCATCGACACCCACGCTCGTGACGCCTCGCTCGCGCGCAAAGCCGATCTGGAAGTGCGGGTGGCCGAGATCGAGGCGCGCCTGGGCAAGCAGCGCGCCTTGGTGGCGCGCATCGACGAAGTCCGAAAGGAAAACAAGGGTGACCGCGAGTTGCTGCGCAAGGTGTTGGACGAACTCGACGCCATTCCCGCGGCTGAACGGCTGGTTGCAGCGGACGTCGACGAGGCTTCCGTGGCTTCCGTCGTCGCCAATTGGACGGGGGTACCCGTCGGTAAGATGGTCAAGGACGACGTTTCGGCGATCCTCGAGCTCGAGTCGCGCATCGGCAGACGCGTGCGTGGACAAGACGCCGCGCTAGCCGTCCTCGGTCGCGAGTTGCGTGCGGCCCGCTCGGGGCTCAAGCCTCCGCAGACGCCGCTCGGCGTGTTCTTGTTGGTTGGCCCCAGCGGCGTCGGTAAGACGGAGACGGCGCTGTCTTTGGCGGACCTCATGTTTGGCGGTGAGCGCTTCGTCGTGACGGTCAACATGAGCGAGTTCCAGGAGCGCCACACCGTCTCGCGCTTGATTGGGTCGCCGCCGGGCTACGTCGGCTACGGTGAGGGCGGCGTGCTCACCGAGGCCGTGCGTTACCGTCCGTATTCGGTCGTGCTCCTCGACGAGGTCGAAAAAGCCGATCGCGATGTGATGAACCTCTTCTACCAGGTCTTCGACAAGGGCGTGTTGTCCGACGGCGAGGGTCGGGTCATCGACTTCAAGAACACGGTCGTTATCTTGACCAGCAACCTCGCCACCGATCTGCTCACCGAGGCCGCGCCACCGGATCAGCCCGTGCCCGACTTGGAGACGCTGTCCGAGCTCGTCAAGCCCACGCTGAGCGCTCACTTCAAGCCGGCGCTTTTGGCGCGCATGACGGTCGTGCCCTACGTTCCGATCCGCGCGGAGGCTTTGAAGGAGATCGTCCGCATGAAGACGTCGGCGATCGTGAGTCGAGCCAAGGCGTCTCACAACGTGGAGCTGCGCGTCGCGGATGCCGTCATCGAAGCGATTGCCGATCGCTGTCGCGAGGTCGAGAGCGGCGCTCGCAACGTCGACCACATCCTGCGAAACACGGTCATGCCGAAGGTGTCGAATCAAATCCTCCAGGCGCTCTCCGAAGGGCGTGATCTCGACAGCTTGGAGTTGGTGGTCGTCGACGGCGACATCCAGTGTGTGGCAGGGAAAGGCTCCGGTTCGTGAAAGCACGCAAGCCCGTCTGGACAGATGGTCTGTT